>NZ_JAVLAZ010000019.1:10306-30124 GCF_031581315.1 Thiohalophilus sp.
AGACTTGTTTTACGAACTCTGCGTCTCTGCGGTGGATCTTTTATTTCGCCTGTTCGTTGCTATTCCGGATTAGCTCTTCAGCCTGGACTATTTCAATGTCGTCGAGCGAGCGGAGGATGCAAAGTGAAATATTATTCAGTCCGCTAATAAACGCGAATTAACGCAAATATAAGATAATGATTTATTCGCGTTAATTTGCGTGTATTTGCGGACCCATAGATCAAATCAGACTTGTTTTACGAACTCTGCGTCTCTGCGGTGGATCTTTTATTTCGCCTGTTCATTGCTATCTTGGGGCGGTTTGGCAAGGGAGCGCAGTTGCAGGTGCAGGGCGGCTTTGGAGAGCAGGTGGGCGCTGACGGGGGCGGTGATGAACAGAAACAGGGTGACCAGGATTTCGTGCAGGCTGAGTTCGTCGCCGCTGCTGAAGTAGAGGGCTGAGGCAAACAGCAGGCTGCCGACGCCCAGGGTGGTGGCCTTGGTGGGGCCGTGCAGGCGGGTGTAGAAATCCTTCAGACGCGCCAGACCGAGCGAACCGATGAAGGTAAAAGCGGCGCCGATCAGAATCAATGCGGAAATAATATATTCGGCCATGATAATTACTCGATGATGTCGCCGCGCAGCAGGTATTTGCACAGCGCAACGGTGCCGACAAAGCCCATCAGGGCGATCAACAGCGCGGCTTCGAAATAGATATTGCTGGCTGAATAGATGCCAAACAATACCAGCAGGGCAATGGTGTTCACGTAAAGCGTGTCCAGGGCCAGGATACGATCCGGCATATCCGGTCCGAACAGTAATCGCCACAGGTTCAGCAAAACGGCGACGGAAACCAGACCAAACGCAATCGGGATAACGGTTTCAATCATGATTCAAACACCTCCTTGAGGGGCGCTTCATAGCGTTGCTTGATTTTGGCCACCATGGCGTCGGTATCGGTTTCGTGGAGCGCATGCACAATCAGACAACGCCGATCCTCACTGAGCTTCGCCGAGACGGTACCGGGGGTCAGGCTGATGGTATTGGCCAGCAGGCTGATGGCCAGATCGGTGCGTAAATCCAGTGGCAGTTCGACAAACCGGGGTTGCAGGTGTTTGGGCCGGCCCAGTATCAGTCGTGCCACAGTCAGGTTGGCAATGATAATATCGAATAACACAATAACGATAAACCGCAGCAGGACCAGCGGTCGGGCAATGCGTACCTCTTCCGGCCAGAAATGGCGGGTAAACAGCGGAATCGCCCAGCCGAACAACAGACCGAGCAACAGATGACCGGGCGCGAAGCTGTTGACCAGCAGCATCCAGATCAGCGCCAGCGACAGGGTCAAAACCGGATGGGGCAGCCAGCGTTGTATCATCTGCCGGTACCTCCCAGTACAGCCTGAATATAGATCTCTGGCTGCATGAGTTGTTCGGCGATCAGCCGGGTGATGCCGTCGATCGGCCCGGCGGCGATCATCAGCCCGAGACACAGGAGTATCAGCCCGGTCGCCGGGAGCAATTCCGGCCATAACTGGCCGGTTGCCGTCCCGTGTTCGGCCGGGTGTGAACGATAGAGAATCAGACTGCCGGAGCGGGCCAGGGCGACGATGGTTAACAGGCTGCCGCCCAGAACAATCGCCAGAACCCAGGCTGTGGCGTCCGGTGTGTCGAGCGCGGCGCGCAGGATCAGAAACTTGCCAATAAAGCCCGAAAGGGGCGGCAGTCCGGCAACCAGGATGGCCACAATAAAGAAGAGCCCGCCGAGCAGGCGCCGATCGGCCAGCCGGGCGTGGGGCACGAAATGATCGTCGTGCTCGCCCCGGCGCCGGGCCAGGCTGTCCGCCAGCAGGAAAAACGCCGCGCCGGCAAAGGTGGTATGGGGCAGGTAATAGAGCCCGGCTGCGATGCCGTTGACCCCGCCCAGGGCAAATGCGGTCAGCAGGGTGCCCACCGAGATGACTACCAGCCAGGCAATCTGGCGGCGCAGCTCCGTGCTGGCCATGACGCCCAGCGTGCCCAGTCCCAGGGTTAACAGCGCCAGCGGCAGCAACCAGGCATCGAGCAGGTCCGATAGCGCCCCATCCCCGTACAGCAGCACATCCAGACGCAGGATGCCGTAGGCGCCCACCTTGGTCATGATGACAAACAGGGCGGCGACCGGGGCCGTGGCGGCGGCATAGGCGGCGGGTAGCCACAGGTGCAGCGGCACCACTGCCGCCTTGAGCGCAAAGACGCCGAACAGCAACAGTCCGGCCAGGCGCGCCAGGCTCTGCTGGTCGGCACTGGCTCGTGAGATGTGTACCGCCAGGTCGGCCATGTTGAGCGTACCGAAGGTACCGTAAAGCGTGCCGACGGCGAACAGAAACAGGCTGGAACCGGCCAGGTTGAGCACCACAAAATGCAGACCGGCGCGACTGCGGCGCGGGCCACTGCCGTGCAACAACAAACCGTAGGAGGCGAGCAGCAGAATTTCGAAAAAGACGAACAGGTTGAACAGATCGCCGGTCAAAAACGCGCCCTGTAAACCAAACAGCTGTAGTTGAAACAGCACATGAAAATGACGCCCGGCCTGATCGCCACCGCGCAGGGCATAGAGCAGGGCGAACAGTGCCAGCAGGGCGGTGATCAGGACCATCCAGGCGGCCAGCGGATCGGCCACCAGCACGATGCCGAAGGGGGCCTGCCAGTTCCCCAGCGCATAGACCCGCAACGGCCCCTCCAGCACGCTCTGCAACAGGTGCAGGGCTACCCCGACCTGGGCCAGCAACGCGATCAGGCTCAGACCACGTTGAAAGGGCAGCGGAGTGCGGCGCAGCAGTAACAGCACGATGCCGGCCACAAGCGGCAGGAGAATCGGCGCGATAACCAGATGATTCATTCGCGCTCTCCGTCCACGTGGTCGTTACCCAGTTCCGCCCGGGCCTTGAGCGCCAGCACGATGACAAAGGCGGTCATGCCAAAGCTGATGACAATAGCGGTCAGTACCAGCGCCTGGGGCAGGGGATCGGCATACTGGCTGACAGCCTCGTCGATCACCGGCGGGCGGCCGATCGTCAGTCGTCCCATGGCAAACAGGAAGACGTTGACCGCATAGGAGAGCAGGGTCAGCCCGAGGACGACCGGGAAGGTGCGTCCGCGCAGCAGCATATACACACCGCAGGCGGTCATCACGCCAATCAGCAGGGACAACAGCGCTTCCATCAGTGTGCCTCCTCTTGCGGGCGACTGGCGCTGTCATCATTGCTGTGCAACAGCCCGATGAAAATCAGAATCAGCAGGGTGGCGCCGACCACGGTCAGATAGACCCCCAGGTCGAACAGCATGGCCGAGGCCAGTTCGAAATCGCCGACCACGGGCCAATGGACATGGGTAAAGGTCGAGGTCAAAAACGGATAACCGAACAGCCAGCTGCCCAGCCCGGTCAGGGTGGCCAGCAGCAGGCCGAGGGCGATGACCGGATGCATGTTGGCCGGCAGACGGGACCGGGTCCAGCGTGAGCCGTTGGCCAGATACTGGGTAATCAATGCCACGGCCGTGACCAGGCCGGCGATAAAGCCGCCGCCAGGCAGGTTATGACCGCGCAGCAGAATAAACAGGGAGACCAGCAGCGCCAGCGGCAGCAAGACCCGGGTCAGCGAGGCCATGATCGCCGGATGCACGTCCGGGTTCCAGGGGCGGCCGTAACGGTCCACGTCGGGGCCGGTCAGTTCCACCCGTTCGAGCATCGCGTAAATGCCCAGGGCCGCCAGCGCGAGCACGGTAATTTCACCCAGCGTATCAAAGCCGCGGAAGTCGACCAGGATGACATTGACCACATTGGTGCCCCCGCCGCCGCTGACGCTGTTGGCCAGAAAATAGTCAGAGATACTGTCTAACGGGCGGGTCAGCACCGCCCAGCTCAGCAGCCCCGCGCCGCCGCCGGCGGTTACCGCCAGAACCAGATCGCGGCCCCGGCGCAGCCAGGCCGATTCCGGCGCCTGTTGCTGGGGCAGGTAATAGAGCGCCAGCAGCAATAGCACGATGGTGACAATTTCCACCGACAACTGGGTGAGGGCCAGATCCGGCGCGGAGAATTTGATGAAAATCAGCGCCACGATCAGGCCGACCGCGCCCATGACGGTCAGGCTGATCAGTCGCCGGCGATGCAGGACCACGGTGCCGATGGCCGCGGCGATCAACACCAGCGCCGCCACCAGGCTGACACCGTCCAGCGGCAGACTGTCGGCCGTGCCGCGCAGGGGCGCCCCGCCGCTGACAAAACCGGCGATGCCCAGTACCAGGGCGGCGGCGACAAACCAGGCCAGCATGCGCTGCAGCGAACCGATATCGATCAGGCCGGTAACCGTACGGGCCAGGGCGAACAGTGTGCCCAGCACAAAATCAAAGACCTTGCTGGCCTGCAGATAGGGGAGCAATACCCGATCGTGGAAGCGAAACAGGGGATGGCGCACACTGTAGATCAGGCCACCACCCACCAGTGCAATGATGCTCATCCACAATGCCGGGCTGAAGCCATGCCAGATCGCCAGATCGAAATGGGGCAGCGGGGTTTGCAGCACGCCCTGGGCGGCGATACGCAGCAACGGTTCCACCGTCAGCGTCGGCAGGATGCCGACCAGCAGACACAGAGCGACCAGCATTTCCACCGGCACCTTCATCCAGCGCGGCGGCTCGTGAGGGGTCTTGGGCAGTTCGAGCGGTTCCCCGTTGAAAAAGACATCGTGAATAAAGCGGAAGGAGTAGGCGAAGGCGAATACCCCGGAGAGGGTGACCAGCGCCGGCAACCACCAGCCCAGTTGCAGATGCGTGGAGGCGCTGACCGCCTCGGCAAAAAACATTTCCTTGGAGAGAAAGCCGTTCAGCAACGGCACACCGGCCATGGCGCCGGCGGCGACCATGGCCAGCAAGGCCGTATGTGGCATGTATTTCCACATCCCGTTGAGCTGGCGCATATCGCGCGAGCCGGTTTCATGATCGATGATTCCGGCGGCCATGAACAGCGACGCCTTGAAGATGGCATGATTGATAATGTGAAACACCCCGGCGACCGCTGCCAGCGGGGTGCCAATGCCGAACAGCAGGGTGATCAGTCCCAGGTGACTGATAGTCGAATAGGCCAGCAGCCCTTTCAGATCGTGCTTGAACAGCGCAAAGATGGCACCGACCAGCAGGGTCGCCAGGCCCGCGCCGCCGACCAGCCAGGACCATTCGGGCGTTTGCGACAGGGCCGGGAAGAACCGGGCCAGCAAAAACACCCCGGCCTTGACCATGGTCGCCGAGTGTAGATAGGCCGATACCGGGGTGGGCGCCGACATGGCATTGGGCAGCCAGAAATGAAACGGAAACTGGGCGGACTTGGTAAAGGCGCCGAGCAGGATCAGGATCAGGACGGTCAGATGCTGGGGATGATCCCGAATGATATGCCCGGACTGGAGAATCACCGACAGTTCGTAACTGCCGACGATCTCGCCGAGCAGCACAAACCCCCCGAGCATGGCCAGCCCGCCGGCGCCGGTGACCGCCAGGGCCATGCGTGCCCCGCTGCGCGCATCGCTGCGCTCCTGCCAGTAACTGATCAGCAGGAAGGAGGAGAGACTGGTCAGCTCCCAGAAGATCAGTAACTGGATGATGTTCTCCGACAGCACGATGCCGAGCATGGCGCCCATGAACAGCAGCAGGTAGGCGTAGAAACGGCCCATGCAATCCCGTTCGGACAGGTAGTAACGGGCATAGAGAATGATCAGCAGACCAATACCGAGGATCAGCAGGGCAAACAGCAGGCCCAGCCCGTCGAGACGAAAGACCAGATCCAGGCCAATCGCCGGCATCCAGCCCAGACGCTGGATGATGATGGCGCCATCGGCGACCGGGGCAATCATGGGCCACAGCTGGAACAGGGCGACGATCACCACGACACCGGACAGCCAGGCCGAATGCAGACGTCCGAGGCGGGCGATGCCGGCCGCCAGTACACTGCCGACAAAGATTGTGAGTACCAGTCCCAGCAGACTCATGGGTCGCGTTTTATCCTTTTACAGACAACGGGTTTTTCAGACCGTTGAACATAACTGTCCGGTTTTTGTTGTGGCGCAACGCATTGCACAATACCACAGGCGCCTCTCAGGTGCCTGCATGGGGGGAGATTGCCGGGGCGTTCATTGGTCGTTTTTCATACAGGTACAACCAGCCTTTGATAATGCGATAAACGACCCAGAAAAATGTCGCGGCCAGGATCAGCCAGCCGATCAGAATATACACCCCGAGGGTACCGATAATCAGGCCGACCAGGCTGATCCAGAAGGTGCGTATCTGCCAGCGAAAGTGAGATTCCAGCCATGTGCCGCGCACATCATCCAGTTTCACATAGTTGATAATGACGGCAATGACATAGGTGATGGCGGTGACATAGGTCAATGCCTGCAGGAGATAGACGATATGGGTCAGCTTGATCAGGTTGTCCAGCGGATCCCGGTATGGATCGTAAGTCGGTTGCATGGGCGAATGTTGTTATTGTTCAGTGATTAACGGCCGCTCTGGCGGTTTGGGTCTCACGATTCTGCCCCAGCCAGCGTTCGCGGGCCAGTGATTGTCGGGTGGTCGACTGGGCCTTGATAGTCAAATAGACCGTATCCGCCGGTGCAGGTTCCAGTGTCAGCCGGGTTTCAAACAATTCATCGCGGCGAAAGGCGTGCAACGTCACGTATGAACCGGCAGGGTAGTCGCCCAGCAGCGTTTCCAGATTGTTTTTGCCGACCTTGATCTGATCACAGGCGATGATCATATCGCCCGCCGACAGACCGGCTTTTTGTGCAGGGCCGTTATCGAACACCTGGGTCAGACGCGCCCCCACCGAATCATTGGCCACGCGCGCCCCGAGCCAGACGGGCGGGCGTTGTTCGGACAATTGTTCATCGGTGCTGCCTCCCTTGTCATCGATACTGCGCGCGGGACGCAGGCAAAAATCGATGCCGGTTTGTTCCAGCAGGGACTGCAGAGGCGGATCCTCGGTACCGTGCACATAGCGGGCAAAGAAGTCACTCAGATCGGTTCCGGCGATTTCCCCGGCCAGACGTTCTATCTCGCCTTCGGGGACACCGATTCCCGGTTTGCCGTAGTCCTGCCAGAGTCGGCGCATCAGATCATCCAGGGATCGGGCATCGTCGGTCGTCTGGCGCAGGGTCAGATCCAGTGCCAGGGCGATCAGGGCGCCCTTGGTATAGTAGCTGACGATATTGTTCGGCGCGCTTTCATCCTGTTTGTAGAATTTGCTCCAGGCATCAAAGCTGCTTTCGGCCACACTCTGTTTGAAACGTCCGGCGCCGCGCCAGACCCGGGTGGCGGTTTGTCCGAGCAATTGCAGATAACTTTCGGTATTGATGACGCCGCTGCGCACCAGGGCCAGTTCGTCGTAATAGGAGGTAATGCCTTCGAAGGCCCATAACTGACGGGTCGGCGTTTCGCGGCTCAGATCATAGGGCATGAACGCCGCCGGCTTGATCCGTTTGACGTTCCACAGATGAAAGTATTCGTGGCTGCACAGGCCGAGGAAGTTGCGATAGTTATCGGTGATCGTCTCCTGGCCGGGTAAGGGCAGATCGTTGCGACTGCACAGCAGACTGGTGGAACTGCGATGTTCCAGACCGCCGTAGCCTTCGCCGACAGCCGTTACCATAAACAGATAACGTTCCATCTCCGGTAATTCGCCAAACATGGTCACATGGGTGGCGCAGATCTTTTCCAGATCCCGGCACAGGCGGGGCAGATCGGCGCGATGTTTACCGGTGATCGCGATATCGTGCGGTACCCCGGCCACCTCAAAACTGGCGAGATCAAAACGGCCCATCTCGACCGGGTGATCGATCAACTCATCGTAGTCGGCCGCCTCGTAGCTGCCAAAGTCGTACAGCGCGGCTTCCCTGCGCGGCAGGGTCGTGGCGACACGCCAGTTTTGATAGGTTTCTCCTTCGGGACGCTGGAGTGTCACCTGGCAGGGTTGTTC
The DNA here is from genome assembly GCF_031581315.1 of Thiohalophilus sp. Taxonomy (GTDB): domain Bacteria; phylum Pseudomonadota; class Gammaproteobacteria; order UBA6429; family Thiohalophilaceae; genus Thiohalophilus. The sequence goes on from NZ_JAVLAZ010000019.1 coordinate 18,287, forward strand.
GGTCTGGCCTTCGACAGCGATAAAAACCGTGGTGCCATTAAAATAGGCATGATTGGTATCCAGATGGGCGCCGCGTACCGACAGATCCCAGGCATACACTTCATATTCTATATACAGGGGCGTGTCGCAGGCGGCCACTTCCCAGGTCGCCTTGTCAAGTTTGACCACGGCAAGCGGATGGCCCTGCTCGTCGTTTGCCCGCAGCCAGACAACATTTCTGGCAAAGTCCCGAATCATGTAACTGCCGGGAATCCAGCCGGGCATGCTCAGGCGCTGGCCGGTCGGATCCGGTTGTTCAATGGTGCATTGCACACGAAACAGGTGGGCTTCCGGGGAGATCGGATAGACCGTGTAGCGGACAGGGGAACTCTGATTCACAACAACCTCGAACGAATTACGGCTGGAGTTCGATTTTAACAAAAACCCGCTGCCGTTGTGCTTCCTCGCGACGGGTGGAGCGGGTAATACTGTTTTGCTGGCTGCGCAGTGTTTCCAGACTGCCACCCAGTTCAACCCATTCACCCAGGCGGGTGCGGATCGTGGTTTCCATGCCACTGAGGTTGATTCGCCCGCCACCGGATTCACTGACCGAGGCCCGCTGCGGGCGAATATAGAGCTGGACCTGCTCACCGTTGAGTTGCGGACGGATCTGAAAACCACTGGTCACATTCTGATAACGGGTGCTGCGGGTAACGGTGCCGTCCGGATTGGTGGTCTGTTCGGTAATCGGTACCGCCTGACCGGTGCGGATGGTAGCCCACTGACCTTCCTGTACGCGAATGGTCTGTGCCGCCGGTTCCCGGCTGCGGGAACGCGTGCTGTGGACCCGTCCACCGCCACTGGCGCCCCCTTCAACCTGTTTGCCACTGTCGATCACAATGCTCTGCTCTTCACCGGAAGAACCACCGCGAACTTCAATCGAATCGTTGCCGATGCGGCCCTGCACGGCGATCGACTGTTCGGTCCTGATGGCTTCGGCATCGGTTGACACATACACGGTCAGTTCACGCAGGGCCGTATCCAGTTCCGTCAGCAGCGATTTGATCTCGTCAATATTCTTGCCGGTGGAACGAATGATCAGCCGGTAATCCTTGCCGGTGACGCTGCCGCCATCGACCACAAACGGTTTGACCAGTGGCACGATCTCATCGGCCGGCCGGTGGCGCAAATCGATCACCTCCAGTTCCATATCGGCGGCCAGAACCGGCGATAAGGCCATCAGGGCGAAAGCAATATAAAGCAGGGGACGGAATATCAACTGGCGCATTTTAGAGCATCTTCCATCGTGGGTACGGTTAATAAAACCACTGAAAACATCGAAGACACTGAATTGCCCCGTGGATTGCCGGGCCCGGGTAACCGGTATTCCGTGTTTTCGGTGTTAGTGTCGGTGTCATCGGTGGCATTCTTACCCGATTATAAATAGAGCCGTCGGGCATCGGTCGGAACCTGGCTGTGTTCCCAGACTTCGTTAAAGTGGTGTAGCAGATAGTGGGCCAGTTTGGGATCGTTGTAATTGACGATGCCTTCATAGCGATCGGCGAGTTTGCGATGCAGGACGGCGCGCTGATCCACAATAAAAAAACTTTCGTTGTCTTCGGCGTAATCCTTGTGAATGACCCGGATTTCCATCGAGCTGCTGAGATGACGGGACAGTTCAATCAAGCGATGGCCATGTTTGACCAGGGGCTCGATGTCGCGCAGCAGAATACGAACCTGCGACTGGGGATGCCGGCTGGCGAGGCGGCGTACGGCACTGTTGAACTCCTGGCGGTCGTAGAGCTTGCCATCCAGATAACGGCTGTAGATATGCAATGAGCGCCGGCCCTTGTCGATCATATTCAGCAGGGCCTGGTAATTCTCCTGGCGATCGTTAATCGTCAGTTTACCGGTTTCCTCGCCGATATCCGCCCGGCTCAGTGTCGGGGTATTGTCTATGTCAGCCATGTCTGAATTCTAGTCGATCTGATCCAATTCCAGAACCATTCTCTTGTGCGGGATCCCGGCATCCATGAAGGTGCTGCCTGTTTCGTTAAAACCGGCTTTGGCATAAAAATCCATGGCCGGCAGCTGGGCATTTAAAAAGACCTGCTTTAGTGCCCGTTCACGGGCGAGGATCAGCAGGCGTGTCAACAGGGCCATGCCAATCCCGTGCTGACGCCAGTCTGGAAGTACGGCCATGCGACCGATATGGCCGTCAGGCAGTATTCGGGCCGTGGCCACGGGCATCTCGTCGACACAGGCCAGCAGATGGGTAGCCTGTTCATCCAGTCCGTCCCATTCAAGTTCTTCCGGGACCTGTTGCTCCTCGATAAACACGTGCCGGCGGATCGATTCGATGGCCTCCCGGGCCTCGTCAAACCTTACGGTCTCGATCATCCAGTCAGTCGGTTTCATCGATGAGTATCACACCGGCATTGATCAGATCCGTGAGCAGTTGGATAAATGCCGTGTCTTGCTGCCATTGTGTGACGTTGTCCAGCGCATAGACATCGTGATCGCATATCCAGCGCACCGGGTCGAGCAGTGTCGGGTCGAGTCGCAAAAGGTGACCGGCGGCAAACAGATTCAATTGATTCTCTTGTTGTGTGTAAATCAAACGCGCCCAGGGATTGCGGACCAGTACCGGTTGCTGTGAGAGCGTCTGCTTGATCGTATCGGGCGATAGAGGGGTCTCCAGTGGCAGTACGGCATCATGTTGTTTGGCTTCGGTCAAAAAACAGCCCAGCCACTCATTCAGCCGGGTATCCGGTATCGATTCCAGGCGCAGGATTGCCCGCAACTCGGCCAGCGATCGGCTGTCGAGGTGGGCCGGGTGATCGGGCAGGTCACGGCCGGGGTCGGTATAAAACCGGTGGCTTTGCTGGGATTCCACATAGTCATCGGCGTAACTGCCGATTAACTGGGCATAAGAGGGGGCACGAAAGCCGACGGACATTGTCATGCATTCGCCCTCGGCGATGCCATGGTGGGCGACACCCGGTGGCAGGTACAGCATGTCACCGGGTTCGAGTAGCCACTCCTGTTCGCCGTCGAACTGTTTGAGAATATGCAGAGCAATATCCGGAATGAAATTATCATCCGCGACCGGCTGCGTGTTGATTCGCCAGCGACGCCGGCCGTGCGTTTGCAGCAGAAATACGTCGTAATTATCGACGTGGGGACCGACCGAACCGTGATTGGTGGCGTAACTGATCATCACATCATCGATGCGCCAGTCGGGAATAAACCGGAACTGATGCAGCAGCTCGGCGATCTGGGGAATGTATTTATCGACATCCTGCACCAGCAGGGTCCAGTGTGAGTCGGGCAGGCTGGCAAAACGTTCGGCATCGAATGGCCCGTTTTCCAGGTACCACGGCTGCGGCCCGTCTTTTTCCAGTATCAGGCGGGATTCGATATCGGTCTCGCAGGCCAGTCCGGCCAGTTCATCAGGAGACAGGCTGAATGTCGTCGGATCCAGTGCCTGTCGGATGAGTAACGGTTGTTGTTGCCAGTAATCCTGTAAAAAACCGGCAGGGGAGAGTTGGCCGAGCGGAGCGCGTGCGGCCATGCCGATCAGATGCCGTTGGCCTGGTCGACCGCGTTACCGATGTAGCTGGCCGGGGTCATCTCGAGCAACGGTTGCTTGGCGTGTTCGGGAATCTCCAGGCGCTGGATAAACTCGCGCATGCCCTCGGCGGTGATACGCTGACCGCGAGTCAGTTCCTTGAGTTTCTCATAGGGCTTTTCGATATTGTAGCGACGCATGACGGTCTGAATCGCCTCGGCCAGCACTTCCCAGTTGTCGTCCAGAATTTGCTGGAGACGGGCATCATTGACTTCCAGTTTGCCCAGACCGCGCAGGCTTGATTGATAGGCAATTAACGAATGGGCGATACCGACCCCCAGGTTGCGCAGCACGGTCGAGTCGGTCAAATCCCGTTGCAGCCGGGAGACCGGCAACTTGGCTCCGAGGTGATTGAACAGGGCATTGGCAATGCCGATGTTACCTTCGGAGTTTTCAAAATCGATCGGGTTCACCTTGTGCGGCATGGTGGACGAGCCCACTTCACCGGCGACGGTCTTCTGCTTGAAAAAGCCCATGGAGATATAGGCCCAGATATCGCGATCCAGATCGAGCAGAATAGTGTTGAACCGGGCAACGGCATCGAAGAACTCGGCGATATAGTCGTGCGGCTCAATCTGAATGGTGTAGGGATTCCAGTCCAGATCCAGCGAGGTCACAAAGGCTTTGGCAAATGCCGGCCAGTCGACTTCCGGATAGGCCGCCAGATGCGCGTTGTAGTTGCCCACCGCGCCATTGATCTTGCCCAGCATGGGAACGGCCGCGATTTGCTGGCGCTGGCGCTGGAGCCGGGCCACAACATTGGCCAGTTCCTTGCCCACTGTCGTCGGTGAAGCCGGCTGGCCGTGGGTGTGCGAGAGCATGGGGATCGCGGCAAAGCGGTGCGCCAGTTCGCGACAGGTCTCGATCACTTCATCCAGTTGCGGCAGCAGGACCTGATTGCGCGCTTCGCGCAGCATCAGGGCATAGGCCAGATTATTAATGTCTTCCGAGGTACAGGCGAAATGGATAAATTCACTGACCGCTTCCAGCTCCGCATTGCCGGCGATCTTTTCCTTGAGGAAATATTCCACCGCCTTGACGTCGTGGTTGGTGGTTTTCTCGATATTCTTGACCCGTTGTGCATCCTCGACACTAAAGTCATCGATAATGCCCTCGAGGATCTTGCGGGCGTGATCGGAGAAGGCGGGAACCTCGGCAATCGCCTCGCTGGCCGCCAGTTGCTGTAACCAGCGTACCTCCACCAGCACCCGATGGCGAATCAGGCCGTATTCACTGAAGATCGGCTGCAAGTCCTGGGTTTTGCTGGAATATCGACCGTCGATCGGGGAAACGGCAGTCAGGCTGGTCAGCTCCATTCGGGCTCCTGTGAGGCTCTTGAAACAGACCGTAATTTTACACGATTTGGCGGGAACTGTCCGCTGTCAGTATGGTTTACCTCACGACTGTCGGGATGCAGGAGGCGGAGCAACGCAGGGAACCGTTGCCGGGAGGTTCCGCTAATCCCGGAGGGCCGATGTCAGGGAGAGGATGGCCTCGAGACGATGTCCGGCCATAATCCTCTCGCAGAGACGCAAAGTGCGCCGAGAAGTGAGCGAAATCAGATTTCTTTGCGACGTAGCGTCTTGGCGAGAGATAAAGTTTTACCTTAACGATTGTAGAGCGAACCTGGACAGGTATCACCACCGAACCCACCGACTGGCACTGAAAAACGCGGGATTGAATAGCCAGTCCGGAGGTTTCGATTGAGTCCTCTGTGGTTAAGGTACGCTTAACCCGTCAGGCGGTAAATCAGGCCCGGTTTGAACAGCACCTCGTTGGCGGCCAGCTGGTCCAAGGGACAGCCTTCCTCGTCACACCACGCCAGCCGATCGTATTCGTAATGATAGCCGTTGTGTTCGATGGTCTTGTAAATCGGTTTACCCAGATGGGAACCGATGCGGGGTCCGTATTCCACGTCTTTCACGACACTCACTCTCCACATTGATGGTTGGTTGTACCTATATAGCCCTGTATGGATCTTGTCGGCCTGTTTGGCCGGGGCTTTAATGTGGACCTGTAGACGCCCCGGTCCGGTTTCAACCGGGCCGGGGCGACAATGAAAGTGGCAGTTTATCGGCTCAGGCCGCCAGCTGGCGCAGCACGTAATGGAGGATCCCGCCGTGGCGGTAGTATTCGACCTCCTGCGGGGTATCGATGCGGACGATGGCGGTAAACATCAGGCTTTTGCCCTGTACGGGATCGCGGGCAATGACCTCAACGTGCCGCGCAGAACCGTCACCCAGACCGGAGATGGTGTACTCTTCCTCGCCGGTCAGTCCCAGCGATTGCGGGGTGTCACCCTCCTTGAACTGCAACGGCAGAACGCCCATGCCAACCAGGTTGGAGCGATGGATGCGCTCGTAGCTTTCGGCGATGACGGCGCGCACGCCCAGCAGACGTGGCCCCTTGGCGGCCCAGTCACGGGAGGAGCCGGAGCCGTATTCCTTGCCGGCGATGACGATCAGCGGTACCTGTTCGTCGTGATACTGCATCGCCGCCGCATAGATGCTCATGGCCTCGCCGTCGGGCAGGTGGCGGGTCACGCCGCCTTCGGTGCCCGGGGCCAGCTGGTTACGCAGGCGAATATTGGCAAAGGTACCGCGCATCATCACCTCGTGATTGCCGCGCCGCGAGCCGAGCGAGTTGAAGTCGCCGGGTGCCACGCCCTTGGATTGCAGATACTGGCCGGCCGGACTGTCGGCCTTGATGGCCCCGGCCGGCGAGATGTGATCGGTGGTGACCGAATCGCCCAGCAGGGCCAGTACCCGGGCGCCCTCGATATCTCCGATGGGGGCCAGATCACGACTCATGCCCTCGAAGTAGGGCGGGTTCTGGATATAGGTCGAATCGTCCTGCCAGTCGAACAGCTGGCCTTCGGGCGAGCTGAGATCGCGCCAGGCTTCTTCCCCGTTATACACATCCTTGTAGGAGCTGGAGAACTCCTCGCTGTTGACGCTGTTGAGGATTAATTCCTGGATTTCTTTCTGGCTGGGCCAGACATCCTTGAGGAAAACATCATTGCCGTTGGCGTCCTGGCCCAGCGGCTCGTTATACACGTCGATATCCATGCGCCCGGCCAGGGCGTAGACCACCACCAGCGGCGGCGAGGCCAGGTAATTCATGCGGACCTCGGCATGTACCCGGCCTTCGAAGTTACGGTTGCCGGAGAGCACGGAACAGACCGAGAGATCGCCTTCGGCGATGGCCTTGGAGACCGGTTCGGGCAGGGGACCGGAGTTACCGATGCAGGTGGCGCAGCCGTAGCCGACCACGTGAAAACCGAGCGATTCGAGATCGTCCATCAGCTCGGCCTGCTGCAGGTACTCGGTGACCACCCGCGAGCCCGGCGCCAGGGAGGTCTTGACCCAGGGTTTGACCTTGAGCCCGCGTGCGTGTGCCTTGCGTGCCACCAGGCCGGCAGCGATCATCACCGAGGGGTTGGAGGTGTTGGTGCAGGAGGTGATCGAGGCGATGACCACATTACCATCCTGCATGGGCACTTTCTCCCCATCGATATGCGCAGTGACCGGCTTGCTTTGGGTATGGCGCTCTTCCTTGAGGGCCTGGAGCGCGGTTTCGAATTCGCGCTTGCTGTCGGAGAGTGCGACCCGATCCTGCGGCCGTTTCGGACCGGCCAGGCTGGGAACGACCGTGGAGATATCCAGTTCCACCACGCTGCTGTAGACGGCGTCGGGCTGGCCGGGTTCATGGAACAGGCCCTGTTCGCGGGCATAGGCCTCCACCAGATCGATCTGCCCGGCATCACGGCCGGTCAGTCGCAGATAGGTCAGGGTTTCAGCATCGATGGGGAAAATCCCGCAGGTGGCACCGTATTCCGGGGCCATGTTGGCAATGGTGGCGCGATCGGCCAGTGACAGGTGCTCGAGTCCCTCGCCGAAGAATTCGACAAACTTGCCCACCACGCCGTGCTGACGCAGCATCTCGACCACGGTCAGTACCAGATCGGTGGCCGTGGCGCCTTCGGGCAGGGCGCCGGTGAGTTTGAAGCCGACCACTTGTGGAATCAGCATGGAGACCGGCTGGCCGAGCATGGCGGCCTCGGCCTCGATCCCGCCCACGCCCCAGCCCAGCACACCCAGGCCGTTGATCATGGTGGTATGGGAGTCGGTGCCGACCAGGGTATCGGGATAGGCCTGCAGTACGCCGTTGTTCTCGCGCGAGAAAACGACCCGGGCCAGGTATTCGAGATTGACCTGATGCACGATACCGGTGTCCGGCGGGACTACCTTGAAATTGGAGAAGGCCTTCTGGCCCCACTTGAGAAAGCTGTAACGCTCCTGGTTGCGGCTGTATTCCAGCTCGGCATTGAGACGCATGGAATCCTTGTTCCCGAAACTGTCGATCTGTACCGAGTGGTCGATGACCAGCTCGGCCGGCTGCAACGGATTGATACGCTCGGGATCCCCGCCCAGTTTCTGCATGGCATCACGCATCGCCGCCAGATCGACCACCGCCGGCACACCGGTGAAGTCCTGCATCAGCACCCGGGCCGGAGTATAGGCGATTTCCTGGCAGGGCTCGGCCTGCGGATCCCAGCTGGCCATCGCCTTGATATCATCGGCACTGACCACCTTGCCATCCTCATGGCGCAACAGGTTCTCCAGCAAAATCTTCAGCGAATAGGGCAGCCGTTCGGCACCCTCGACCGCATCCAGGCGGTAGATTTCGTGATCCTGGCCATTGACGCAGAGCGTGGCGCGGGCGTTGAAACTGTTGCTCATGAAACAGGCTCCTTCAGATAAACCGATGATTTTGCCGGTGATTTGTTCTATCCCGATTATACGCTAAAGCCTCCGGCACTGAAACAAACGGGGCTCTTTTCAGGGGCGGGAAAGAAAACGCAGAGTCCGCGGAGTCGCGGAGGCGCAGAGGTTTAATTGTATCAATTATTATATGTAAGTTATTCGTTGTCGAAACCGGAGTAATGGCGGGATTTCCTTATAATTGCTCACCTAACCCTGTTCCGGGTGAATGTCATCAATCAGGCTCAGTAAAGTAGGTCTGTCCGATGAAGTAAACTTACTTTCTCCGCGCCTCTGCGCCTCCGCGTTCTCTGCGTTAATTCCTAGAGACTCACTACTGACGAAGCAACTGCCGGGCCGTGTCGATCTGGAATAAACCGGGCTCTTTTCAGGGGCGGGAAAGAAAACGCGGAGTTCGCGGAGACGCGGAGGCGCAGAGGTTTAATTATGCAAATTATTTTATGTAAGTTATTTGTTACCGGAACAGTGACAGGGGTTTCCTTATAGTCTATCTAACCCTGTTCAGAGTCAGCATCATCAATCAGGTTCAGTAAAGTAGGTTGTTCGATGAAGTAAATTTATTTTCTCCGCGCCTCTGCGACTCCGCGTTCTCTGCGTTAATTCCTAGAGACTCACTACTGACGAAGCAACTGCCGGGCCGTGTCGATCTGGAATAAACCGGGCTCTTTTCAGGGGCGGGAAAGAAAACGCGGAGTTCGCGGAGACGCGGAGGCGCAGAGGTTTAATTATGCAAATTATTTTATGTAAGTTATTTGTTACCGGAACAGTGACAGGGGTTTCCTTATAGTCTATCTAACCCTGTTCAGAGTCAGCATCATCAATCAGGTTCAGTAAAGTAGGTTGTTCGATGAAGTAAATTTATTTTCTCCGCGCCTCTGCGACTCCGCGTCCTCCGCGTTAACTTCCAGTGCTTAACTATTTGGCAAGCAACTGCTGGGCGGTGACGATCTGGAATAAACCGGGCTTTTTTCAGGGACGGGAAAGAAAACACGGAGTCCGCATAGACGGGCAGAGGTTTAGTATTGTTTGCTTGAAATTGGTGCGTTAATCAAGTTCAGCAAAAAATATATCTGTTTTAAAGAATTGATTTTGTTTTCTCCGCGCCACTGCGACCCCGCGTCCTCCGCGTTAACTTCCAGGGCTTAACTATTTGGCAAGCAACTGCTGGGCGGTGACGATCTGGAATAAACCGGGCTTTTTTCAGGGACGGGAAAGAAAACACGGAGTCCGCATAGACGGGCAGAGGTTTAGTATTGTTTGCTTGAAATTGGTGCGTTAATCAAGTTCAGCAAAAAATATATCTGTTTTAAAGAATTGATTTTGTTTTCTCCGCGCCTCTGCGACTCCGCGTCCTCCGCGTTAACTTCCAGGGCTTAACTATTTGGCAAGCAGCTGCTGGGCAGTGTCGATCAGGCGTTTGCGTTTGAACAGGATCTGCCAGCGGCGGCCTCCGAGCTGGCGCCAGAGGACGCCGGCGCGGATGCCGGCCAGCAGCAGGGCACGGATACGGCTGACGTGGTCGGGGTTGGAGAGGTATCGCTCTTCGCCGTTGACCATGATCTTCGGCGTGAGGCTGCTGATGGTATCGCTGTAAATGCCGGCCAGATTGGCCAGCACGTTGGTGTGGGTCAGATCATAATGTTCCAGCTGGGCACGCACCCGTTCGATGCCGTTGGCGATCTGCTCCAGCATGGCCGGGTTTTTATTCAGCTTGCCCTGCAGGTGCAACATGGCAATGACGTAGCGGGCTATCTCGACCTGGCGCTGATTTGCCGTCGTTCCCAGTTGATTCACCAGGGCCTGTAAACCCGTGCGCAGGGTGTCGGGCGGGCCAAATACGTCCTGCACAGAATCGGGATCGGTATTCATGATACCTTGCAGGCAAAGACGCAGATCATCTTCATCGTAACGTCCGCTGGACGCGATGTTGTGCACCAGCTGGGCGGCCTGAAAGACGGCCGCCAGGGCCAGGACCTGTTCTTCTGTCCGGTTCATGAAGTACTCCGCTGGTAATTCTGGATAATGCCGCCACCCAGGCAGGCCTCATCCTGATAAAAGACGATCGACTGTCCCGGGGTAATGGCCCATTGGGGATCATCGAAAGTGACCTCGCAGGTGCCGTTGGGCAAGGCGTCGATGGTACAGGCTGTATCGGCCTGGCGATAGCGGGTTCGGGCCGTGCAACGAAACGGAGCGGTGGGCGATTCACCACTGATCCAGTGCAGATCGCCGGCGCTCAGTTGGCGGCTATGGAGCAGGGGATGATCATGGCCATCGACGACGATCAGAATGTTGTTCTCCAGATCCTTGTCGGCAACGTACCAGGTCGCCCCTTCGTGTCCCCTGACCCCGCCGATACCCAGGCCCTGGCGTTGCCCCAGGGTATAATACATCAGTCCTTCATGCCGGCCGAGTCGTTCGCCGTCGGGCGTTTGAATCTCGCCGGGTTGGGCGGGCAGGTAGTGTTTGAGAAAAGCGCGGAAATTCCGTTCGCCAATAAAGCAGATGCCGGTGCTGTCTTTCTTGTCAAATGTGACCAGTGCCTGTTGCCGGGCCAGTTGGCGAACGGCGGATTTATCCAGTTCACCGATCGGAAACAGGCTTCTGGCCAGCTGCTCCTGGTTCAGGGTATATAAAAAGTAACTCTGATCCTTGTTGTGGTCCTTGCCACGCAATAGTTGATAGCGACCGTCCTGCTCGCGGATACGGGCATAGTGACCGGTGGCAATTTTTTCGGCTCCCTGGGCAAGGGCGTAATCGAGAAAGGCACGGAACTTGATCTCCCGGTTACAGAGAATATCCGGGTTGGGGGTGCGCCCGGCACGGTATTCCTGCAGAAAATAGCTGAACACCCGATCCCAGTACTGGTCGGCGAAATTGACCCCCTGCAGCGGAATGTTCAGGGCCTCGCAGACCTGTCGGGCATCCTTGAGGTCCTCCTCGGCGGCGCAGTGATCATCAACATCATCGCCTTCCCAGTTTTTCATGAACACCCCGCGCACGGCATGGCCCTGCTGCTTGAGCAACAGTGCCGCCACCGACGAATCGACCCCGCCGGACATGCCCACGATGATATTCAGTTTAGTCATATCAGGTTGTTTTGTTTATCTGTAATCTTTTTCTGCGTCTTGGCGTCTTGGCGAGAGACAAATGAATCAAAGCAATAACTCTCGCAGAGGCGCAAAGCACGCAAAGTAAATATTTGCTCTATGGAATATCTCGATACAGTTTGAGAGGGTAGCGCTGTCCGCTCAGATAATCCTCGATGCTTTGCATGACCAGCGGGCTGCGCAGTCGTTCAGGCTGAGCCTGCAATTCTTCCGGTGTCAGCCAGAGCGCACGCAGGATGCCTTCGTCGAGCTCAAGGTCGGCATCAGGTTCGCCGACGGTACCGCAAAAAGTATGGCGCACAAAGGTAATACCGTTGTCAGGATGCTGCCAGCG
>NZ_JAVLAZ010000019.1:30224-37785 GCF_031581315.1 Thiohalophilus sp.
TGCTCAATTTCCCGCCACTGTCCGGGTTGCAGCCCGTCAAGTGACCAGGGGCCGATAGCATACCGGATCAGGCGCAGGGTAGGATAGCCGACGGCAGCGGTCATACGCCGCACCTGGCGGTTGCGGCCCTCGCGCAGGACCAGCGAGAGCCAGGTGGTGGGAATCGTCGCCCGATAGCGAACCGGTGGCTGGCGGGGCCACAGATCCGGCGGTTCCGGCATGACCGCAACTTCGGCCGGGGCGGTTAAACCGTCTTTCAGTTCAATGCCCTGGCGTAATAGCTCCAGTGCCGCTTCGTCGGGAACGCCCTCGACCTGCACCTGGTATAGCTTGGGGAGCTTGAAAAGCGGGTCGCTGATACGGCTTTGTAATTGACCGTCATCGGTCAGCAGCAACAGGCCTTCGCTGTCCTTGTCCAGGCGTCCGGCCGGATAAACACCGGGAATTGTCAGGTAATGGGCCAGGGTCTGGTCTATATTGTCGCCACTGAACTGGCTTACCACGTTATACGGCTTGTTGAATAGAATCAGCATTTTCAGATTTATGAATAAAGAATCAATAACTTAACGCGTCATACATTAAAGTCGTGCCCGCTGCACGCCGATAGAAATGCTTATATATGAAAAATTCACATTGCATGCCATAAATGTTGTTCTCTTCCCTACAGAGGCGTTTTGCCATTCTTGTTCTGCTGGTCCTTGCGGTACTCGGCGGGATGATTGTCTATAGCCAGAACCAGGCTGGCAAAATAACCCGGGAAGCCATTCAAAGTGTCGCGGAAGTCCGTCAGCTGGAACGGCAGGTCAGCGCGATTCGCAACAGCTTGCAAGCGCTAGAACAACGTGTCTATCGACGCACGGTTATCTCCTATACCGATGATGAAAACGTCGAGCAGCAAATTCAACACTACCTCGACCAGCTGAACCGGCAAATCAATGCTTTATTCACGATATCAACCCGCCACAATAACTGGCAGGAAGCGGCGAAGCATGACCCGGACTCCTTCGCAGCGCTGGCTGTCGAGTTAAAACAGCATGTTCAAAGACTTAAGCGCCACATCGGTTACTACAATATGGTGGCCGCCGACACCCGGTTACGCTTCCCTTTTACCCGGACACTCAACGAGCGATTGTTACCGCTCAATAATGATTTTCTTACCGCGGTTAATACTGCCATTCAGACCCTTGATTCGACAGGCGAGATGGCGGACGAAGAAAAACCGAACAGGCTTTTTACTGATTTGCGTTATGCCTGGGTTCAGCAAATCAGTATTTTTCGCATGTTTGTTCTGTCACGTAGCGGCATGTTCGACACCCCCCGCTCGGCGATGGAAGTTACACTCAATGATCGCAATCTCTTCTGGGGCATTGTAGGCGATTTGCTTGAACAGTTACAGGAGCTGGACCAGCAGGGAAAATTGCCGTTTGAGACGAGCTTTGCAGTCGAGCGGATGAGTGAGATTTACATTGAATATGATAAGTACTTTTCCGATATCAAGCCGACATTGATGTCGGATAAATGGCGGATCGATCATCTGTTCCTGCATGAGCAACTACAGCCGGAATTTACCGCGACGACACAACTCGTTAGCAAGATAAGCGAGAAAATAAAAAACCATTCCACGGAAATTATCGATAAAACTCACGATGTGGCGGATCGGATTAATCTTATGCTCTGGTTGTCGGGAGTGACCTTTATTGGCTTGATGCTGGCCGGTTACCTGATGTTTGAGCGTATGATCCGGCGTCCGGTGCGGGTTGTAGCTGATGCAATGAATGCCGAGGCCAGTGGCGAGTCGTTTTATCCCATCATGTCCTCGAACATCGAGGAAACGCGTCTGCTAGTGGATGCATTTCACAATATGCAGGAACAGGTGCACTCTCGTCAGGCACGACTGGAGTCGATTCTGGATAATGCTGCTGAAGGCGTTATCACCATGGATGCCCATGGTGTAATTGAAAACTTCAATCAGGCCGCGGAGCATTTGTTTGGCTACAGGGCACAAGAGGTGATCGGGCAAAATATCAGTCAATTGTTTCCCCCGGAAACCCGGTTACTTCATAGCTCATACATAAGTCACCTTTGTCAGGGAGATATTCGACCGACAGATTCGGAGGTCGAGACGATCGGGTTGCAACAGGATGGCACGACATTCCCTGTGGCAATCAAGGTCAGCGAAATGAATATCGGGGGGCAGTTGTTGTACACCGCGCTGGTTGATGATGTCAGCGAGCGTATTACCATGATCAGCAACCTGCGTCACCTGGCAGAACACGACTCTCTGACCGGCTTGCATAATCGCTATTTTTTCCTGCAGGAACTGGATCGGGTCGTGCAACGCGCCACGCGTGGCCTGCATGAGGATGTTGCCCTGCTGTATATCGACATGGATAACTTCAAGTATGTCAACGACACTATGGGTCACCTGGCAGGAGATAAATTGTTGATTGAAGTCGCCGGCATGCTGAAAAAGCGTAGCCGCGAAACCGATCTGGTGGCGCGTATCGGCGGCGATGAATTTGCTGTGATACTCTATGATGTGTCTCGTGATGATGTAATGAAAGTCGCCGATGCTTTTCGTAAAAAACTGGAGCATTATCACTTTTCATTTGAAGGCAGGCTGGCCGATGTGGGTTGCTCGATAGGCGTCGCCATGGTCGAGCAGGGTGTCAGTAAGGATGAGTTGCTGGCACGAGCCGATCTCTCCTGTAATACCGCCAAGCGTTCGGGACGTAACAAAGTCCATATTTACAGTGAAGCCGACAAGCAGAACCTGGAAAATATCTCCGACGACATGGGCTGGGTGCGTCGCATCAAGGATGCGTTGCGTAGTAACCGTTTTATGTTTGTTGTGCAGCCGATCATGCAGGCTGGTACCCATGAAATAAATCGCTGCGAAATCCTGTTGCGTATGCTGGATGATGAGGGGCGATTTATTATGCCGAGCGGTTTTATTCCACCAGCCGAGCGGTTCGGGCTGATGCCTGATATTGATCGCTGGGTGGTCAATCACGCCATCGATTATATGACGAGTGATAAAGACGAGAGTTTTAATCTGTCAATCAATCTTTCCGCTGTATCATTTGATGATGAGGGGATGATTAATTTCATTACGGACAAGATTGCGCAGACCGGTATCGATCCGACGCGGATGACCTTTGAAATAACCGAGACAGTCGCAATGGCTAATCTTGAACTAACCGCCACATTTATGGAAAAGCTTCGAAGCCTTGGCTGTCGTACGGCGCTGGATGACTTTGGTGTGGGATATTCCTCTTTTGCCTATCTCAAGGACCTGCCGGTGGATTATGTCAAGATTGATGGTTCGTTTGTCAGGGATATTGATAACAACGACCTCAACAAGGCGATTGTCAAATCAATGAATGATGTCGCCCAGGCCATGGGCAAACTGACCGTAGCCGAGTTCGTGGAGAACGAGGCCGGCATGCACATTCTCGAGCTGATTGGCGTCGATTATCTGCAGGGCTACTATATCGGCCGACCCGAAATTCCCGCTTTTGAGAAACGGCGCATTACCCTTCGCCAGAACGTCCGCTCCCTGCCTGGAGAATGAATCCGGCCGAGTTGGGGTCGGGCATTCTGTCTGGCGCGTTAATCCTGATATAATAGACCTTTCATTTGCGATTTACAGGACAGAGGTATGGCTTACGACAAGATCGCCGTCCCCGCTGATGGTCAGGCCATCGCGGTTAACCCGGATAATTCACTAGACGTTCCCGACAACCCGGTCATCCCTTTCATTGAGGGGGACGGGATTGGCATCGACATCACGCCCGTCATGCAGAAGGTCGTCAATGCCGCGGTAGAAAAGGCCTATGGTGACAAGCGCCAGTTGCACTGGATGGAAATCTACGCGGGTGAAAAAGCCACCCGGCTCTACGGTTCGGATGTCTGGCTGCCGGAGGAAACCCTGGCCGCCATTCGTGAGTTCAGCGTGGCGATCAAGGGACCGCTGACCACTCCGGTCGGTGGCGGCATTCGCTCTCTGAACGTGGCCCTGCGCCAGGATCTGGATCTGTACGTCTGTCTGCGCCCTGTGCGCTACTACGACGGCACGCCGAGTCCGCTGAAAGAGCCGGAAAAAACCGACATGGTGATTTTCCGGGAAAACTCCGAGGACATCTATGCAGGCATTGAATGGGAAGCGGGCACCCCGGAAGTCAAAAAAGTCATTCAGTTCCTGCAGCAGGAGATGGGAGTCAACAAGATCCGTTTCCCGGAAAGTTCCGGTATCGGTATCAAACCGGTCTCCCGCGAGGGGACCGAACGGCTGGTACGCAAGGCCATTCAGTATGCCATCGACAATGACCGGCCATCGGTGACCCTGGTGCACAAGGGCAATATCATGAAATTCACCGAAGGGTCCTTCAAACAATGGGGCTATGAGCTGGCGCAACGGGAATTCGGCGCGCAGGAAATTGACGGCGGCCCCTGGTGCCGCTTTAAAAATCCGCAAACCGGCACCGAGATCGTCGTCAAGGACGTGATTGCCGACGCGTTCCTGCAACAGATCCTGCTGCGCCCGGAAGATTACGACGTGGTGGCGACCCTCAACCTCAACGGCGACTATGTCTCCGACGCGCTGGCTGCCCAGGTCGGTGGAATTGGTATCGCACCGGGTGCCAACATGTCCGATACGGTCGCCCTGTTTGAGGCCACTCACGGCACCGCTCCCAAATATGCCGGGCAGGACAAGGTCAATCCCGGGTCATTGATCCTCTCGGCCGAGATGATGCTGCGTCACCTGGGCTGGGTCGAGGCGGCGGATTTGATAGTCCAGGGTATGTCCGGGGCGATTGCCAACAAGACCGTCACCTACGATTTCGAGCGACTGATGGACGGTGCCACGCTGCTGAGCAGTTCCGCCTTTGGCGATGCACTCATTCAACAGATGGGATAAGGCAAGCCTCCCCCGACGAGAAAACCGCCCTCAAGGGCGGTTTTTTTCTGGGTTAATGTAGTAGTTGTTGGGCCGGCAGGGAGGTTAATGTTGCGTACCGGAGTCCTGCGGGGTCACGCTGATGGCATGCATCCCCTTGGGTCCCTGCTGGTACTCGAATTCGACCTGCTGGCCTTTTTTCAGGGTCTTGTAGCCCTCCATGCTGATGGCGGAGAAATGGGTGAAAATGTCATCTCCGCCGTTCTCCGGGGCGATAAACCCGTATCCCTTGGCATTACTGAACCATTTTACTGTACCTGTCGACATAATCTTTCAGCCTCCTTGTCCATCGACGGGGCAAGCGGTTTACCCCTTGTGTTGCCATGGAATTGCAGCACACCGGTCGAGCCCGGGTGCAACTTTATCCCCTGACTATAGTCAAAATTAAATGAATTTCATCCGATCTGGTGCACAAAAAGAGGGATGGGCATCTCCCGCTCGTATCAGCTAAAATCGGCCCTATGAGTGATCCGAAACATACCCGCGAAAACCAGGATGACGGACTGGCCCTTGAGGAGGCGAAGCCGAAACTCAAGCGTCCGCCCATGTATAAAGTTGTGCTGATAAATGACGATTACACTCCCATGGAGTTTGTCGTTCATGTATTGCAGGCCTTTTTTGGCATGGATCGTGAAAAGGCGACCCATATCATGTTGAATGTTCATACCAAGGGCAAAGGTATCTGCGGCATCTATCCCCGCGATGTTGCCGAATCCAAGGTGGCTCAGGTCAACGATTATTCGAGGCAGAACGAACATCCGTTACTCTGTACCCTGGAACCGGATGCCGATGAGCAGTAGGCGAGGAGGTCGTCATGTTGAATAAAGACCTGGAAAAAACCCTTAACGAGGCCTTCAAGCAGGCGCGCGAGCAGCAGCATGAATTCATGACCGTCGAGCATCTGCTGCTGGCCCTGCTGGATAACCCGTCCGCGATAGAAGTCCTCAAGGCCTGCGGTGCCAATATCGAGGCCCTGCGCCAGGACCTGAACAAGTTTCTCAGCGAGACCACGCCCCTGTTGCCGCCCCACGATGATCGCGAAACCCAGCCCACCCTCGGTTTCCAGCGTGTGCTGCAACGGGCCGTGTTTCATGTCCAGTCCTCCGGCAAACAGGAGGTCAGCGGCGCCAATGTCCTGGTGGCCATTTTCAGCGAACAGGAATCCCAGGCGGTTTACTTCCTGAAAAAACAGGATGTCAGTCGCCTCGAGGTGGTCAACTTTCTCTCTCACGGCATCAGCAAGGTGCAGGACGAGGAGCAGGTGGACGCCGACAGTCTGGCTGACGAGGAGGGCGGTGACGAGTCTGCCAATCCGCTCAAGCAGTTCACCACCAATCTTAACGAGATGGCGCGCCAGGGCCGCATCGATCCGCTGATCGGACGCAAGAACGAACTGGATCGCACCATCCAGGTCCTGTGCCGCCGGCGCAAGAATAACCCGCTGTTTGTTGGCGAGGCCGGCGTGGGCAAGACCGCGCTGGCCGAGGGACTGGCCAAGAAGATTGTCGATGGCGAAGTGCCGGAAATCCTGGCCGACAGCGTGATTTACTCGCTCGATCTGGGCACCCTGCTGGCGGGGACCAAGTATCGCGGCGATTTCGAGAAGCGACTGAAAGCCGTGCTGGCCCAGCTGCGCAAGCAGGAGGGCGGGGTACTGTTCGTGGATGAAATCCACACCATTATCGGTGCCGGTGCCGCCTCCGGCGGGGCGATGGACGCCTCGAATCTGATCAAGCCGGTGCTGGCCTCCGGCGAGCTCAAGTGCATCGGTTCCACCACCTACCAGGAATACCGGGGTATTTTCGAGAAAGACCGGGCCCTGTCACGTCGCTTCCAGAAGATCGACGTGCCCGAACCAACCGTGGAAGAGTGCATCCAGATCCTCGAGGGGCTCAAATCCCGCTTCGAGGAGCACCACAACGTGCGCTATACCCACCAGGCCCTGCGGCTGGCCGCGGAGCTCTCGGAACGCTACATCAACGACCGGCATCTGCCCGACAAGGCCATCGACGTCATCGACGAGGCCGGCGCCAACCAGCGCATGCAGCCGCCGTCCAAACGCAAGAAAACCATCGGTGTGAAGGAGATCGAAGCGATTGTCGCCAAGATCGCTCGCATTCCGCCCAAGACCGTTTCTTCCAGTGATATGGAGACCCTGCGCCATATGGAACGGGATCTCAAGCTGGTGATCTACGGCCAGGAAGAGGCGGTCGACAGTCTCTCGGCGGCGATCAAACTCTCCCGGGCGGGGCTGGGCAACGAGAGCCGGCCCATCGGTTCATTCCTGTTCGCCGGTCCGACCGGTGTGGGCAAGACTGAAGTGACCCGGCAGTTGTCGCGGATTCTCGGTATCGAACTGATCCGCTTCGACATGTCCGAATATATGGAACGCCATACCGTTTCACGACTGATTGGCGCA
The DNA here is from genome assembly GCF_031581315.1 of Thiohalophilus sp. Classification (GTDB taxonomy): domain Bacteria; phylum Pseudomonadota; class Gammaproteobacteria; order UBA6429; family Thiohalophilaceae; genus Thiohalophilus. The sequence continues at coordinate 37,604 of NZ_JAVLAZ010000019.1, forward strand.
CCGCCGGGCTATGTCGGCTATGACCAGGGCGGGCTGCTGACCGAGGAGATCAACAAGCATCCGCATGCCGTGTTGCTGCTGGATGAGATCGAAAAGGCCCACCCGGATGTCTTCAACCTGTTGCTACAGGTGATGGACCACGGCACCCTGACCGATAACAACGGCCGCAAGGCGGATTTCCG
>NZ_JAVLAZ010000020.1:0-37767 GCF_031581315.1 Thiohalophilus sp.
TAACAACCCACAAACCAACGAAGACCATGAGTGGGGCATCAGAATGATTACTGCCCGGGAAATGACCACCGAGCCTGGCTGGTATATGGACCTGGTCTCCCCCGCACCGAATAGTTTCGGCGCACAGGGCGAACGGGTCGTTGCTGCTCCCCTGCTATGGGCGGGACGGATCATTATCACCTCCATTATTCCCAACGACGATCCCTGTGGCTGGGGTGGCGTTAGCTGGTTAATGGAGCTGGATCCAAATAGCGGCGGCAGACTCAGCTATTCAGTCTTTGATCTGAATGCAGACGGCAGTTTCGATAATCAGGAATTCATGACTGTCTACGATCCCGATAGCGGTGAGACAGTCAGTATTCCGGTTTCCGGTATGCAGCCCAAGGAGGGTCTGGCCGGAGGTGCACCACCTCCGCCGATTTGTTCAGATGATTTCTGCATCAAACTGATGAGCGGCTCTACCGGTACGGCCGAGTCAATCAAGAACAACCCCAAAAACACGGGGAGTGACCGGCTATCCTGGGAGCAACTGAAATAATCACGGGGCAGCCTTGATGGCTGCCCATACCAGTGAGGTATGGAAATGAAACAGATTCTTGTAACAACCATTTGCGCCCTTACCATGATAATTACGCCCGTATCGGCTCAGGGGCAAACCCAAACGCACAATGTAGTCGGTGTCGTTACCGGCTTGAACAGTGACAAACGGCTGATTTATATTGATGACATGCCGTACCGGGTTGCCGAGGATGCCCGGGCCACATCCTCATCCAGCAGCACCTATCGCGACCCGCTCCTGATTGCCCCCGGAACGGTAGTGCAGTTCAAATGGCGCGAGGAAAATGGTCAGCCGGTCACCAGCGAGCTGCATGTGCTCGAGGATTTAGAGCGTGTTCCCGAATAGAAAACAGGACGATATACAATGATCAGAAAACAGTCCGGATTCACCCTGATAGAGCTGATGATTGCTGTTGCTATCATCTCCCTGCTGGCGGGTATTGCCTATCCATCCTATCAAAGCTATATAGAAAAGGCCCGTCGTGCCGATGCCAAGGCGGCTCTGGTCTCCTTTGCCAATGCCATAGAGCGTCACTATACAGAAAATTATACCTATGCAGGAGCGGCTACCGGTGGTAACGATACCGGCACGCCGGATATCTTTCCTGCCGAGGCACCTCTGGATGGCAGTACCAAATCCTATGACCTGACAATTGTAAGCGCGGACGATACAACCTTTGTTTTACGTGCCACACCCAAAGGAGGCCAGACCGGTGATGGTTATCTGGAAATCACCTCAACCGGCCAGCGACGCTGGGATAAAAACAACGATGGGTCCATTGGTGCCGGTGAGGATACTTGGGATTAAAGAAAGTTGGCAGTTGAATCAATGATGAATGTTAAATTTTGAATGATGAATTTAACATTCAAAATTCATCATTAAACATTCACTGCCGACTGCCATCTGACGACTGCCAACTTTTCTCCTTCAGCTCGACGGGAAGTGAAAACACGACATTCTCCGCCTCACCGTTGCCTCGGTCGATTTCGTCAACCCCCCACTCCCTGAGTTTGTCTATCACCTGCTCGACCAGGACTTCCGGCGCCGAGGCGCCGGCGGTCAAACCGATATTGGTTATTCCGTTCAACCAGTTTTTTTCTATCTGGTCGGCGTTATCGATAAGATAGGCGCTGGTGCCACGCCGTTCGGCAACTTCCTTGAGCCGGTTGGAATTGGAACTGTTCGGTGAGCCGACTACCAGCAGCAGATCCACCTGTTCTGCGAGGGATTTGACCGCGTCCTGACGGTTCTGGGTGGCGTAGCAGATATCGTCCTTGCGCGGCCCCTGAATAGCGGGAAAGCGTTCGCGCAGGGCGTCGATGATCGCGGCGGTGTCATCCATCGACAGGGTGGTCTGGGTGACGAAGGCCAGGTGCTCGGGATCATTGACCTGCAGGGTGGCGACATCGTTCACGGTTTCGACCAGATACATCCGTCCGCCGGCGCCGGTATCGAACTGCCCCATGGTACCTTCCACCTCCGGATGCCCGGCATGGCCGATGAGGATGCATTCCTGACCGTTGCGACTGTAGCGTTTCACTTCCAGGTGGACCTTGGTCACCAGCGGGCAGGTGGCATCGAACACGCTCAGACCGCGACTTTCCGCTTCCTCGCGCACGGCCCGGGAGACGCCGTGGGCACTGAAGATCACTGTGGCGTCGTCGGGTACCTCGTCCAGTTCCTCGACGAAAATCGCCCCCTTGTCGCGCAGGTTGTCGACCACGAAACGGTTGTGGACCACTTCATGGCGCACATAGATGGGCGCCCCGAACAGCTCCAGCGCCCGTTCGACAATGTCGATGGCGCGATCGACCCCGGCGCAAAAGCCGCGCGGGTTGGCGAGTATGACTTTCATATATCGCTATCCTGGGTGAATTCACCCGGTTCAATGGCCAGAATTTCCACGTCGAACACGACCGGCCGGCCCGCCAGCGGGTGATTGAAATCGACTACCACTTCCTCGTCACGGACTTCGTGAATGGTGCCCGGCACCTCTTCCCCGGACGGGGTGCTGAAACCGAGAATAATCCCCTCCTCCAGCGGCAATTCGGCGGCAAATTCGCTGCGCGGCAGGGTATGGATATTCTCCTCGTCTGGAAAGCCGAAGGTGTCGCGCGGTCCGATCTCCAGACACTGCTTGCTGCCCACCTTCAAACCGTATAACACCATCTCCAGCCCCTCGATCAGGGTACCGTCGCCCATGGTAAAGGTCATCGGCTCCCCCTCCTCGGTACTGTCCGCCACCGTGCCATCGGTGAGGCTCAGGGTAAAGTGCATGGTCACCCGCGATCCCGGGCCGATGGTCAACGCTTCGATCTCCGCCATAATAATCCGCTCGTTTTATCCGTCTTTGTATTTGGCCGCCAGCCGCCGGTCGGCCCGGTACTGACGCAACGTATCGATCAGAATCAACACCACACCCAATGTGATGGCCGCATCGGCCAGATTAAAGGCCGGCCAGTGACACTCGGCCTCCCCGCCACGAGTCCATGTAAAAAACATGGGCAGACAGTTCGCGCCACGATAATAGACATCGAGAAAATCGACCACATAGCCATGCAGCAGCCGATCGATCAGATTGCCCACGGCCCCGCCCAGGATTAACGCCAGGGAAGCGGCCTGCAGATGCTCGTGTCGCAGCCGTTTGATCCAGATAAAGATCACGATACTGATAATGATCGCGACCAGGGTAAAAAACCAGCGCTGCCAGCCCCCCGCGTCACTCAGAAAACTGAACGCCGCGCCGCTGTTGTGCATCAGGGTCAGGTTAAACATCGGCATCAATTCGATCGGCTGATGCAACGTTAGATAAGCGCTGGCAATCAGCTTGCTAACCTGATCCAGCACCACCACCACCGCCGTCAACCACAACCATCTCAACATTCTATTATCCTTTTGTAGGAGGCGATTTCATCGGCGACTTTGGCACTCAAACAAGGAGTCGCGGCTGAAAGCCCCTCCTACAGCAATAAAATCAGGCGTGTAACCGCTCTTCACCGCCACCATCCACATTCTCCACACAACGCCCGCACAACTCGGGATGATCGGCATGGCTGCCCACATCCTCGCGATGATGCCAGCAACGCACGCACTTGGCATGCGGTGAGGCGGAGACCGACACCCAGATTTCGTCGTTGCCTGACAGGGTGTAGTGCTGGGCCTCGGCGGGCGGATCGCCGGCCAGGTAGAGCCGCGCTCCGGAGGTAATCAGCACAAAACGCAATTCGTCTTCCAGTTGGGCCAGGGCGTCGTGAATTTCCCGCCCGGCGTAGATGCCCACTTCGGCATCGAGATTGGCACCAATACCACCCGCCACGCGCAGGTTTTCCAATTCCTTGTTGACCGCGTCGCGTACCTCGATGATGCGTTGCCAATACGCCAGCTCATCGGCGGCACCCTGTTCATCACCGAACATGCGGGGCAGTTCGTACCAGGTATTGAGCAACACCGACGCGCTGCGCTCGCCGGGAATGTTTTCCCAGATATCCTCAGCGGTAAAACTCAAAATGGGCGCCATCCAGCGTACCAGCGCCTCGGCGATGTAATACGCCGCGGTCTGCGCCGAGCGCCGGGCCACGCTCTCTGTGGGCATGGTGTACTGGCGGTCCTTGATCACATCCAGATAGAAGCTGCTCAGATCCACCGCGCAGAAGTTATGCATCAGCTGATAGATGGTATGGAACTCGTAGTTCTCATACGCGGACTCAACCTGTTGCTGAATCTCACGGGTACGCTCCACCGCCCATTTGTCCAGACTGAGCATCTGCTCCGGCGCGACAGTATGTTGGGCCGGGTCAAAGTCACCCAGGTTGGCCAGCAGATAGCGCGCGGTATTACGCATACGCCGATAGGCATCGGCGGTGCGTTTGAGGATTTCATCGGAGACACGCATCTCGCCGCTGTAATCGGTGGACGCCACCCACAGGCGCAGAATGTCCGCACCCAGGTTGTTGATCACCTTTTGCGGCGCCACCACGTTGCCCTTTGACTTGGACATCTTCTGGCCTTTGGCGTCGACCGTGAAACCGTGAGTCAGTACCGACTTGTAGGGGGCACTGTCTTGCATGGCGACCGCCGTCAGCAACGAGGACTGGAACCAGCCGCGATGCTGATCGGAGCCTTCCAGATAGAGATCGGCGGCGGGATACGCATCAAGTCCCAGACGTTGATGCAATACCGTAAAATGCGTCACCCCCGAGTCAAACCAGACATCGAGCGTATCGCGGACCTGTTCATAGTCATCAGCCTCGTCGCCCAGCAATGTTTTGACGTCCAGCTCGAACCAGGCATTGATGCCACGTTGTTCGATCTGTTGCGCCGCCTGTTCGATCAACGCCGCGGTGTTGGGATGCAGCTTGCCGCTCTGTTTATGCACGAACAGGGTGATCGGCACACCCCAGGTACGCTGGCGCGAGATACACCAGTCGGGCCGGTTCTCCACCATGCCGATGATGCGCGCCTCGCCCCATTGCGGCATCCAGCGTGTTTCGCCGATCGCCTTCAGGGCATTGCGCCGCAGTTCATTCTGATCCATGGCGATAAACCACTGCGGCGTGGCACGGAAGATGATCGGGCTCTTGTGCCGCCAGCAATGCGGATAGCTGTGGCGCAGCGCTTCCTCATGCACCAGTTTGTTATGGGCCTTGAGGGCATCGATGACGCTGTCGTTGGCCTTGAAGACATGCTGGCCTTCGAACAGCGGCGTGCCTTCGACAAACTTGCCATCCCCCCCCACCGGGTTGTCCACCTTGAGGTGATAACGCTGCCCGACCACATAGTCATCCTGACCGTGACCGGGCGCGGTGTGCACGGCGCCGGTCCCCGCATCAAGGCTGACGTGATCGCCGCAGATGATCGGCACTTCACGATCGTAGAAAGGATGCTGTAATTTGAGATCCTCGAGATCGGCGCCCTTGCAATAGGCCAGAACACGGTAGTCTTCCACTTCCCAGCGCGCCATGATATCGCCCAGCATGGCGTCGGCGACGATCAGTCGCTCGGGTACATGCTCGCCCACCCCGTCACACTGGACCACGGCGTAATCGAGCTCGGGATTGACCGCCACCGCCTGGTTGGCCGGCAGGGTCCAGGGTGTGGTCGTCCAGATCACCACCGAGATCGGTCCCTTGCCGTCATGGCCTTCCACGTGATGACAACGGCTCATCAACGCCTCTTCGTTCAATAGTTCAAAGCGCACGTCGATGGCCGGCGAGGTCTTGTCCTCGTATTCCACTTCCGCCTCGGCCAGGGCCGAGCCGCAATCGACACACCAGTGCACCGGCTTGAAGCCCTTGTGCAGATGCCCCTGTTCGATGATCTTGCCCAGCGCCCGCACGATGTCGGCTTCGAACCGGAAGTCCATGGTCAGGTAGGGCCGCTCCCAGTCACCCAGTACGCCCAGCCGTTTGAAGTCTTCGCGCTGGCCGTCCACCTGTTCGGCCGCGTAATCGCGACAGGCGGCACGGAACTTCTCATGCGAGACGCCGACACCGGCTTTGCCGATTTTCTTTTCAACCTGCAGCTCTATCGGCAGGCCGTGGCAATCCCAGCCGGGGATATAGGGCGCATCGTAACCGGCCAGGGTTTTGGACTTGATGATGATGTCCTTGAGGATCTTGTTGACGGCGTGACCGATATGAATATCGCCATTGGCATAGGGCGGGCCGTCATGCAGCAGAAACAGTGGCCGGTTTTCGGCTTTGGCCTGCTCGCGCAATTTTTCATACAGGCCCATCGCGTACCAGCGCTTTAAAAACTCCGGCTCGCGTTTGGCCAGGTTGCCGCGCATGGGGAAATCGGTTTGCGGCAAATTGAGAGTCTGTTTGTAATCAGTCACGATATTAGTCCGTATTGACGTTCAGTGAAGTTCAATGATGGGCGGCGAAGTAGGCCCGGGTCTGTTCGACATCGGTGTCGATCTGCTGTTTGAGCCGTTCCAGCGAGTCGTACTTTTCCTCGTCGCGCAATTTGTGCCGGAAACTGACCTGGATATGCCGCCCGTAAATGTCCTGGTCGAAGTCGAGAATAAATACTTCCAACAGGGCGCGCGTACCGTCCACGGTCGGCCGGGTCCCCAGACTGGCGGCACCTTGCAACGGTTCGCGCTCCAGCCCGAACACGTCCACCGCAAAGATGCCCTGCAAAGGCGTCACCCGCCGATGCAAATGAATATTGGCCGTGGGAAACCCGAGCTGGCGGCCCAGCCGGTCGCCGTGCGCCACCCGCCCGCTCATACGATAGTCGCGCCCCAGCAGCCGTTCGGCGGCACCCATGTCGCCGGCTTCCAACGCCTGGCGAATGCGCGTGCTGCTGACCCGTTCGCCGTCGATCTCGAAGGTGTGCATGTTGACCACCGTGAAGCCGTGTTCGTCGCCGGCGGCGCGCAAGTCATCAATGGTCCCGGCCCGGCCGCGCCCGAAACGAAAATCATCGCCGACCACCAGATACTTCACGCCCAGCCCGTCGACCAGCACCTGCTGGATAAATTCCGCGGGGCTCAGCTGTGCCAGTTTGCGATTGAACGGCAGACACAACACCCGATCCACGGCGTAGCGGCGCAGGGCCTGAATCTTTTCCCGAAAGCGGGTCAGACGCGAGGGCGCCGCCCCGGGTTTGAAGTACTCCAGCGGCTGCGGCTCGAAGGTGATCACCACTGTCGGCAGACACAACTCGTCGGCCTTCTCCGCCAGCTGGCCGATGACCGCCTGATGGCCCAGATGCACCCCATCGAAATTGCCGATGGTGGCCACGCAACCGTGGTGACGGGGGCGCAGATTATGCAGACCGCGGATCAGCTCCATGATTGATTCACACCACCGGAAAAAGGCCAAAAGTATAACAAAAACAAGGGGCTGTTAGCGAAAAAACCCTGGGATTCAGGCAAATGAAATAAAACTCTCGCAAAGACGCAGAGCTGCCAAGAAAAGATTACTGTTCTTCTTTGCGAGCTTAGCGTCTTTGCGAGAGATCATTCCCTGCCCTTTAGCAGGTTAGCCCGACACCGGCCGGCGGAACTGGCCGAAGCGCAGGCCGCTTAAGGCCAGCACGGCGAAGTAAATGGCCGCGCCGGCGGGGATCAACCAGCCCAGATGCGTCAGCCGCTCGACCAGTGTGTAGTCGACCCACTGCGACCAGTCACCGGCCAGGTACCAGAGGCTCGCCCCCATCAGCCCGGCGGCCAGGATCACGCGCACAAAATACAGCCCCCAGCCGGCTTCGGGCCGGAACACCCCGCCACGCAACAGGCCGCGCAACAACAGCATGGCGTTGATGAACGACGAGAGCGTGGTGGCCAGCGCCAGCCCGGCATGCGGCGCGGAATAACCCACCTGCACCAGCGTCACCACCAGAATCACGTTGAAAATCATGTTGGCGACCATGGCGATCAACGCCACTTTCATCGGTGTTTTCGTATCCTGGCGGGCGAAATAGCCGGGGACCAGTACCTTGACCAGCATGAAGCCGAGCAACCCGAAGCTGTAGGCGATCAGCGCCAGCGCCATCATGCTCAGATCATGGCTTCCCTTGCCACCATATAAAAACAGCGTCGCCAGGATCGGCCCGGCCAGCACGCCAAGGGCGACCGCCGCCGGCAACCCGATGAGCAGCACCCAGCGCAGCGCCCAGTCCAGGGTGCGGGAAAAGGCCAGCGCATCCTGGCGGGCGAACTTCTCCGACAGATAGGGCAGGATCACCGTGGCCAGGCCGATGCCGAACAGCCCCAGCGGGAACTCCATCATCCGATCGGCAAAATAGAGCCAGGTGATGCTGCCAAAGGCGAGAAACGAGGCGACCATGACATCGAACAGCAGGTTAATCTGCATGGCCGAGGAGCCGATAATCCCCGGCAACATCAGCTTCATGATGCGCCGCACTCCCGAATCGCGCCAGCCCCAGCGCGGCCAGCGCAACAGGCGCAGTTTGAGCAAAAACGGCAGCTGCAACAGCAGTTGTGCCAGCCCCGCGATCAGTACACCCCAGGCCAGGGCCATGGCCGGCACGGCAAAATAGTCCGACAGCCACAGGGCCGCGCCGATCAGGCTCAGGTTGAGCAGCACCGGGGTAAAGGCTGGCAGGGCGAAACGGCCATAGGTGTTGAGCACCCCGCCGGACAGCGCGGTCAGGGAGATAAAAAAGATGTAGGGGAAGGTGATGCGCAGCATCTCGGCGGTCAGATCCACCTGGGCCGGATCGCCGATATAGCCCAGGGCGATCAGCATGACGAACAGGGGCGTCACCAGCACCACCAGGGCGGTGAGAATCAGCAGCACCGCGCCCAGGGTACCGGCGGTGGCGGCAATCAGATCGCGCACCGCCGCCTCGTCGCGCTGGACCTTGTACTCGGCCAGCACCGGCACAAAGGCCTGGGCGAAGGCCCCTTCGGCGAATAGCCGACGCAGGAAATTGGGGATCTTGAAGGCGATTAAAAAGGCGTCGGTGGCCTTGCCGAACTCGAACACGGCCGCGAACACCACATCCCGCACCAGGCCGGTAATGCGGGAGATGAGGGTCATGCTGCTGAAAATGGCGGTGGACCGTAACAGTCCCATGGCGGCGTCTCTATCTTGTTGTTATTTAATGATTTGTTAGTTTGTAATCACTTACACCCAAACAGGCTGCCGGGCCGACCTGCGCATCTTACCCCACCGGCCGGGGGGCTGAATACGCAGGCGATGAAATTTCGCCACAGCGTTGACATTTGGGGGCAAAACCACCATCATACGCGGCCTTCGAAATTACGAAATTGATCGAGTCAGGAGAGACGTTTTGGCCAACACTGCACAATCCCGCAAACGGGCGCGCCAGGCGGAAGATAACCGTCAGCACAACGCAGCCTATCGTTCCAAGTTCCGCACCTTCGTCAAGAAAGTGCTCGGCGCGGTGAAAGCCGGCGACAAGGCCCAGGCTGAACAGGCCTACAAACAGGCCGTGGCCATTATCGACAAGACCACCAGCAAGGGGCTGATTCACAAGAACAAGGCCGCCCGGCAGAAAAGCCGGCTGAACGCCCGCATCCGCGCGATGTAATCGGGGCAGCCTGCTGCAAACATAAAAAAAGCCGGATTCCTATCCGGCTTTTTTTATGCCCGAAACCGCCCGGTCAGGCGGCGGACCGGGCCTGCTGGAGCAGGGTTTCCAGCTGCTCCAGTGAAAAGGGTTTGTGCAGGGTGCCCAGCATTCTGACGCCGGCCTCCTGGGCCACATTCATGGCCGCCTGCGCCATTTCATTGGCCGCGGCAGTGACAAAAATGCAGGGCGTGCCCGGCTGCTGCTGGCCCAGCTCGACCGCGAAATCGACCCCGCTCATAGTCGGCATGTTGATATCCAGCAACACCAGGCCGTATGCCTCCTGCCGAAGGCGACGCAGCCCTTCCCGACCCTCTTCGACACAATCCACCTGACTCTCGCCCAGCTGCTCGAACATGCCCTTGATCAGCCGGCCAAGCTGGATATCGTCATCCACCACCAGAATCTTCATCACGGACTCCCTGTTGCGATCACTCAAGTGAGCTGGGGAACTACAGCGAATGCCCCTGCCTATCATAATGGTATCGGTCGACGGCGCGGTAACTTTACGCGGTTACACCAGTACCATGTTGTCCCGGTGGATCAGCTCCGGCTCGTCGATATACCCCAGAATCGATTCGATCGCCTCGCTCGGCTCGCCCATGATGCGGCGCACCTCATCGGCATTGTAGTTGACCAGTCCCCGGGCCACTTCCCGGCCGTCGGGATTCACACAGGCCACCATTTCGCCACGCACGAAATCGCCGCTCACATCCCGTACACCGACCGCCAGCAGGCTGCGTCCCGACTGTTGCAGCACCCTGACGGCGCCCGCGTCGAGCTCCAGCCGGCCGCGCATTTGCAAATGGCCGGCCAGCCACTGTTTGCGCGCCGCCAGCGGCGCCTGCTCGGCGTACAACAGGCTGCCCAGAGCTTCTCCGGCCCGCAGCCGGATCAGTACCTGCTCTTCACGGCCCGAGGCGATAACTGTGGAGGTGCCGGAACGGGACGCCAGGCGCGCGGCGCGTAGCTTGGTCTTCATGCCGCCGCGGCCCAGCGCCCCGGCGCCGTCGGAGGCCATGGCATCGAGCGATTCGTCATGGACCAGCGCCTCGTCGATCAACGTGGCATCGCCGTGCTGGCGCGGATCCCGATCGTACAGTCCCTGCTGATCGGTCAGAATAATCAGGGTATCGGCCTCCACCAGGTTGGCGACCAGCGCGGCCAGAGTGTCGTTATCGCCGAAGCGAATCTCATCGGTCACCACGGTATCGTTTTCGTTGATCACCGGGATCACCCCCAGCTGCAGCAGACTGCGGACCGCGCTGCGGGCGTTGAGATAGCGCTTGCGACTGGTGAGATCGTCGTGGGTCAGCAGGATCTGGGCGGTATGCAGGTTATCCCGGGCAAAACGCGATTCGTAAGCCTGAATCAGGCCCATCTGCCCCACGGCGGCGGCGGCCTGCAGATGGTGCAGGGCGCTGGGGCGCTGCTTCCAGCCCAGCCGGGACATGCCCTCGGCCACCGCGCCGGAGGAGACCAGCACGATTTCCACGCCCTGCTCCACCAGGGCCGCCATCTGCGCCACCCAGTTATCCAGCCCCTCCCGGTTGAGCCCGGCGCCGTCTCGGGTAAGCAGGGCACTGCCAATCTTGATGACCCAGCGCTGCGAGGTTTTCAGTTGTTGCCGTCTGGACATGCGTCTTGTTCCACTGTCGCGTTAGTCGTCTGTCGATGCCGCCCGGGCGTCCTCTCGCTGGCGCTCGATATAGCCCATGATGTCATAACAGAGCTGCCGGGTGCCGATCTGGCCGATGGCCGAGATCGAATAGACCGGTCCCTGCCAGCCCAGTTCATCGACGAGCGCCTGGCAGCGGGCCTCGCGCTCGTCCTCGGGCAACAGGTCGATTTTATTCAATACCAGCCAGCGCTCATACCCGGCCAGCGCCGGATCGAAACGGCGCATCTCCTGCTCGATGGTGCGCACGTCGCTTACCGGATCGCCGTCAGGATCCGGCGGGACCATATCCACCAGGTGCAGCAGCAGCCGGGTGCGCGAGACGTGCTTGAGAAACTGCAGCCCCAGCCCGGCACCCTCGGCCGCGCCCTCGATAATCCCCGGAATATCGGCAATCACGAAGCTGCGGTGCGCCTCGACACTGACCACGCCCAGGTTGGGATAAATGGTGGTAAACGGGTAATCGGCCACCTTGGGGCGGGCCGCGGAGACGGCGCGGATAAAAGTCGATTTGCCGGCGTTGGGCAGACCCAGCAGTCCCACGTCGGCCAGCACTTTCATCTCCAGACGCAGCAGGCGGGCCTCGCCCGGGGTACCAGGGGTGGACTGGCGCGGCGCCCGGTTGGTGCTGCTTTTAAAACGGGTATTGCCGATACCGTGATGACCGCCCTTGGCCACCAGCAGGGTCTGGCCGTGCTCCAGCACGTCGCCGAGCAGCTCCTGGGTCTCCTCGTCGAACACCTGGGTGCCCAGCGGCACGGGGATAGTGAGGTCCTCGCCGCCCTTGCCAGTCATATTGCGGCCCTTGCCCTGCTGGCCGTGCTCGGCGCGAAACTGGCGGGTGTAGCGAAAATCGGCCAGGGTATTGAGATTACGCTCGCCGATCAGGTACACATCACCACCATCGCCACCATCGCCACCATCGGGACCGCCGAACTCGATGAATTTTTCGCGCCGAAAGCTGACACAGCCGTTGCCTCCCTTGCCGGCTTCGACCCGAATCGCTGCTTCATCGACGAATTTCATCTTTCAGTTCCGTATAGTTACGAGGGCCAAGACGGCCCGGGAAAATGAGTCTTACCTGTTCCAATCATGTTTGATTTGTAGGCCGAATTTCCAGTTGCCTGGCGAGAAGACCCGCATTCGCTGGCCACCCCTCCTGCAAACAAAAACCCCGTCGCGAGGGACGGGGCTTTGGCGGTTCGGCTTGTACCCTGGCGTCTTCAGGCCGGGATAATGCTGACCCGTTTGCGTTGCTGGGGCCCCTTGGTCTCGAATACCACGGTGCCATCAGCCTTGGCAAACAGGGTATCGTCACCACCCTTGCCGACGTTCACGCCCGGGTGAACCTTGGTGCCGCGCTGGCGAACCAGGATGTTACCGGCCTTGACCACCTGACCACCATAGCGCTTGACGCCAAGGCGTTTCGACTGGGAATCGCGACCGTTACGGGTACTACCACCTGCTTTCTTATGAGCCATGCTTTACGTCCTCTTGCTTAGCCGCTGATACCGGTAATTTCCAGTTCCGTGTAGTCCTGACGGTGGCCCTGGGTTTTCCGGCTGTGTTTACGGCGACGGAATTTGATAATCATCACCTTCTTGCCGCGACCGTGGCTGGCCACGGTCGCGGTGACCTTGCCGCCCTCGACATAGGGCTTACCAACCTTGAAATCCTCGCCATCGGCGATCATCAGGACCTTGTCGATATCCACGCTGGCGCCCTGCTCGGCGTTGAGCTTCTCGACCTTGATTTTCTGGCCCTGTTCTACCCGGTACTGCTTGCCACCGGTTTCGATAACCGCGTACATAATCTGTGCTCCAAATATCCCCGCCGTCAGGGCGGACTCGACTGTGGAAAGGGGCGCAATTTTAGCGTCTGGGACCGCCCCGGTCAAAGAATTTTCCTGATTTTCTGCCAATTTAAGCGCTCTCAAGGCCGCGTCTGGCTTGACAGGTCAGTGGGGGCTCCCTAGCATTTTGCGCTTTGCCCACAGGCGTGCCATTTTGAAGACTCTCGAGGACATCCAGGCGTTAATCGGCCCCGATATGGTCGAGGTCAACCGTTGCATCGGCGAGCGGCTGCATTCCGAGGTGGTGCTGATCAACCAGGTGGGCACTTACATTATAAATAGTGGCGGCAAGCGGCTGCGCCCCATCATCCACCTGCTGTGCGCCCGCGCGCTGGGCTATGAGGGCCGCTATCACGTCGATCTGGCGGCGATCATCGAGTTCATCCACACCGCCACCCTGCTCCATGACGACGTGGTAGACGGCTCCGAGCTGCGCCGGGGACGGGAAACCGCCAACAATTTATGGGGGAATTCGGCCAGCGTGCTGGTCGGCGATTTCCTCTATTCCCGCGCCTTCCAGATGATGGTCGATATTGGTCACATGGATATTATGCGTATTCTGGCCAACTGCACCAACACCATCGCCGAGGGAGAGGTCCAGCAACTGCTCAACATCCACGACGCGGACACCACCGAGGCCCGCTACATGGAGGTCATTCACAACAAAACCGCCAAACTGTTCGAATCGGCCAGTGAGCTGTCGGCGGTCATCACCGACCAGCCTGCCGCGCTCCAGCAGGCCATGGCCCGCTACGGCATGCACCTGGGCAGCGCCTTCCAGCTGGTAGACGACGTACTCGACTACCGCGCCGACAGCGGGGAAACCGGCAAGAACATCGGTGACGATCTGGCCGAGGGCAAACCCACTCTGCCGCTGATCTACGCCATGGCGCAGGGCAGCCCGGAACAGGCCGGCGTCATCCGCCAGGCCATCGAAACCGGGGGCCTTGAGCAGATCGAGGCGGTACGCGAAGCGATTGAATCCACCGGCGCTATCGACTACACTGCGCGCTGCGCGCGAGCGGAGGCCGATCAGGCCATCGAGGCGCTGAGTGAAATCCCGACGTCGCAGTACAAAGACGCCCTCAGCTTCCTCGCCGAATTCGCCGTCAACCGCAGTTACTGACGCAAGACTTCCAATCGCTTTGATGCTGTCAGCGCCGTTTCAACGGCTTAATAACGGGGTGTAGCTCAGCCTGGTAGAGCACCGTCTTCGGGAGGCGGGGGTCGTAGGTTCAAATCCTGTCACCCCGACCAATTCAAAACAAATGCCGGTCTTTCACACAGCGGGAAGGCCGGCATTTTTGTTTTTGAGACCGTCCAGAGAAACAGCGACGGCACTGAATATTCATTCTAATCCAGCAAGTCTTATCGATGAGTTCAGTGCCGTCGGTGTTTTCAATGGCTACCTGCCTGCCTTTACGTACCCCCGAGCTCGCGCTTTAATTAGATCAACACACCACACACAGGAATAACCATGTTTATCAGACAGACACTGATAATGATCAGTCTGCTTGTCGGCCTTGGCTTGTGGCTGCCGACCACTCCATCCCTGCAAGCCGAGGAAAACGCCAACCCCGGTATCAACCGCCATTACCAGGAACCCGATTTCGAGCGCTGGCGAAGTACTTTCGAGCGACCGGGCCGGGAGGTGTACGACCGGCGGCACGCGATTGTCGATGCACTGGAACTGGAGCCGGGCATGCGGATCGCGGATGTCGGGGCCGGGACCGGTCTGTTTACCCGGCTGTTTGCCAAACAGGTGGGCGATACCGGCAAGGTGTACGCGGTGGATATCGCCGAAAACTTTGTCGAGAATGTGGTGCGCACCTCCCGTGAGCAGGGATTGAATAATGTCGAGGGGATTGTTAACGATCAGCAATCAACCCGGTTGCCCGAGCGAAGCGTGGACCGGGTTTTCCTGAGCGACACCTATCACCATTTTGAATATCCCGGGGCGATGCTGGCGTCGATTCACCGGGCATTACGCCCCAATGGGAAACTGGCGATTATCGATTTTCGCAAACAGCCGGGGCGCAGCTCATCCTGGGTAATGTCGCATGTACGAGCCAACAAGGATCAGGTGATCGATGAAGTAGCGGCGGCCGGTTTCGAGCTAGTGCGTGATCTGCCGATGCTCGAGGAAAATTATTTTCTGATCTTCCGGCGCCGGTAGTCCGGCTCAGCCTTCCAGAACCATTTCCAATCGCAGAGTAAACGAGTGTTCCGGTTCGAAGTTATTCTCGCGCCGGTAAACTGCCTTGGGAATCAGCTCGACAAATAAATAATGGGAGTGAATTCGCTGGCGATAACGCAGCTGGGCCAGATAATCCGTTGCCTGCCAGGTGGGCTCGCTAACCCCGTAGACGCCGATCTGATAGGCCATGCCACGGCGTTCACTGAGACTGTGGACCAGTGAGAAGACCTGGCTGGGTTCGAAATAATCGTTTTCATCCTGGTAACGGAGAAAGCTTGAAGAACGAAACAGGAGATTGTCGGTTAAGCTGTGATCCAGCTCGAAGGCGGTATCCGAGCCGAACCCCTTTTCCTTGAAGGTATAGAACGTCTGACTGGGCCGAAACAACCAGTCACCGGTTTTGTAACTGCGATCCATGCGCAGGCGCAGAAAAATGTCGATGGGTTTGTCGAATTTGACACCGATTGAAGGTTTAAAGCGCCATTTTCGTTCATCCCCCAGGGTTGCCTGGATCCCGCCATAATAGTCCCGCTCCCGAGCGGCTTGCTCGGGCGACTCTTCCAGCGTTCTATCGAGCGAATCGCGTTGTTCCTCCGGATCACTTTCAAAGGTCAGCTTGAGTTTTTCCTCGGTTCGCGGCAAACGTAATTTTAACTTGATATCACCGGCATAACCGACCTCCCCGTTTTCGTCGAAGATAGTATCTGCTGTAATACGAACATAGCTGCCGGTCTTGTCATAAAAGACACGTTCCTCGGCAAAGAACTCGTCCATGTAGGTGGTCATGCCGGTCAGGCCACCGGCCATCATACTCTGAGGTTTATCGAGAAAAGAAAAAAACGTTTTGCTGTCTTTTGCCTGTTCGTCCGGCGGAGAAACATTCTCTTTACCACACTCCGGCGCATCATCAGGGCAATCTTTGCCGGGTGCAACCTCATCCTGCGCAACAACTTGCGTCAATGACAGAGGCAGCAAAACAAAAATCATCAGTAGTGTTGAAATAGTGTGATTCACGCTATATCTGTAATCTCAGCAATAAACGGTTGTACAAGTTCCTGCAACGGGATTTTGATTGATTTATCATGTCAAATAGCCATCTTGGCGTGGCCTATGTGATTGATGAGGGGATTATTGTTGTCGCTTTCACGCGCCCTCAACTTTTAATCAAAACTGTACCGCATATCAGCACATAAACCAAACTGCATGCCGTTCTTACAAAAACACAGGCATGGATTCAATGCCGGGCAGTCTCTGTCATAACCTTGGGAAGGTTACGTCAGTCACTCCAGCTGCCGGGGCTCGACCCGACCCAGTATGCGAGCCAGTTGCACCTGACTGGTATGCCGGATGGTTTGCGGCGAGAGCCGCCGTTCGCGAAACAGCCAGCGCCGGATCAGTACCTCCTGTTGATAGACGATCTGTTCCGGTTGCGGGTTAAAGGCCTGATCGCGACTCAACCGGGCGATATGCCCCAGGTTGATGCCACGACCATCCGACAGGATAAGCATATGAGGATATAACCGCCGGGCGGGATCCGGGGCAGAAAAGCTCACCACATCCAGCAACGTCACCGCTTTGTTCTCGACCGTAACGGACAGGTTGATATCGCTGAAATCGAGCCGCACCAGGTAGACCTTCTCGCCGATCGCCTCGCGCACCCCGAGTAGTTGCCGATCATAATCCGCCGAAGGCCAGAGGTAACCCTCGTGCAGCAGGGGTTGGGACGGTTGCGATATCGATTCAGCCATACTCAACAGACAGACTATTCGTGTATTTCTACCATAATATAACCAGCCAATGGCTCACAATGCCGGACCAATGACTATTTTGCCCTGCTTGCACGGTATCCGGGCCGTTTCTATGCTTTACTGACCTTGTCTTTCTGACTATCACCAGGAGGTGAACATTATGAAATACTATCTTGCCAGACATATTCCACTGTTACTCGCCCTGTCCCTGAGCGCCCCTTTTGTTTCGGCGCAGGAGGAACAGATTTACGGCCAGCAACTGATGACCGAGCAAGAACGGGCCGAACATCGCGAGCAAATGCGCAACATGGACTCCGAAGAGGAACGCAAAGCATTCCGTCAGGAACACCATGAACGGATGCAGCAGCGAGCCGAGGAACGCGGCGTCACACTGCCCGATGAACCCGGCCAGCGCGGCAAGGGGATGAATCAAAGTCAGCAGAAGAAAGGAATGGGCCATGAGAAAGGTCGCGGCATGGACCAGGGTCGTGGTCAGGGTATGGGCGGCGGCAAAGGTTCCGGCCAGGGTAAAAACCGCGGGTATTAAAAACCCGGCGTCATACCGACACGCCGGCTACCAGAACAAAACCCCGCTTGAGCGGGGTTTTGTTTTTTACAAAATACGGAAAAAGCGACTTGATGTTTCTCGGTCAAACGCGGAACACGCCTGGGAAGTGATAAACCCGGGTTGTATACGCTAACTCAGGTGCTCGATGCAGCCTGTTTGCCAATGCGACTCCCCTTTGCGGCGCGGCGCCTCCGCGAGAGACTCAAATACGCTAGAACGGAATATCGTCGTCGAAGTCACCCATGGGGACCGGCTCGGGCTGGCCACCGCCACTACCTCCGCCGCTACTGCTACCCTGACTACTGCCGCCGTAATTGTTGTCAAAACTGGCGCTGCCGCCGCCCCGTGAGTCGAGCATCTGCATTTCGTTGGCAACGATCTCGGTGGTGTAACGATCCTGACCGTCCTGACCCTGCCACTTGCGGGTTTGCAGTTTGCCTTCGATGTAGACCTTGGAGCCCTTTTTCAGATATTCGCCGGCGATTTCGGCCAGACGGCGGAACATCACCACCCGGTGCCATTCTGTCTTCTCCACCTGTTCGCCGGTATTTTTATCTTTCCAGCTTTCAGAGGTGGCGATCGATACATTGGCAATCGCCGCGCCGTTGGCGGAATAGCGCACTTCCGGATCGCGCCCCAGGTTCCCCACCAGGATTACTTTATTAATACCCCTTGCCATGTTCGTCCTCTCCCCTCGTGCAATGTTGATGCTGATATTCAGCTTTGCGCTGTGACCGAATAGGCAAACAGCGCGCTTTGATCCAGTTTCGGTTTGTCGACCTTGAGGTAGGCGACCCCCTCTTCGGCGACAATAATCGCTTCGATCACGCCCGGCACCGCGCTCAGTTTGCCGACCAGCTCCTCGGCCTGCTGCGCGTTCAGGCTGCCGACATTCAGCAACTGGCTGCTGTAATACGGCGGCTGACGCATGCTGATCACCAGCAGCAACCAGATCCCGGCCAGACCCATATTAAACAGGAACAGACTGGTCAGCGTATAGTGATCCACCAGCCAGCCACCGGCCGCGCCGCCGACAAACACACCCAGAAACTGGGCCGTGGTATAGGCGCCCATCGCCGTGCCCTTGCGGGTCGCCGGGGCCAGTTTGGCGACCAGAGACGGCAGGCTGGCCTCCAGCAGATTGAACGCCACAAAGAATAACCATAGCACGAAGACCATGCCGGCCATAGAGTCGATGCCCGCGGCCAGTCCCGCCTGAACCGCCAGCATCAGCCCCACGGCAAACACAAGTATCTGTTTTACCATGCGTTTTTTCTCGGCCAGGAAAATAAACGGCATGATCACCAGCATCGACAGGAACAATACCGGCAGATAGACCTGCCAGTGGCTGGCCCCGGGCAGCCCGAAACGATTCTCCAGCAGGCCCGGCACCACCACGAAATTCGCCATCAGCAGCAGATGCAGGATGAAAATCCCCGCGTCGACCCGCAGCAGCTGGCTGTCGCGCAGGACTTTACCCAGCGAGGCCGGCTCGACCTCCGTATCCCGGTGAAAGCGCACGCTGACCGGTTTGGGTACCGCCCGCAGCACCAGCACGATGGCCAGGGCGGCCAGAGCGGCGGTGGCCCAGAAAATGCCCGGCACGCCAAACCAGCCGTGCAGCAGCGGCCCGATCACCATTGCCAGGGCGAAGGAGAGCCCGATACTGATGCCGATCAGGGCCATGACCTTGAGCCGGTGCTCTTCCCGGGTCAGATCCGCCGCCAGGGCCAGCACCGCGCTGGCTATCGCCCCGGCCCCCTGCAGGGCACGGCCCAGAATCACCCCCCACATGGTGTCCGACTGGGCGGCGATGACGCTGCCCAGAGCGAATACCAGCAGCCCCGCAACGATCACCGGCTTGCGGCCGATGCGATCGGAGAGTAGCCCCATCGGGATCTGTAACAGGGCCTGGGTCAGGCCGTAGATGCCCAGAGCCAGCCCGGCCAGGGTCAGGGTATAGCCCCGCAGTGCTTCGGCGTAGAGGGTAAAGACCGGCAGGATCATAAACAGCCCCAGCATGCGGGAGGAAAATACCCCGGCCAGGACCAGCGCTATGCGCCGCTCGCCTTTGGTCATCGCGTTATCGTGCATCGGTAATCAGGAGAGCCCGGATCAAGAATCTGCGGGATAGCCGTAATCAGACTATCGGTAAAGCGTTGGATGTTATCAGGAACCACCCGGGCGGGAAACAGGGACAACCGGTAAGGTGATAACGCGCTTTCCCGTCGTGGCGTAAACGTCGTATAGTAGTGTGTTTGGCTGTAGCAGGAAGTCTGAATGGACACCATCCACATCAAGGGTGCGCGCACCCACAATCTCAAGAATATCGACCTGGCGCTGCCGCGCGACAAGCTGATCGTGATCACCGGCCTGTCCGGCTCCGGCAAATCATCACTGGCCTTCGACACCATCTATGCCGAGGGCCAGCGCCGCTATGTGGAATCGCTGTCCGCCTACGCCCGCCAGTTCCTGTCGGTGATGGAAAAACCCGATGTGGATCACATCGAGGGCCTCTCGCCGGCCATTTCCATCGAGCAGAAGTCCACCTCGCACAACCCCCGCTCCACGGTCGGCACCATTACCGAGATTTACGACTATCTGCGCCTGCTGTTTGCCCGCGCCGGCGAGCCGCGCTGCCCGGAACATGACACCGTGCTCGATGCGCAGACTGTCAGCCAGATGGTGGATCACATCCTGGCGCAGCCCGAAGGCACCAAACTGATGCTGCTGGCGCCGGTCATCGACGAGCGCAAGGGCGAACACGAGCAGGTCTTCGATACCCTGCGCGCCGAAGGCTATATTCGCGCCCGGGTCGATGACGAGGTGGTCGAGCTGGACGATCTGCCCAAACTGGACAAGCGGCGCAAGCACACCATCGAGGCGGTGGTGGATCGTTTCAAGGTCCGTGCCGATCTGCAGACCCGCCTGGCCGACTCCATCGAAACCGCGCTGAACCTGGGCGGTGGCGTGATCCGGGTGGCCTACATGGACTCCGACCAGGACGAACTGGTCTTCTCCGCCAATTATGCCTGCCCGGTCTGCGGCTATTCACTGAGCGAGCTGGAACCGCGGCTGTTTTCCTTTAATAATCCGGCCGGCGCCTGCCCCAGCTGCGACGGCCTGGGCATGCGCCAGTACTTCGATCCCCATCGAGTGGTCAGCCATCCGGAACTGAGCCTCGGCGCCGGGGCCATCCGCGGCTGGGATCGCCGCAATGTCTATTACTTCCAGATGCTGCTCTCCCTGTCGCGCCACTATGACTTCGACATGGACACCGCCTTCGAGGATCTGCCTGAATCGCTGCAACAAATCATTCTGTACGGCAGCGGCGAGGAAAAGATCGAGTTTGTCTACTTCAACGAGCGCGGCGGTGAACACAAAAAACGCCAGCCGTTCGAAGGTGTGGTTCCCAACATGCAGCGTCGCTATCGCGAGACCGAATCCAATGTGGTGCGCGAGGAGCTGGCCAAGTACCTGAGCAACCAGCCCTGCCCCGAGTGCCACGGCACCCGACTCAATCAACAGGCCCGGCATGTGTTTGTCACCGACAAGAACCTGCCCGATGTGACCGCCCTGCCCATCGATACGGCGCATGAGTTTTTCAGTACCCTCGAGTTGCCCGGACGGCGCGGCAAGATCGCCGAGAAGATCCTCAAGGAGATCACCCTGCGACTCAATTTTCTGGTCAATGTCGGTCTGGAATACCTGACTCTGGAACGCAGTGCCGATACCCTCTCCGGGGGCGAAGCCCAGCGAATCCGTCTGGCCAGCCAGATCGGTGCCGGACTGGTGGGCGTGATGTATGTACTCGATGAACCCTCCATCGGTCTGCATCAGCGCGACAACGCCCGCCTGCTCAATACGCTCTATCACCTGCGGGATCTGGGCAATACCGTGATCGTGGTGGAACACGACGAAGAGGCGATCCTCAGTGCCGACCATGTACTGGATATCGGCCCCGGCGCCGGCGCCCATGGTGGTCACATCGTGGCCCAGGGCACCCCGCAACAGGTGATGGCGACGCCCGACTCGCTGACCGGCCAGTATCTGGCCGGCCAAAGGGCTATTGCCGTCCCCGCTCAACGGACCCCGGCCGGCGATCGCTGGCTGACGATCCGCGGCGCGCGGGGCAACAATCTGCAGAATGTGGATATCGACATCCCGGTGGGACTGATGACCGCCATCACCGGGGTCTCCGGCTCGGGGAAATCCACCCTGATCAATGACACGCTTTACCTGCACGCCGCCGCCGAGATCAACCAGGCCGGCCAGGAGCCGGCCCCCTGCGACGAGATCGTCGGCCTCGGCCAGTTCGACAAGGTTGTGGATATCGATCAGAGCCCCATCGGCCGCACGCCCCGCTCCAATCCGGCCACCTATACCCAGCTGTTCACCCCCATCCGGGAGCTGTTTGCCGGCACCCAGGAAGCTCGCGCCCGCGGTTACAACCCGGGACGCTTCAGTTTCAACGTCAAGGGCGGACGTTGCGAGGCCTGCCAGGGCGACGGCGTGATCAAGGTGGAGATGCATTTTCTGCCGGATATCTATGTGCCCTGCGATGTCTGCAAGGGCAAGCGCTATAACCGCGAAACGCTGGAGATCAAGTACAAGGGCAAGAACATCTATGAAGTGCTGGAGATGACTGTCGAGGATGCGGTGAGCTTCTTCGACGCCGTGCCGGCCATCAAGCGCAAGTTGCAGACCCTGATGGATGTGGGGCTGACCTATGTGAAGTTGGGGCAAAACGCCACCACCCTTTCCGGCGGCGAAGCGCAGCGGGTCAAGCTGGCGCGCGAACTGTCCAAACGCGACACCGGCAACACCCTGTACATTCTGGATGAGCCGACCACCGGTCTGCACTTTTACGACATTGAACAGCTGCTGGCGGTATTGCACCGCCTGCGCGATCACGGCAATACCATTGTGATCATCGAGCACAATCTGGACGTGATCAAAACCGCCGACTGGATCATCGATATGGGCCCCGAAGGCGGTAACAAGGGTGGCCAGCTGGTTTGTGCCGGCACTCCCGAAGAGGCCGCCGAACATGACAGCTCACATACCGGCCGCTATCTCAAACCGGTGCTCGAAGCCCAGCAGAAACATAGCAAGAAGCGCGCCTAGCTTGTCTGGCAAACAAAACCACCGAAGACACCGACCAACATCACTGAAAACACCGAAATAGTCTTATTCGGTGTATTTCGGTGTCTTCGGTGTTTCGGTGGTTAGCTGTAAAATCTGACAAACGGGCAATCGGGTTCTATGCTGTAGGCATGACATTACGGGATATTCTGTTAGGAATGATCGCCCTGTGCCTGCTGGACACCGTTTCTGCGGCCGAGCCGACCGCGGAGCAGTTGCGCTGGCTGGAGAGTGACGAGCTGGCGCCGCCAGAGTTCCAGGTCAATACGGGCGAGCTCGAGTTTCTGGCTACCCCGCCGGACAAGCCGGTCCCTCATTCCGACAATACCTTCTGGATTACGCCCACCACGCTGGAAGACGGCTGGCTCAGGTTGCGCCAGTGTCACGAGAACCTGGACCCGGTGCCGGAACTGGAAGTGACCTACCAGTACAAACAGATGCACGATCTGAAAATCGTGGAAAGTGAGAACATCCGTTATGCGAAGGTGGTGGCGAATACGGTGCAAATGACCGATCTGCAACGCGGCAATCGTCTGTGTGTCGAGGCCCGCATTCGGGTCCTGTACCCGGAAAACGGCCATTACAAACTGGTCAACGGGCCCTATCACCGTCGCTTTCTCGACGGCTATTACCCCTATCATGTGACACTCCGGATCCATTATCCCGCCGAACAACTGGAGCCGATTTCGATCCAGCCCGAAGCACGCCCTGGTCTGACAATACAACGTCACACGGGAAAGTTAACCATTGAGGCCTGGTTCGAAGGACGCCTGATGACCGAAGTTATCTTTAACCGCCATGACTAATCTGCCCCTGCTATCTGCAAACTGTCACCAACCTTGAGTTGCAGATGTTCGCGAAGACTGTCGCTGTTCATCGCCAGCTCCACCAGCCCCGAGGAGTTGCGATACCAGAACGGCCGCCCTTTTTCGGCCACGGAAAAAGTGCGCGCGTAATAGAGTTTCTGCTCGCCGTGCAATAACTGCTGATCGCTGCTGAGGGTATCGGCGCGGATGCCTGTCATAGCGTTGCCGTAATGGTCGAAATAGATAATCTCATACAAATCCGACGGCCATTCGAGACTTAACAGGTCGGTAACGGAAATCCGCTCGGCCTCCGGCATCTGACCCTGGGCCAGTTGCGCCACGACCGGTGCAAACAGATCACGACCATGGAAGGAGTCGGACAGTTGCGACGGACGCCAGGTAATCGCCCAGACCTCGACTTCTCCGGCCAGTTTGATCACTGTGTTGAACAGGGTATTGCCGGGACCGACAAACCAGCGATTGTCGGCGCGCACAATGACCGGTTGGCGTGCAGGGTGTCCTACTCCCGGATCTACCACCGAGAGAATCACCGATTCTTCCGGGAAAGATGCACTGACCGCGGCCAGCAAATAAGCCGCGGCATGATGATTGAATACCGGGGCATCGTGCATCAGATCGATCACCGGCACATTCGGCGCATGCCGGGCCAGCACGCCTTTCATCTGCCCGACATAGGGGCCCTCATAGCCAAAATCAGTGAATAAAACAATCATCCCTATCTCCATTCACCCGAACAGTGGACTTTCCACGATCGACTGCTGACGGTATGTGTAACACCGAACACAGCGATTGACAGTGAAATGGCCGAATTGCTTTTCGGTTACTTCGGTGACCGAAAGAACTATGACCGATTCAGGTGAACATTACTCTGGCCAATCTTGTAGGTCACGCTGGCGTTAGCCTGCGTGACACACCCTGCCGATACGGGGAATGTCAGGTAGCTCATAGCGCAACCTGACCTATGTCCCTCACCGAATTTATTTTCGGTTTTTTCGGTGCTGTTCAGTGTATTCGGTGGTTCCCGTTGTTTATCGATACAGCGGCACAAACAAAAAAGCCGGGCATTGCCCGGCTTTTTCTCTGAAGCTGAACCGTGGTTCAGGCTTCGGCATTTTCGGTCGCGGTTTCCTCGGCAGAAGATTCCGATGCCGGACGATCGACCAGTTCGATATAGGCCATCGGCGCGTTATCGCCAC
Organism: Thiohalophilus sp.; assembly: GCF_031581315.1. Classification (GTDB taxonomy): domain Bacteria; phylum Pseudomonadota; class Gammaproteobacteria; order UBA6429; family Thiohalophilaceae; genus Thiohalophilus. Next base: position 24,837 of record NZ_JAVLAZ010000020.1, read on the forward strand.
TGCGGAAACCACATTTGAGGATGCGCAGATAACCGCCGGGGCGGTTCTGGTAACGCGGACCCAGTTCGTTGAACAGTTTGGTAACGGCTTCGCGATCACGCAGGCGATTGAACGCCAGACGACGATTGGCCACGTTGTCTTTCTTGGCCAGGGTGATCAACGGTTCAACCGTACGACGCAGTTCCTTGGCCTTGGGCAAGGTGGTGCGGATCAATTCATTGTGGAACAGGGAAGCAGACATATTGCGATACATCGCCTTGCGATGCGGGCTGTTCCGGTTGAGTTTTCGACCACTTTGACGGTGACGCATTGTTCTAAATCCTGAATTCGATTCGTTAAACGATCAGAAGCCTGGTTCAGGCTTCTTTTTCCTTAAGACTTGCCGGCGGCCAGTTTTCCAGACGCATACCCAGTGATAATCCTCGGGAAGCCAGCACGTCCTTGATTTCGGTCAGGGACTTCTTGCCCAGGTTCGGCGTTTTCAGCAGTTCCACTTCGGTGCGCTGAATCAGATCACCGATGTAGTAAATCTGTTCTGCCTTGAGGCAGTTGGCCGAACGGACAGTCAGTTCCAGATCGTCGACCGGGCGTAGCAGGATCGGATCGATTTCCGGTTCCTGTTCGGCCGGCGTAGTCTCTTCGCGTCCACGCAGGTCGACAAAGGCGGACAACTGGTCCTGCATAATGGTCGCCGCGCCACGAATGGCTTCTTCCGGATCGATCGTGCCGTTGGTTTCCAGCTCGATAATCAGCTTGTCCAGATCGGTACGCTGTTCAACACGGGCGCTGTCGACCAGGTAGGAAACCCGCTGAATCGGACTGAAGCTGGCATCCAGCTGCAAACGACCGAGGGGACGTTCTTCCTCTTCTTCGTCACCACGCGTGTTGGCGGCTTCGTAACCGCGTCCGCGAGTCACCTTGAGTGTCATGTTCAGCTCGCCTTCCTTGGTCAGGTTGGCGATAACATGTTCCGGATTGATCAGTTCAACGTTTTGCACCAGCTGGATATCGGCGGCGGTCACCTGACCCGGCCCCTTCTTGTTCAGGGTGAGGGTGGCTTCGGCTTCACCTTGCAGGCGCAGGGCAACCCCTTTGAGGTTCAGCAGGATATCAACGACATCTTCCTGAACACCTTCAATGGTGGTGTATTCATGCAGAACGCCTTCGATTTCCGCTTCGGTAATGGCAGCGCCAGTCATCGAAGACAGCAGGATGCGGCGCAGTGCATTACCCAGTGTATGGCCGAAACCACGCTCGAGCGGCTCGAGAGTGACCTTGGCATGGGTATCGCTGATTTGCTGAATATCAACAATTCGCGGTGTCAGAAAATCTGATACTGAGGCCGTCATCTATGTCCTCTCAATTTAATATTCCAAAAGTCCCTGAGTCCTGCTCGAGCTGATTACTTGGAGTACAGCTCGATGACCAGATGTTCTTTGATGTCGGTCGGCAGTTCGCTGCGTTCCGGTACATTCTTGAAGGTGCCGGTCAGCTTATCGGTATCGACTTCCAGCCATTCGGCAAAGCCGCGATTTTGCGCTGCTTCAGTGGCACCTTTGATGCGCAGCTGGTTGCGTGCTTTCTCGGACACGGCAATCACATCGCCGGCCTGAATCTGCATGGACGGAATATTCACCTTGCGACCGTTCACGGTGATGGCATTATGCCGCACCAGCTGACGCGCTTCGGAGCGCGAAGCACCGAAGCCCATGCGGAAAACGACGTTGTCCAGTCGGGATTCGAGCAACTGCAACAGGTTGTCGCCGGTAGAACCCTTGCGACGATCCGCTTCTTTGTAATAGCCACGGAACTGTTTTTCCATGATGCCGTAGGAGCGACGCATTTTCTGCTTTTCACGCAACTGGGTGGCGTAATCAGACAGACGACCACGACGCTGTCCATGTTGCCCCGGCGGGAACGGACGGTTTTCAATCGCGCATTTACTGCTGTAGCATTTCTCGCCTTTCAGAAACAGCTTCTCGCCTTCGCGGCGGCACAGGCGGCATTTAGAACCAATATATTTAGCCAAGATATTTCTCCCGCTTACACGCGACGTTTCTTCGGAGGACGGCACCCGTTATGGGGAATGGGTGTCACGTCTGCGATGTTAGTGATACGAAAGCCTTTTGCATTCAATGCACGTACGGCGGATTCGCGTCCCGGGCCCGGGCCTTTGACCCAGACTTCCAGATTTTTCATGCCATATTCCTGGGCCATCTCGCCACAACGTTCGGCAGCAACCTGGGCGGCAAACGGCGTGCTCTTGCGTGAACCGCGGAAGCCGGAACCACCGGCGGTCGCCCAGCACAGCGCGTTGCCCTGACGATCGGAAATTGTCACGATCGTGTTGTTAAATGATGCATGGACGTGAGCAATCCCGTCCGAGACATCGCGTTTGACTTTTTTACGTGTACGACCAGCTTTGGTTGCCATATTCCAGTAAACCTATTTAATAGAACTTATTTTCTAATCGGCTTGCGCGGGCCCTTGCGGGTACGGGCATTGGTCCGGGTGCGTTGGCCGCGCAGCGGCAGGCCACGGCGATGACGGATGCCGCGATAGCAGCCCAGGTCCATCAGGCGCTTGATATTCATGGAAATTTCGCGACGCAGATCGCCTTCCACGCTCAATTTGGCGACCTCGTTACGCAGGCTTTCGACCGCGTTGTCATCCAGGTCACGAATCTTGGTGCTCGGATCGATGCCGGCGCCTTCGCAAATCAGCCGGGCGCGGGTACGACCGATGCCGTAAATCGACGTCAGTGCGATATCCGCATGTTTGTTCACCGGAATGTTGATGCCTGCAATACGGGCCATCTAGCCTTACTCCTAAACGTTCAAATCTTTATTTAACAATGCCAACCGGGCCTTGCGAAACGGGCAATTTTAATCGCTAACTGCCTGCCCTAGCAAGGCTTTTTCCGTCTTTTGTGCCGCGCCGGCTCAGCCCTGACGCTGCTTGTGGCGCGGATCGGTGCAAATCACCCGGATAACGCCATTGCGCTTGATGATCTTGCAGTTCCGGCACATTTTCTTGACTGATGCACGCACTTTCATCGCAGTCTCTCCAAATTCCAGTTCAGCTCGGGCCGCCCTTCAGGCTGGATTATCAGCCCGTCGACGCGGGATACAGAGGTCTCTCACTCATGGCCCCCGAGGGGACCTTCTCAGGTGCGGCCGGGGATATTATCCCGGCCAGCAACCAGGTTTTGTTCAGCGCAACATGCCTGAGGGGCCCTGGCCCTTCAGGTTGGCCTTTTTCATCAGGCTTTCGTACTGATGTGACATCAGCAGTGCCTGGGTCTGGGCCATGAAGTCCATCACGACCACCACCACGATCAGCAGCGAGGTACCGCCAAAGTAGAACGGGACCCCCCAGGCCAGAATCAGAAATTCCGGCAGCAGACAGACGGCGGTGATGTAGACCGCGCCCACCAGGGTCAGACGTCCGAGAATCGTATCGATATAACGGGCCGTCTGCTCACCCGGACGAATGCCCGGCACAAATGCACCGGAACGCTTCAGGTTGTCCGCTGTTTCCTTCGGGTTGAACATCAACGCCGTATAAAAGAAACAGAAAAATATGATTGCGACTGCATAGAGCAACACATACAGCGGCTGCCCCGGCGACATCATGGTGGAGATATCCTGCAGGATACCTGCCGCGCCGTCGGTACTGCCGCCAAACCACCCCAACAAGGTGGATGGAAACAGAATAATGCTGGACGCGAAGATCGGCGGTATAACCCCGGCCATATTAATCTTCAGCGGCAAATGGCTGCTTTGCGCCGCATACATTTTGCGCCCCTGCTGCCGCTTGGCATAATTGACGGTAATCCGTCGCTGACCGCGCTCCATAAAGACCACAAACGCGGTGACCCCGATCGCCAGGGCAAACAACACCAGGATCTTGCCGTAAGCCAGATCACCGGTACGGCCCATTTCCATGGTCGTTCCCAGCGCCGTGGGCAGCCCGGCAACGATGCCGGCGAAAATAATCAGCGAGATACCGTTGCCGATACCGCGCTCGGTAATCTGTTCGCCCAGCCACATCAGGAACATCGTGCCGGTTACCAGCGTCACCACGGTCGTAAAGAAGAACGTGTTGCTGTCGATGATAACCAGCCCTTCCTGGCGGGACAGCGCGACCGCCACCCCAAGAGCCTGGAATGTCGCCAGTCCCAGTGTCGCCATGCGGGTGTACTGGGTAATCTTGCGCTTGCCAGCCGCACCTTCCTTGCTTATCTGTTCAAGCTTGGGATGCACTTTGGTCAGCAGCTGCATAATGATCGACGCCGAGATATACGGCATGATCCCAAGGGCAAACAGCGACAGACGCTCCAGCGCACCGCCCGAGAACATGTTGAACATGTCCAGGATGGTGCCGCGCTGTTGCTCGACCATTTCTGCCAGCGTACCGGGGTCAATTCCCGGAACCGTAATAAACGAGCCGATGCGAAACACCAACAGGGCACCGAGCACGAACAACAAACGCTGCCTCAGCTCGGTAAACTTGCCCCCGGCCATGGCATTGGCCACTCCCTGTTTCGATGCACCCATCCCGAAACTTACTCTTCGACCTTGCCGCCGGCGGCTTCAATCGCTTCCCGGGCACCTTTGGTCACACGAATCCCCTTGAGGGTGACGGCCTTCTCCAGCTTTCCAGAAGCCATCACCTTGACCCGCTGGATTTCCTTGCTGATCAGGTTGGCCTTCTGCAGCGCGGCCAGATCGATCACGTCCGCCTCGATCTTGTTCAGTTCGTGCAGACGAATTTCATCGGTCACACGACCCATGCGCGAGGCAAAACCGACCTTCGGCAGACGACGCTGCAACGGCATCTGACCGCCTTCGAAACCCACCTTGGTGAAACCACCGGAACGGGACTTCTGGCCCTTGTGGCCACGACCGCCGGTCTTGCCCAGACCGGAACCAATACCGCGACCGCGGCGCTTGGCCGGTTTTCTGGAACCGGGTGTCGGTTTGAGGCTATTCAGATACATACTCAATTCTCCTCGACCTTAACCATGTAGTTGATCTTATTGATCATTCCACGGATACAGGGTGTGTCTTCCAGTTCTACTGTCTGGTGCATGCGCCGCAGGCCCAGGCCGTTGACTGTCGCTTTGTGCGAAGCCTGGCGTTTGTTCATACTGCGTACCAGCGTTACCTTGATAGTCTTGTCAGCCATGGTGTTATTCCACAATTTCCTTGACGCTCTTGCCGCGCTTGGCTGCAACAGATTCGGGTGAAGACATGTTCTTCAGGCCGTTAATGGTCGCATGCACGACATTGATCGGGTTGTTGCTGCCAATGCACTTGGCCAGTACGTTATGTACACCAACTACATCGAAAACAGCGCGCATGGGGCCACCTGCGATAACACCGGTACCTTCAGAAGCAGGCTGCATGTAAACCTTGGCGGCTCCGTGCTCGGCGTTAATCGGGTACTGCAGGGTATGGTTGTTCAACGGCACCTTGACCATGTTTTTACGCGCGTTTTCCATGGCCTTTTGAATAGCGACCGGCACTTCACGTGCCTTGCCGCGGCCGAAGCCAACGCGACCATTGCCGTCTCCGACAACTGTCAGGGCCGAGAAACCGAAAATCCGGCCACCTTTTACCACTTTGGCAACACGGCGGATACCTACCAGGCGTTCCTGTAAGTCTTCAGCGTTCTGTTCTTTATCAAATGCAGCCATAATTCATTAACCCTTAGAATTGCAAGCCGGCTTCACGCGCAGCATCGGCCAGAGCCTTGACCCGGCCATGATATTTAAAACCGGATCGATCAAATGCGACATTGGTGATACCCGCTGCCTTGGCCTTTTCAGCAATCGTCTTTCCGACGACCACCGCAGCATCAACATTGCCTGTATTTTTAACATTGCCCTTGATATCGGTCTGCACTGTGCTGGCCGAGGCAAGGACTTCACTGCCATTGGCGGCAATCAGCTGGGCATAAATATGCCGCGGCGTGCGATACACCGACAGACGCGGCACAGCCAGCTCGCGGATTTTTGCGCGAGTGCGGCGTGCACGACGTAAACGAGTAGTCTTTTTATCCATCGTCTTACCTTGCCCTTATTTCTTCTTGGCTTCTTTGCGGATAATGCGTTCGTCCGAGTATTTCACGCCCTTGCCCTTATAGGGTTCGGGCGGACGATAACCGCGGATTTCCGCCGCAACCTGGCCAACCTGCTGTTTATCGATACCGCGAATCACGACTTCGGTCTGACTCGGTGTTTCCGCGGTAATGCCTTCCGGCAATTCGTAGTTAATCGGGTGTGAAAAGCCCAGGGTCAGGTTTAGCACCTTGCCCTGTGCCTGGGCACGATAACCGACCCCGACCAGCTCGAGTTTCTTTTCAAAACCTTCGCTGACACCATGCATCAGGTTAGTAACAACCGCGCGGGCAGTTCCGCTCTGCGCGATCGCAGCCGGCCCCTTTTCGCGCGGCAGAAAGTTCAGGCTATCTTCTTCCTGAACGATCTCGACCACAGGGTGCACGGTGTGTTCCATGGTGCCTTTTGAACCCTTCACACTGACATGCTGGTCATTAATATTGACCTCCACGCCCTTGGGAATACTGATTGCTGTTAATCTTGCCATGATCCGTTACCCCGGAATTACTGCACGGTACAAACCACTTCACCACCAAAACCGGCCTTGCGTGCGGCACGGTCGGTCATCAGACCCTGGGAAGTGGAAATAATTGCAATACCCAAGCCGCTCATTACTTTCGGCAGCTCGTCTTTCCCTTTATAAATGCGCAAGCCGGGACGACTAACGCGCTTGATTTTCTCAATAACCGGCTGACCCTGGTAGTATTTCAGATCGAGAAGCAGCTGTGGCTTGGTGCCGTCTTCTTCCTTTCTGAAATCCACAATATAGCCTTCATCTTTCAGGACCTGGGCAATCGCTTCCTTCTGCTTGGAATGCGGCATGGTCACACTGGTCTTGCCGGCGCCAAGCGAATTGCGCACTCGGGTCAACATATCTGAAATCGGATCTGTCATCATTTCTCTAGTTCTCCAGGCTCTCAGCTATTCGCGATCAGCCAAATCTATTACCAACTACCCTTGCGCAGGCCGGGTACATCACCCTGCATGGTGTGCTGACGCAGCTTGTTACGGCACAGGCCGAATTTACGATAGACAGCGTGCGGACGACCGGTAATACGGCAACGACGCTGCAGACGAGCAGGGCTGGCATCACGCGGCAATTTCTGCAGCTGTTGCTGGGCTTCCATCCGCTCTTCAATCGAAAGATTCGGATCCTTGACCCTGGCTTTTAACGCAGCACGCTTATCCGCGTATTTTTTAACGGTCTTGATACGCTTTGCTTCACGTTCAACCATGGAAACTTTAGCCATGTTCTACTCCTACCCTTGACCTTTAAGCGGGAAGTTAAACGCCGCCAGAAGCGCGCGTCCTTCCTCGTCGGTTTTCGCTGTCGTGGTGATAGTGATATCCATGCCACGAATCGCGTCGATTTTATCGTATTCAATTTCCGGAAAAATGATCTGTTCGCGAACACCCATGCTGTAGTTGCCGCGGCCATCAAATGACTTGGAGTTCAGACCACGGAAGTCTCGAACACGCGGAATGGCGATATTGATCAGCCGATCCAGGAATTCGTACATGCGTTCACGGCGCATTGTTACCTTGCAGCCAATCGGAAAGCCTTCGCGAACCTTGAAACCTGCGACGGATTTACGCGCGTTGTTGACGATCGGCTTCTGACCACTGATTTTGGTCATATCCGCTACCGCATTATCCAGGATCTTCTTGTCGCCAATTGCCTCACCTACGCCCATATTCAGCGTAATCTTGGTAATTTGCGGTACTTCCATCACACTTTTATAACCAAACTGATCTTTCAGATTGGAGATAACAGTTTCCCGGTAAAAATTTTGCAATCTTGCCATTGTTATAACCTGAAGGTTAAGCGTCCAACACTTCGCCGTTGGATTTAAAATAACGAACCTTGCGACCATCTTCGAGGGTCTTGATTCCGACCCGATCACCTTTTTCGGTGACCGGGTTATACAAGGCTACGTTGGAGATATCCAGCGGCTTTTCCATTTCCACAATCCCGCCGGTCGCGCCGACTGCCGGATTGGGTTTCTGGTGTTTTTTGACAACATTAATGTTGTCGACAAGCACGCTGCCTTCTTCCATCATCACTCGTGAGACGGTGCCGCGTTTACCCTTGTCTTTACCTGTGATGACAATAATTTCATCACCTTTGCGAATCTTGTTCATGGCTTTACTCTCTGCCTTACAGTACTTCAGGTGCCAGTGAAATGATCTTCATGAATTTTTCAGTACGTAATTCACGGGTAACTGGACCAAAAATACGGGTACCAACCGGCTGCAGCTGATTGTTCAGCAACACGGCCGCATTGTTGTCAAAGCGAATCAATGAACCGTCCGGACGACGCACGCCTTTGCGTGTGCGAACGACAACAGCATTGAAGACTTCGCCTTTTTTGACACGACCACGCGGGATCGCTTCTTTGATGCTCACCTTGATGATGTCGCCAACACCGGCGTAACGGCGTTTGGAACCACCGAGCACTTTAATACACTGTACGCGACGAGCACCGCTGTTATCGGCGATATCGAGCGTGGTTTGCATCTGAATCATCTTGAGCGACTCCGCTAAACTCTATTCAATTCAGGCCTTAAACGATCGCGGCCCGTTCAACAATCGAATCCAATGCCCAGGTTTTCGTCTTGGACAAAGGACGACAGGAGGTAATAGTGACCAGATCACCTTGATTACACTCATTGTTGGCATCATGAGCGTGCAACTTGGTGGAACGCTTGATGAATTTTCCGTAAACCGGATGCTTCACTCGGCGCTCGACCAGGACGGTAATAGACTTATCCATTTTATTGCTGACAACCCGTCCGGTTACGGTACGTTTTACTGATTCACTCATTATGCCTTACCTGCTTTTTCATTCAGGATGGTTTTAACTCGCGCGATATTCCGGCGCACAGATTTTAACTGGTGGGTACGATTCATCTGACCAGTTGCGGTCTGCATACGCAGGTTAAACTTCTCGCGCGTCAGTTCCAGAAGTTCCTTGTTGAGGTCATCGACACTCTTTTCACGCAATTCGTTAGCTTTCATTACAATACCGTCCGCGTTACAAAGGTGGTTGTAACAGGAAGTTTGGCTGCGGCCAGGCGAAACGCCTCGCGCGCTACTTCTTCTGAAACACCTTCCATTTCATACAACATACGTCCTGGCTGAATCTGGGCAACCCAGTATTCAACGTTACCTTTACCCTTACCCTGGCGAACTTCCAGCGGCTTCTGGGTAATCGGCTTGTCCGGGAAAATCCGAATCCAGATCTTGCCACCACGCTTGATGTAACGGTTCATGGCTCGACGAGCCGCCTCGATCTGGCGAGCAGTAATCCGGCCACGGCCGGTCGCTTTCAGGCCATACTCGCCAAAGCTGACCTTGCTGCCACGTTGGGCCAGACCCCGGTTGCGACCTTTCTGTTGCTTACGAAATTTTGTCCGTTTCGGCTGCAGCATGCTTCAAACTCCCAATCTCAACCCGCTGCCGATTTTGCAGCTTCAGATTCACTGTCAGCGTAATGCCCGATGATCTCACCCTTGAAGATCCAGACCTTGACACCGATGATGCCGTAAGTGGTTTGTGCTTCGGCCAGACCGTAATCGATATCTGCCCGCAGGGTATGCAAAGGCACACGACCTTCGCGATACCACTCGGTACGTGCGATTTCGGCGCCATTCAGGCGGCCCGCGACGTTGATCTTGATGCCCTGGGCACCCAGACGCATGGTGTTCTGTACCGCGCGCTTCATGGCCCGGCGGAACATGATGCGGCGTTCGAGTTGCTGGGCCACGCTTTCTGCGACCAGCTGGGCATCCAGTTCCGGTTTGCGCACTTCTTCGATATTGATGTGCACTGCCGGCAGCCCCATCATTTTGGTCACTTCATTACGCAGACGCTCGATGTCTTCGCCTTTTTTACCGATGACCAGGCCCGGGCGCGCGGTATTGATAGTGATGTTCGCGCTGCCCTGGGTCCGTGCAATCTGGATCCGGCTGACAGAAGCCTGTTTCAGGCGTTTTTTCAGAAATTCGCGTACTACGATGTCCTGGTTCAGGAAATCGGCGTAATTCTTGTTATCAGCATACCATTTGGACGTCCAGTCCTTGACGATGCCGAGACGAATGCCTGTCGGATGTACTTTCTGACCCATCAGCTTCTCTCTTACTTTTCTGCCACAGTCACAGTGATGTGACTGGTGCGTTTAAAAATATGGTTGGCCTGGCCCTTGGCGCGTGCTTCCCAACGCTTGTAAGTCGGACCTTCGTCGACGGTGATAGTCTTGATTTTCAGTTCGTCGATGTCAGCGCCATCGTTGTGCTCTGCATTGGCAATCGCGGATTCAAGCACTTTTTTCATAATCGCGGCGGCCTTTTTGGAGCTAAATGTCAGGGACTGCAGGGCGCGCTCTACCGGAAGCCCACGAACCTGATCGGCTACCAGGCGACACTTCTGCGGCGAAATGCGTGCATAGCGTAATTTTGCTGCGGTTTCCATTCTCTAGAACCTCTTACCTGGCTTTCTTGTCAGCAACGTGACCCTTGAAGGTCCGCGTGGGCGCGAACTCACCCAGCTTGTGACCGACCATGTTTTCCGAAATCAAAACCGGAACATGCTGGCGACCATTATGTACAGCGATTGTCAGCCCGACCATTTCCGGCAACACCATGGAACGGCGTGACCAGGTTTTGACCGGTTTCTTGCTGTTCGTTTCCACTGCTTGATCGATCTTTTTGATCAGGTGCAAATCAACGAACGGACCTTTTCTGATAGAACGTGGCATTTACTCGCTCTCTGAATTCGTTACTTCTTGTTACGACGACGACGTACGATCATCTTATCCGTACTCTTGTTACTCCGGGTTTTGTAACCCTTCGTTGGTACACCCCAGGGGGTAACCGGGTGACGACCACCGGAGCTACGGCCTTCACCACCGCCATGCGGATGATCGACCGGGTTCATGGCCACACCACGTACGGTGGGGCGCACACCCTTCCAGCGCTTGGCGCCGGCCTTGCCGAGCTTGCGCAGGCTATGTTCACTGTTGCTAACTTCACCAATCGTGGCACGGCAGTCGGCATGAACCCGGCGCATTTCACTGGAACGCAACCGGATGGTCGCGTAATCACCTTCACGGGCGACCAGTTGCACGGAAGCCCCGGCGCTACGCGCCAGCTGGGCACCTTTGCCCGGCTTCATTTCAACCGCATGCATGGTGGTGCCCACCGGAATGTTTCGCAACGGCATGCAGTTGCCCGCCTTGATCTGCGCATTGGTGCCGGAGATGACGGTATCGCCCGACTTGACACCCTTGGGTGCCAGGATATAGCGCCGTTCGCCATCTTTATAAAGGACCAGCGCAATACGCGCGCTGCGGTTGGGATCGTATTCGATCCGCTCGACAGTGGCGTCGATACCGTCCTTGTTACGCTTGAAATCAATCAGGCGATAATGCTTCTTGTGGCCACCGCCCTTGTGGCGCGTGGTAATCCGACCCTGGTTGTTACGACCCCCGGAGCGGGATTTCTTTTCCAGCAGCGGCGCATGCGGCTTGCCCTTGTACAGATCGTCGGTGACGACCTTGACGACAAAGCGGCGGCCTGCGGATGTCGGTTTTGACTTTACAATCGCCATTTTTTATTCCTTAAACCTTACTCAGCACCCATAAAGTTGATGTCCTGGCCGGCCTTGATGCGAACATAGGCCTTTTTCCAGTCTTTACGGCGACCCGTACCGTGCATGGTACGCTTGGTCTTGCCTTTTACATTGGTCACCTGGACACCTTCAACTTCGACGTTAAACAGCAGTTCAACGGCGTTTTTAATTTCGGTCCGGGTTGCACTCGGTACAACCTTGAACACCACCTGATTGGCCTGATCGGCCAGCATGGTGCTTTTTTCGGAGATGTGCGGCTCCAGCAGCACGTTCATCAGACGCTCCTGGTTCATGCCAGCACCTCCTGCAGTTTTTCGACGGATTCGGCGGTGATCAGCACTTTGTCATGCCCGACCAGCGCGACCGGATCCACATAGCCGACTTCACACAGCCCGACCTTGTGCAGGTTCCGGGCTGACAGGAACAGCGCTTCGTTCAGGTCATGAGTGACGATCATGACGCTGTCCAGACCCAGACCATTGAGTTTTTCAACCAGCTCTTTGGTCTTCGGTGCGTCCATTTTGAGATCGTCAATCACCACCAGACGTTCCTGACGGACCAGTTCCGACAGGATGGAACGCATTGCTGCGCGATACATCTTGCGGTTCAGCTTCTGCGACCAATCCTGGGGCCTGGAGGCAAAGGTCTTGCCGCCGCCGGTCCAGATCGGGCTACGGATAGTTCCGGAACGGGCGCGGCCGGTGCCTTTCTGGCGCCAGGGTTTGCGTCCGCCGCCACTGACTTCGGCGCGGTTTTTGTGTGCGCGGGTACCGGCACGCGCGCCCGCCAGATAGGCGGTCACGGCCTGGTGCACCAGCGACTCGTTAAAATCAGCGCCGAACACGACATCCGAAACCTCGACGGATTTCTTGGAGGCCTTGCCGGTGGCTGTAGTTAAACCTAATTCCATCGTCTGCGTCCTCTTAACCTGCCTTGACCGCGGGGCGTACGATGACACTGCCACCCTTGGAGCCGGGTACAGCGCCCCTGACCAGCAGCAGATTGCGATCGTTGTCGACCTTGACCACTTCCAGATTCTGGGTGGTACGTTTTTTGTTCCCCATCTGACCGGCCATGCGTTTACCTTTCAGTACGCGGCCCGGCGTCTGACACTGACCGATGGAACCCGGAGCACGATGTGCCAGGGAGTTACCATGAGTCGCGTCCTGGGTGTGGAA
>NZ_JAVLAZ010000101.1:0-1811 GCF_031581315.1 Thiohalophilus sp.
GCGAACTGTCCCACCATGGTATGCACGAATTCGTCAACGCCAAAACCGTGTGGATAAAATAATGGTGGCTATTCAGCCATGGCAGCTTTTCTTATTGCCGGCTTGAATATCGCGGAGCACGCAGAGACGCAGAGTGATTTAATTCAGTTCAGGTAACACCGATAACACTGAAATACACTGAAGTCACTGAAGTATATTTAAATGGAATATTCGGTGCCTTCGGTGCCTTCGGTGCCTTCGGTGCCTTCGGTGAGTTCAGTGTTCTCAGTGGTAATAACAAACCATATCTGGCTGTTTATGCGGTCTGGCGAATCACTGAGAACAAATAATTACTTCTCTGCGACTCCGCGTCTCTGCGTGCTCCGCGTTAATTTCCAGGATTTAGAAAAAAGCCAGGCTTAGATGTCGAACCGTTCGTGCAGGATTTGGGGTTTGCCGAAGTAATAGCCCTGTCCCCAGTTGATGCCGATTTCGCGCAAGACCTCCACGGTTGCCTGATCTTCGACAAATTCGCCGACGGTGATCAGTTCGAGATCGCTGGCAATACCCTGTATCCCTTTTACGATAGCGCGAACGCGAGGTTCGGTTGTGACCCGGCGGATTAGCTGACCGTCGATTTTCAAAAAAGAGACCGGCAGGTCGGAGAGATAGTTGAGGGAGGAATAACCCACGCCAAAATCATCGATCGCCAGGCGCAGACCGAAATCAAGAAACGGGGCGAATATTTCCCGGGCTTCGCCAAGATTGTGTAGCAGGGCCTGTTCGGTAATTTCGATTACCAGCGGTTTTTCACTGCCAAGGCGATCACCACAGGCTTTGCATTCTTTCAGGGCCGTATCCAGTATGCCCTGAACGAGCTCCGGGTGGCGAAGCAGTTCTGCGGAAATATTCACAAAATGCGGATGGGGTGCTTCTCCCTGGAGCACACTGTTACTGCAGCGCAAAATGGCCTGGCGTGCGACTTCATAGTCGATGCGGTGCACCAGTTGCAGATGAACCGCGGCATCGATAAATTGCCCGGCCGGCAGCGGTTCGCCGTCAGGATTGATGATGCGCGCCAGGGCTTCATCGGCGACTTTCTGGCCGGTTTGCAGATCGATGAGGGGCTGGTAAGCCGGAATAATCCGGTTTTCACGCAAGGCATTTTCCAGTTGAGTTGCGATGCTTAAAAAGGAGCCGTGTTTTTCACGACTGCTGGAGATCCGATTGCGTCCCGCCCGTTTGGCTTCATAAAGTGCGGCATCGGCCACTCTTAATATATCGGCAACGTGCTCGCCGTCCTGGGGATAGCTGGCGACACCGATGCTGGTGGTGGTGAAGATTTCCTGTTGCTGGTTTCTGAGCGAGAAGTCTGCGATGCCTTTGCGTATCTGCTCGGCGATTTTCAATCCGGTGTCGAAGTCGACCTCGGGCAATATGCTCAAAAACTCTTCGCCGCCCCAGCGGCCGAGATATTCACGTTCACCCATAAGCTGTTTGAGTTGATTGGCAATATGTTGCAACAGCAAATCGCCTGCAGAGTGTCCGTAACTGTCATTAATCAGCTTGAAGCGATCCAGATCGAGAAGCAGGACCGTATAGGGTTTGCCCGAGGCCTTGTGTTGCAGATGCAGTTCCGTCAGATTTTGTTGAATCGCATCGCGATTCAGCAAGCCGGTCAGGGGATCGAAATTCGGTAATTGGCCCAGGAAGGTATCGGAGCGATCAAGGTGACTTATATCGTGAAAAATAATGACCGCCGTCTCACTATCCAGCGGTGTAATGCTGAAATCGACGGTGATTGTCTGATGGCCGGATTTTCTGAGTTGCTG
>NZ_JAVLAZ010000101.1:1911-7541 GCF_031581315.1 Thiohalophilus sp.
CGAACATTGTTCGACACGTTTTGTCACTCCTGTATGACGCGTCCTTGCATCCTGAACATCGAATTCTGGCGAAAAAGCGTGCAATATTGATGTGCTGTCTTAACTCATAGAATAGGATATGCACATGAAGAATGACAAATCTTCTTTGAGCCACTCCAATGAGTTGAGGCGCAGCCTGTCGTTGCCGCTGGTGACATTCTATGGTATCGGCACCATTTTGGGGGCAGGAATTTATGTTCTGGTCGGCAAGGTGGCCGGCGTGGCCGGCATGCTGACGCCCCTCGCTTTTCTTGTTGCGGCGCTGATCGCCGGTTTTTCCGCGTTTTCCTATGCTGAGCTGGCGGCGCGTCTGCCGAAAAGCGCCAGCGAGGCAGTTTATGCCCAGGCGGGCTTTGGTCGGGCGTCCCTCTCGCGGCTGATCGGCCTGTTGATGGTGCTGGTGGGCGTGGTTTCCAGTGCCACGCTGATGCACGGTTTTGCCGGTTATTTGCAGGTCTATGTCCAGTGGCCGGATATCTGGGTCATCAGCGTCATGATTCTGACACTGGGTGCCGTAGTGATCTGGGGAGTCACCCAGTCGGTGCTGATCGCGGTGATCATGACCCTGTTTGAAATGGCCGGGCTGGTACTGATTATCTGGGTGGCCGGCGACAGCCTGGGATCGCTTCCCGAACGATGGCCGCAGTTGCTCGCGCCCGAAGCGCCATTTGTCTGGTATGGCGTGTTGCTGGGGGCCTTCGTGGCCTTTTATGCCTTTATCGGTTTCGAGGATATGGTCAATGTGGCCGAGGAAGTGATTGATCCGTCACGTAATTTGCCCAAAGCAATTATTCTGGTACTGATCATTGTCACCCTGTTTTACCTGCTGGTAACCCTGGTCAGTATTCTTAGCGTGGCGCCCGACAGGCTGGCGCAGACGGACGCACCACTGGCCATGGTATACGAACAGGCTACCGGCCGGGGACCGTTGTTTATTACCCTGATCAGTCTTGTATCAGTGCTCAACGGCGCGCTGATTCAAATCATCATGGCTTCACGGGTATTGTACGGACTCAGTCGCCAGGGCTGGTTGCCCTCGCTGCTCGGTCAGGTCTCCGGGCGAACCCGGACACCGGTTCCGGCGATCATCGTGGTGGTGACGGCGATTTTGCTGTTTGCCCTGTTGTTACCATTGATCAGTCTGGCCAGGCTGACGAGTTTTGTAACGCTGATCATTTTTACGTTGATGAATGTGGCCCTGTGGCGCATCAAGCGGCGAGAGGATAGTTATGAGGGATTTCAGGTACCTTTATGGGTACCGGTGTCGGGGGCAACGGTGAGTGCCCTGTTTCTGGTTTCGCAGCTGTATGATTTTTTTGTGGACTGAGTGAATGGAAATCGGGCTGTTATATCTGTTGCTGGGCATGTTTGCCGGCGTGGCGGCCGGCTTGCTGGGTATCGGTGGCGGCCTGATTATCGTGCCGGTGCTGGTGTTTATTTTTCAGCAACAACAGTTCAGCAGCGAGGTGATTGTCCATCTGGCCGTCGGCACCTCGCTGGCGACGATTGTGCTGACCTCGATCTCTTCGGTACGCAGTCATCATCAACATGGCGCGGTTCTGTGGTCCGTATTCGTGCGCATGGCACCGGCTATCGTGCTCGGGGCGTTGCTGGGCTCGGTGATCGCCGACTGGATGCCGACCCGGGTACTCAAATGGGTGTTCGCCATCTTCGAACTGACAGTGGCCACGCAGATGATTCTGGCCTATCGGCCCAATCCAAACCGGGTGTTACCGAACTGGCCGGGATTGTCGCTGGCCGGCACGTTGATTGGGGCTGTGTCGGCCGTTGTCGGCATCGGTGGCGGCACCATGACTGTCCCATTTCTGGTCTGGTGTAATGTGGCCATGCGCAAGGCCGTGGCCACGGCGGCGGCCTGCGGTCTGCCGATTGCCGTGGCCGGCGCTACCGGGTTTATTATCAATGGCTGGAATGAACCGGGGTTGCCCGCCTGGAGCAGCGGCTATGTTTACTGGCCGGCCTTTATCGGCATTGTCGCCACCAGCGTGTTGTTTGCTCCGCTGGGCGCGCGCCTGGCGCATCGCCTGCCGGCGGCACAGTTAAAACGGATCTTCGCTCTGTTATTATATGCGCTGGGGATTCGCATGCTGCTGGGATAAGAGCCGGCGGGCATTCTGACAGGTAGCCTTTATCAGGCGAGAGGCGGGTTTAATCCGGTCGCTGGCGAATCAATACCCGGGTATAGCCCAGCGACACGTAGTCATTGATTTGCGCCGGTCCGGCTGCGGCCACGTTGACATAATCGGGGAAATCCTCGTCGCTCAGGCCGCGCCAGCCGGCATAGGTGCCGCAGACATAGACCGGGATATCACCGTCAGTTAGCGAGCGGACCTGCGTGTGCACAGCCGGTTGTTCATCGCTTTGGCCGTTTTGCAGAGCAAACTGTTCCTGGCCATGAGTGACCACGGCAATCGGCAGGGCCGGAAACTGTTTACGTAATTGTTCAATATAGGAGTGGGCCAGGGGTAGCGCCCAGCTCAACCCCTCACTATCGGCGGTGATGATTTCAAACACGATGCCCACAGGCGCCTCGTTCTGTTGCAGAATGTGGGTAATCGCCCGCTGGCTGTCGGCCAGCAAAGCAGCAGGCAGCAGCAGGATCGCGAGAAACACTCCGCGGCGTAGCGATGGCATGGCAAGTTCTCCGGCAAGGTCAGGCAATGCATCACTTTCAAGGTATACCAGATAAGGCAGGCAGAACAGGAAAAGTTCAGTCAACGCCGACGGCGTCACTGTTATTTGGTTTTTCAGGATATTAGTAATTGCTTAATAATGCTGGCGGCACGTTGCGGATCCGGTCGACCAACGACCTTGACCTTGCCATCAGCCAGCAATACCGGGAAGCTTTTGATTCCCAGCGTGTCAATCAGTTGCTGTCCCTGCGCGTCCTCCAGCTCGATGATCTCCAGCTCGACGCCTTGTTGGCGACAGACAGACTGCCAGATATCCCGGGTTTCCAGGCAGCTAGGGAGTTGACCGGCGATCAGTAGTTGCAACTTCATAGAGAATGTCAGGGAAGCCTGCGATGAAACAGTAAGCTATTCTAGTGCCACCAGGGTGTGCTAGGCTTTGACCCTGATCAATTCACGATTGGCTAACTCAATTTAGCAAACTTAATTTACAATCAAGGGCTTTAAACAGATGGATGCAGATCAGGCGTTACTTGACGAGTTACACCGTGTTTATTTGTTTGAAGAACTTGATGATGCGCAATTGACCCGGGTACTGCGTAACTCACAGCGCTGCAGCCTGCCGGCCAAATCCCTTCTGTTCGAAGCCGGGCAACCCGCCGATCGTTTCTATCTGGTTCACAAAGGGCAGATCAAGCTTTTCACGCTTTCCATGGACGGGGATGAAAAGGTCATGGAAATTCTTTATCCCGGCGATACCTTTGCCGAAGCCATAATGTTCATGCAGGCAAAGCGCTATCCCGTATCGGCACAGGCGCTCGTTGACACGGAACTGTACAGTTTCGATATGAAGAGCTTCCGCAAGATACTGGAAGAGTCGCAACAGACCTGCTTTCGGCTGATGGCCGGAATGAGTCGCCGCCTGCATGCCCGGATCAATGAAATCAGCAATCTTACCCTGCATAACGCCACCTACAGGCTGGTGGTTTTCCTGCTGGAGCAATTGCCGGAAGATGCCATCGAGCTGGCCGAAATTCACCTCAGTACACCCAAAAGCGTGATTGCTTCGCGTCTTTCCATTCAACCTGAAACTTTCTCCCGGATACTTACCCGGCTTTCGGCCAACGGTCTGATTGCAGTTAAAGGGAATGATATCAGCCTGCTGGATGTGCAGGGCTTGCGCGACCTCCTCTGAGTATTCTCGCCTGCTTGTTTGGCGCAGGTTTCCTGTATCAATTCCGTTTTTCGGTTTGACGTAGATCAAGGTTGTTGACTATACCCTATGGGTATAACTGCAACTGCCACTCTATGGAAGAAGGGGAACCACCATGAGCGAAAAATTCACCAAGTCCATGGCCAGGAACATGTTCTACGGCAGCGCTGTATTTTTTTTCCTGCTGTTCCTGGCCCTGACGTTTGATACCAGCAAGGCACTGCCCGAGCGGGACAACCGGGAGGCTATTACTCCCGAGGTTGCCAGGGGCAAAACGGTCTGGGAAGAGAACAACTGTGTCGGCTGTCATTCCCTGCTCGGCGAAGGGGCTTATTTTGCACCGGAACTGGGGAATGTCTACAAGCGCTTCGGCAACAGCGAAGAAGCGATTATCGCCTTTATCAAGAGCCGACCCAAAGAAGGTATTCCGGGGCGCCGCAGTATGCCGCAGTTCAATCTGTCCGAAGAGGATCTCAAGGCCGTGGCCGCATTTTTGAAATATGCCTCGGAAATTGATGCTGCCGGCTGGCCGCCGAACATTCAGGGATAAGGGGAGAATCCATCATGCAATATCAATCACAAATGGCGGCAAAGCCTTACTTTATTGCCGCGATCCTTCTGTTTGTCGGACAAATCGTGTTCGGCCTGATTCTGGGGCTGCAGTACGTGGTCGGGGATTTTCTGTTTCCCGAGATTCCTTTCAACGTGGCGCGTATGGTGCACACCAACCTGCTGATCGTCTGGTTGTTGTTCGGCTTTATGGGTGCGACCTATTACCTGGTCCCCGAGGAGGCGGAAACGGAGCTACACAGTACGAAGCTGGCGTATATCCTGTTCTGGATATTCCTGGCGGCCGGGGTTGTGACCGTGCTGGGTTATCTGCTGGTGCCCTATGCCACGCTGGCCAGGATTACGGGGAACGAGATCCTGCCCACCATGGGCCGCGAGTTCCTGGAGCAGCCGACCATTATCAAGATAGGGCTGGTACTTGTGATACTGGGCTTTTTGTATAACACCACCATTACTATCCTCAAGGGCCGTAAAACGGTCGTCAGCTGGGTGTTGCTGCTCGGTCTGTGGGGTCTGGCCATCTTCTTCCTGTTCGCCTTTTATAATCCGCATAACCTGGTGCTGGACAAGTACTACTGGTGGTGGGTCGTCCATCTCTGGGTGGAAGGCGTCTGGGAACTGATCATGGGTGCGATTCTGGCCTTCGTGCTGATCAAGCTGACCGGCGTGGACCGCGAGGTGGTGGAAAAATGGCTGTATGTCATTATCGCCATGACCCTGCTGACCGGGATCATCGGGACCGGCCATCACTACTACTGGATCGGTACCCCGGAATACTGGCAATGGTGGGGTTCCATCTTCTCCGCCCTGGAACCGATTCCGTTCTTCATGATGGTGATCTTCGCCTTTAATATGGCCAACCGTCGTCGCCGCCAGCATCCCAACAAGGCGGCCATGCTATGGGCCATCGGCACTCCGGTGATGGCATTTCTCGGTGCGGGTGTGTGGGGCTTTTTGCATACCCTGGCACCGGTGAACTTCTACACCCACGGCTCTCAGATCACCGCGGCCCACGGGCACATGGCCTTCTACGGTGCCTATGTGATGATCGTGCTGGCGATTATCTCCTACGCCATGCCAATGCTGCGTGGCCGGGCGGCCGCCAACAGCGACAAGTCCCAGGTGCTGGAGATGTGGTCTTTCTGGCTGATGACCGT
>NZ_JAVLAZ010000102.1:0-7475 GCF_031581315.1 Thiohalophilus sp.
GACGGCGAGTCGCTGATGAAACTGCAACTTCCCCAGTTTGAACAGGCCCGGGTGCTGGTGATCGGCGATCTGATGCTGGATCGCTACTGGCACGGCGATACCTCGCGCATCTCGCCCGAGGCGCCGGTGCCGGTGGTGCGGGTTGGCGAGGCCGAAGAGCGGGCCGGTGGCGCCGGTAACGTCGCCCTGAATATTGCCGCACTGGGTGCCGGCGCCCGGGTGATGGGGCTGACCGGTGACGATGAGGCCTGCAATGCGCTGGACGATATTCTCACCACCGCCGGGGTCGAATGCCGCTTCAGCAAACTGACCGGGTGTGCCACGGTCACCAAGCTGCGCGTATTGAGCCGGCATCAGCAGTTGATCCGGCTCGACTTCGAAGACGGCTTCGAAAGTTATCAATCCGAGGATCTGCTGCGCCAGTTCGAACAACAACTCGACGGCATCGGCGCGGTGATCCTTTCCGATTACGGCAAGGGTACCCTGCGCGAGGCGCGCGCCTTCATCCAGGCGGCGCGCAATAAACAGATTCCGGTGCTGGTCGATCCCAAGGGTAGTGATTTTGAACGCTATCGTGGTGCCAGCCTGATTACACCCAACCTGAGCGAATTCGAAGCGGTGGTCGGACGCTGCCGCAATGACGAAGAAGTGGTGACCAAAGGCATGGCGCTGATCGAACAGTACGATCTGGACGCCTTGCTGGTGACTCGCAGCGAACGGGGTATGACCCTGCTGCGTCGAGGTCAGGAAGCTTTGCACATGCCGACCCACGCGCGCGAGGTGTTCGATGTCACCGGCGCCGGCGATACGGTCATCTCGGTACTGGGCGCAGCAATTGCCGCCGGCGAGGATCTTGCCAATGCCACGGCCTGGTCGAACCTGGGCGCCGGTGTGGTAGTCGGCAAGCTCGGCACCGCTACAGTGAACATCGATGAACTGCGCCGCGCCGCGCGCGCACAGCACGAGATCGAAACCGGCGTGGTCGACGAGGACCTGCTGGTGCGGCTGGTCAAAGATGCCCGCGATCATGGCGAGACGGTGGTGATGACCAACGGCTGTTTCGATATCCTGCATCCGGGCCATGTGCTCTATCTGCAACAGGCGCGCAAGCTCGGCGATCGGCTGGTGGTGGCGGTCAACGACGACGCCTCGGTCAGGCGGCTCAAGGGCGAGTCCCGCCCCATCAATACGGTCGAGCGGCGTATGGCGGTGTTGTCGGCACTCGAATGTGTCGACTGGGTGGTGCCCTTTACCGAAGACACCCCCGAACGGCTGATCTGCAACGTCCTGCCGGACTTGCTGGTCAAAGGCGGCGATTACAAACCGGAAGAGATTGTCGGCAGTCGTTGCGTACTGGACAACGGTGGCAAGGTGGAAGTGCTGGAATTTATCGAGGGCCATTCCACCACCGACATCATTAAAAACATCACAGACAAACAGAAGGCGGAATCATGATTATCGTGACCGGCGGCGCCGGTTTTATCGGCAGCAACATCGTCAAGGCACTCAACGAGCGTGGTGAGACGGACATCATCGTGGTCGACAACCTGACCAACGGCGTCAAGTTCAAGAACATCGCCGATTGCGAGATCGCCGACTATCTCGACAAGCAGGAGTTCATCGCGCGCATCAAGGCCGGTGAAAGCTTTGCCAAAAAGGTGAAAGCCATTTTCCATGAAGGCGCCTGTTCCAGTACCACCGAGTGGGACGGCAAGTTCATGATGGAAAACAATTACGACTATTCCAGGGCGCTGCTGCATTACTGCCTGGATCGCAAGATTCCTTATTTATACGCCTCGTCCGCCTCGGTGTACGGTTCCGGCAGCGTGTTCAGTGAAAGTCGCGAATACGAGCAGCCGATCAACATGTACGCCTATTCCAAGTTTCTGTTCGATCAGTATGTGCGTCGCCATCTGCCTGATGCCAAAAGCCAGGTGGTGGGTTTCCGTTATTTCAACGTCTACGGGCCGCGCGAACAGCACAAGGGCAGTATGTCGAGCGTCGCCTTCCACGTGAATAACCAGATCACTGAAAACGGCAAGGCGAAACTGTTCGAAGGCTGCGACGGTTACGGCAACGGCGAACAGCGTCGTGATTTTGTCTATGCCGGCGATGCGGTGGATGTGAATCTCTGGTTCATGGATAACCCGGACAAGTCCGGTATCTTCAACCTGGGCACCGGGCGCAGCCAGACTTTCAAGGAAGTGGCCGAAGCGGTCATTGCCTATCACGGCAAGGGCGAGATCGAATACATTCCCTTCCCGGAACATCTCAAAGGGCGTTATCAAAGCTTTACCGAGGCGGATATCACGGCCCTGCGCAAAGCCGGTTACGAGGCCCCTTTCAAAACCGTCGAAGAGGGCGTCACTGATTATATGCGGTGGCTGCACCGCGACAGTCAGTGATCACGGCGACCGGTGAGCGACACTTCTCCTTCTGAGCGTATTCTGGTGATCGGCCCGGCCTGGGTCGGCGACATGGTCATGGCCCAGAGCCTGTTCATGACGTTGGTACAACAACGCAACAATCCCGTTATCGATGTGGTCGCCCCCAAATGGTCGCTGCCGCTGCTGGCTCGTATGCCCGAAGTCCACGAGGGGATCCCGCTGTCCGTGCAACACAGGGAACTGGGTCTGGGCAAACGTCGCGCGCTGGGCCACGCCCTGCGCGTGCATCGTTATGATCAGGCCATCGTCCTGCCGCGTTCTTTCAAGGCGGCGCTGGTTCCGTGGTTCGCACGGATTCTCCGGCGCACCGGCTACCGGGGCGAAATGCGTTACGGCATCATCAACGATAGTCGTCGACTGGACAAACGCGTGCTGTACCGGACCGTGCAGCGGTTTGTTGCCCTGGGACAGGAAGGTGATAAGGATATCGCTCCGGCGATACCGCAACCCCACCTGGCGATCGATTCACAACATCGCCAGGCCTGCCTGGATAAACTGGGCCTGAACACCGACAAACCGATCATCGCCATGATGCCGGGCGCCGAATACGGCCCGGCCAAGCGCTGGCCGACGGCGTATTACGCCGAGCTGGCGCACTGGCTGGTTGAGCGGGGCAAACAGGTCTGGGTGTTCGGCTCCCACAAGGAAGCGTCACTGGGTGACGCGATCGCAGGCTCAGACGATATTGTGAACCTGTGCGGTAAAACCGAGCTGGTCGACGTGGTGGACTTGCTGTCTTTGTGCGAGCAGGCGGTGACCAATGACTCGGGACTGATGCACGTGGCCGCGGCCAGTGGCACCCGTGTTATCGCCATTTACGGTTCTTCCGATCCAAACTACACACCGCCGCTGACAGACAAAGCGCAGATCGTCTATCTGAACCTGGACTGCAGTCCCTGTTTTAAACGGGATTGTCCGATGGGCCATACAAATTGTCTGAACGACATTAAACCCGAATCCATCCTCGCGCGAATAGAATAAGTTTTATGGATAACAAGCCCGCATTATCCGTGGTACTGATCGTCATGAACGAGGAAGACGCCCTGCGCGAGTGTCTGGAGACCGTCAGCTGGGCCGATGAGATTGTGATCATCGATTCGGGCAGCCGCGACCGGACGCGGGAGATCGCGGCCGAATATACCGACAAGGTTTACGTTGAGGATGACTGGCAGGGTTTCGGTGTGCAACGCCAGCGTGCGCAACAGTATGTCACCGGCGACTGGATCCTGATGCTGGATGCCGACGAGCGCATCACCGAACCGCTGGCGCAACAGATCCGACAGGCGGTCGAAATGGATGACCGGCAGGCGGTCTATTTTGTACCGCGACTGTCGTGGGTGTTCGGCCGCTTTATCCGCCATTCCGGCTGGTATCCCGACTATGTGGCGCGCCTCTATCCACGCGAGCAGGCCGGTTACAATGACAACCGGGTTCATGAAAAACTGGTTTATCCTGATAGCATGAAAGAGAAAAAACTCGCCGGCGATCTGCTGCACTACACCTATCGGGACCTGGAGCATTACCTGGTCAAGTCCGCCCATTACGCCGCGGCGTGGGCACAACAACGTCAGGAACGAGGCAAGCGCAGCAGCCTGTTACAGGGCATGCTGCATGGCCTGGGTTGCTTTATCAAAATGTATCTGGTGCGCGCCGGCTTTCTCGATGGTAAACAGGGATTTTTACTGGCGGTACTGTCGGCTCACTCCACCTTTGCCAAGTATGCCGACTTGTGGATACGCCAGCAGTCGGATCATCAATGAACCGGTATCCGCCAATACACGCGAATGGTCAGGGAAGATATTCGCGCTTATTGGCGTTTATTTGCGGGCAGTAATTTTTCGGCGATAAGGTTAGCAGCCGCTTCGATATCGATGCTTTGCATGTCTTCGGCCTCGGCCTGTTCCGGTGGCATGAAGCCCAGGCGACGCGCTTCGCGGCTCAGCGTCTGCCAGCGCAGGGCGGTGGAGGAGCGTTTGCGGGGATAAAAGGCGGCCGTCGGCCTGTCCAGCGCGCCGGCGATATGCAACGGGCCGGTCGAGCCGCTGATAAACAGCGCGGCGTTTTGTAAAAACTGCGCAAAGTTGACAAGGCCCTGCTGCGAGTCATAGATCGAGTGAGGAATCCCCTCCAGCAGCATGGAAAGTGATTCGGCAACCGGGTATTCTCCCGGCCCCGCCGTGATGACAAGGTGATAATTGTCGTCCAGGTTGAGGCGGTGAATCAGACGAGCGTATTGCTCGAGACTGAGGTTGTTGGCGGAGCCGCCACTGCCGGGGTGCACGATAACCAGCTCGGGATCGCCATCGATATTGCAAGCTTTGAGAAAAGCCTGCTTTTGCTCGACAACACAGTTGCGGGGAAACTGAAGATAAGGGGGCGCAGGTTCAACATCAGGCGTAATATTATGATGTTGTAGATAATGTACGGCCAGATCGAGATTGTAGCGATATTCCGGCTTGAGAGAATACGAACGGCGCTGGACAAGGCGGTGGTTATAAAAAATCTGTGCCAGCTTGGTCGCCGGTGCGAGACGATAAGGAATCCGTGCCAGCCATAGCAAAAGTGCAATACGGGATGTCGAAAAAAGGGTGATTACGCCATCATACTTTTGCTGTTTTATTGTTGTCAGAAGCTGGCTTTGCTGCGCGTAAGGCGCCTGCTTACCGGGGTCGATAACAACATCGTCAATCGCATCGCAGGCGAGGGCGATATCACGGGTATAACCCGGTACCAGCGCGTGCAGGGTACACCCCGGCAAAGCCTGCTTGAGCAACTTGAACACCGGTAAACTGAGCATAAAATCGCCCAGTTTGTCATTGCGAACGACAAGAATTTTATGAGATGAGAGATTTTTCATGGGTTAAGTGTTGCGTCAGTCTGCGCCAATTTAGCTCATCTTACACAGCCTGTAAACTGTGCAGGGTTGCGGGTAAGGTTGGATACAGGATTGTATGCACTCCAGAAGGGTGTCTGGCGCGCCGCATACTCGATACCGGATAACAGTGCGTGGAACATACGCTATTTCTTAATCCACCCTGCACGAAGTGTTCGGGTACTGGCAGCCTTTATTTAGAGCAGTTAAATAGTCACTTTTATGAAATTTGAAACCAGGTCTGGATATGCGCATTCTTGAATTATGTACCTCACGCGGCCGCGGCGGGCTGGAGCTTTACGCGCTGAAAAACATACAACACCTGAAAGGGCCGCAGCACGTTGTGCATGCCGCGGTGCGCGAGGGCACCTATCTGGATGAAGCCGTGCAGGAGGAAGGTATACCGTGTATCCGGATCGATCCCCGCTCGACCGTGTTGCCGTATATCAGCGCCAGAAAGCTGGCCCGGTATATCGATGATCACGAGATCGATCTGATACATGCGCACTGGCAAAAGGATGTCATGCTGGCTGCGCTGGCCAAACGTCTGTCAAAACGGCACTGCAAGCTGATGTTTATGCGGCATATCCGGCTGACCCGTCAGAAAAAGGATGCCTATCATCGATTTATTTACCACAGTATCGATAAATATATCGTCATAACCCGGGTCATGTACGAAGAGGCGCTTAAATATCTGCCCATGGCGCCCTCGCAAATTGAACTGCTCTATCATGGCGTCGAGGATGCCTCCGATTTGCATGCTGATGTGGACTGCGGTGATTTTCTCGCCCAGCATGGCATCCGGGATGATCAATTCCGTGTTCTGTTGCCGGGCCGGGTTGAATGGTACAAGGCCCAGCATACGCTGATCGATGCGGTAGCCCGTTTGAAAGAGGAAGGGGTTGATGTGCAGGCCTGTATCATGGGGCACGTCATGTTCGATTCTTATCTTGAAAAACTCAAAAAACAGGCCAGGGACAAAGGCATCGGGGATCAGGTGAAGTTTATCGGCTTTGTCGATAACTCCAGGGCCTATTACAAGTGTTTTGATGTGGTTGCCCTGACGACCTACATCGAAACATTCGGCCTGGTACTGGTCGAGGCGATGCTGTCAGGCGTTCCCGTTATCGGGACGCGCGCCGGCGGTGTGCCGGAGATTATCGAGCACGATAAAACCGGGTTGCTATTCGAGGCCGGTAACGAGGTCGAGCTGGCCAGATGCATTCGCCAGATGGTGGAAAATCCACAACAGCGTGATGCCATGGCCCGGGCAGGCCAGAGCTATGCCAGGGAAATGTTTTCCAACGAGGTGCATTATGCGCGCCTCGATGAGATTATCCAGGAGCTGGAGTCTGAAGTTGCGAAGGGTTAAGCTGTTGTCCGGCGGTGACTCGACAGATAACCCGGGTGAGTTGGCCTGTAAATGACGTTTTTAACCAAACAATACGAAAACCGTTTTGTCCTGTATGACAGGGAGGTGTTTGCCGATCCGGATCTGATCGGCTTCACATCGGAAGCGTGGGCGCAACACGATGCCATCACCGGTTTTGCCGAGGGGCGGGGCACCACATTCTTTGTCAATTATTACGAATTGGAACTGGCCCTGCGCCACTACCATCGTGGTGGGCTCATCGCGCGCTGGTCCGCCGACCGTTATCTGTGGACCGGTCTTAATTCCAACCGGGCCTGGCGTGAACTGCATCTGTTACAGACCCTGCGCGAACGCAATCTACCGGTGCCCCGACCGGTTGCGGCACAGGTCATCCGTCACGGCCTGTTATACACCGCGGACATCATGACCCGGCGCATTCCCGGCGCCAAAGCAGTCGGTCAGCTGCTGGCCAGTGAGGAGCTGGATACCGGTCACTGGATTGCCATGGGCAGTATGATCCGGCGCTTCCACAGCCAGGGCGTCTATCACGCCGATCTCAATGCCAACAACATCCTGCTGGATAGCGGCGGCCGCTTCTATTTAATTGATTTCGATCGCGGCGTTATTCGCACACCGCGCCGCGGCTGGCAGCAACGCAACCTCCAGCGCTTGCATCGCTCCCTGACCAAGCTCCAGGGCGCGCAGGACACATTCCATTTCAGTGAGCAAAACTGGCAGGACCTGTTGACGGGGTATAACCAGCTGTAAATTAGTTCTTAGTTCT
>NZ_JAVLAZ010000103.1:0-7449 GCF_031581315.1 Thiohalophilus sp.
CTTAATATCGATAACTGCCTTCCACCTCGTCGCGGCTCAGTACGCCATAGATGCGGGGCAGCCCCGGTACGTTCTGGCTGATGACATAGGCCATCTCCTTGCCACTGTCGTGCAGGTGCTGCCGCGCTTCTTCCATGGTGGCGCGCATATCGATGGCTACCAGCGTGCGACGTTCGCCGGGCAGTTCCATCAGATCGAACTGCCCGGCATCGGGGGATTGCTTGCGGGCATAGGCCAGATCGACGCCCGCCAGCGCCACCTGCGGTGGCTCCTCTTCCTGGATCAACACCCAGACCGGCTCATCCTGCAGGGCGCGATCCACCTGCTCGGCCTCGACCTGCCGGGGCAGGACGACGATCCGGCGGTTCATGGCGCTGGCCACGCCCACCCGCCGTAATGTCCGGGCCACCGGATCGCTGCGATAGTCCAGGCCACGGTCCCGCAGCAGGGTATGAAACAGGGATTCGCGCCGGAAAAGCCGTCCGCTGACGATGGTCGAGGTTACTACCGCCAGCATGCCCGGCAGGATAAAGTTCGGCTCCCCGGTCAGCTCCAGAATCGCGATCAATCCGGCCATGGGCGCCTGCAGGGTGGCGGCCATCATGGCGCCCATGCCGATCATCGCGTACAGGCCGACACTTCCGGCTTCGATGAAGCCGAGCTGGATGCCGACGGCGCCCAGCAGGCCGCCGGCGGCCGCGCCGATAAAGAAAGTCGGGCCGATGAGCCCGCCGGGCAGCCCCAGGCCAATCCCTCCGGTGGTGGCCAGCACTTTTACGATTAGCACCACGAGTAACAGTTGCAGGGCGGTCTCGCCGCTCAGGATGGCGTTGACCGTGTCATCGCCGATGCCCATCACCTCGGGGACGAATAGCCCGCAGATGCCGACCAGCAGGCCGGCCAGTACCGGTCGTGACCAGTCGGGCAGGCGCTGGCTGCGCAGAACGACCTGCTGAAACAGGGCATTGAAGCCGGCGGCGAGCAGGCCAATCAGAATCCCGCATACTAATATATAAGGCAGCTGTGTCACGCTGCTCAGGTGCAGCTCGGGCACGGAAAAGGCGTAGGTGTCGCCGAATACGAGCTGGCTGATGGCCGTGGCGCTGACCGTGGCCAGAATCACCGGGGCAAAACCGGCGACGGTGTATTCGAGCATCAGCACTTCCATGGCGAATACCGCCCCGGCCAGCGGGGTATTGAAGGAGGCGGCAATCCCGGCGGCGGTGCCGCAGGCGGTCAGCACCCGCAGACTGTTATGTGGCAGGCCCAGCGCCTGGGCCGGCAGATTGCTGCTGGCCGCCCCCAGGTGGGCGCTGGGTCCCTCGCGGCCGACCGAATGCCCGGCGATCATCGAAATCGCGCCGCCGAAAAACTGTACTACCGCGTTGATCCACGGCAGGCGGCCCTGATGATAGGCCAGGCGTTCGATGACATGCAGCACGCCCACGGTCTGCGCCGGGCCGGGCACCAGGCGAAACAACATTCCGACCAGCAGCCCGCCCGCCAGGGCGATCCCCAGTCGCCAGTGCCAGGGCAGGGACTCGAAATCCCCGGCCTGCGCCATCGGATACAGGGTGGTCTGGGCCCCGTCGACCAGCAGGCGCAGGGCGATGACCGTCAACGCCGCCAGGATGCCGGCGATCAGCCCGAGCAGGGAGAGGGGTAACACCGCATCCGCCCGGGCCAGCTGGATTCGGAATCGCTCCAGCCATTCGCTCATTTTCGAGGGGATCATGGGGTGTCTCGGTCAGTGGCAAAGGGCCAGCGTTGCCCGGGCGGGCGCCAGCTCAGGAAGCCGGCGGCTCGCCATGCTGCGCAGTGAGATAGGCATCGACCTCGGCCATGACATGATCCATCGAACCGCTGACCAGATGCCGGCCCTCGCCGTCGTGGGCACAATAGGCATCCTGTTCGCGATCCCGGCTGAGGGTGAGGATCAGATACTCGTCCGCCCCGCCGGCGAACAGTTGAAAAATATCGTCATCATCATTGTCTTTGGCCCAGTGCCAGCGCGTTGCCCGCCCGTGGGCGACTTCGTGACCGGCAAAGCTTTCCACGCGTTCGCGATCGTGCTTGCCGAAAAAGTTGTCGGGTAATTCAATAATCTCCGCCATCAGTGTCTCCCGTTGTCGTTGTTCATCAAACCGGCAGGGCCTGCCACGCTATCCCCGGGCGACGCCCGGTAGCTCAGTCTTGCATCCCTGACAGCGGCTATCAAGCCGAGGCAAATGACTGAATTCTGAAAGCGGGCTCTGGCGCCCGCGCGGCGAGTGACTTTTTGAGCGACAAAGCGTTACCCGGACTCATCCCCTGGGGCTCTGGCCTGTTGATTCAATAGGACGGGCTCAGTCCATACTCCAGCGCCAGTCGTTGATTTCCGGTTTGTCGATGCCATATTCATAGGCATAGTTGCGGCAATCGATCTGCAGGTCACGCATTTTTTCCTTTACGTGTGCGCCGCTGACCAGCAGGCCGGGGACCCGGTTGATGACGTCGATAGTCAGGCTGAAGCGGTCGATTTCGTTTTCAATGGCGAGATCCATCGGGGTATTGATATTGCCTTTTTCCTTGTAACCGCGCACATGCAGGTTGTGGTGATTGGTGCGTCGGTAAGTGAGTCGGTGAATCAGCCAGGGATAACCGTGGAAGTTAAAAATGATTGGCTTGTCGCGCGTGAACAGGCTGTCAAAGTCACGATCCGACAGTCCATGCGGATGTTCGCTCTCTCCTGACAGGGTATACAGATCCACCACGTTGATAAAACGGATCTTCAGCAATGGAAAATGTTCGCGCAGCAGTTGCACGGCCGCCAGCGCCTCCTTGGTAGGGATGTCGCCGCAAGCGGCCATCACCACATCGGGCTCGCTGCCCTGGTCATTACTGGCCCAGTCCCAGATACCGAGTCCTTTGGTGCAGTGACGAACGGCGGTATCCATATCCAGATATTGCAGATGTTGTTGTTTGTCAGCAACGATTACATTGATGTCATTACGGCTGCGCAGGCAGTGATCGGCGACGCTTAACAGGCAGTTGACATCCGGCGGCAGATAGATGCGCGTCACCGATGGGCTTTTGTTGACGACCAGATCGAGGAAACCGGGATCCTGATGGGTAAAACCGTTGTGGTCCTGCCGCCAGACCGTGGAGGTGATCAACAGATTGAGGGAGGAGATCGGTGCGCGCCAGGGGATATCCTCGGCGATATCCAGCCATTTGGCGTGCTGGTTGAACATCGAGTCAATAACATGCACGAAGGCTTCATAAGTGGAAAAGAAACCGTGCCGGCCGGTCAACAGATAGCCTTCCAGCCAGCCTTCCAGGGTATGTTCCGAAAGCAGTTCCATGACCCGACCGTCGGGCGACAGGTCACCGCCGTCGTCATCCTGCGGCAGGGTCCCGGCCAGCCAGGTCTTGCCGCTGGCTTCATAGACGGCTTGTAGTTTGTTGGAGCTGGTCTCGTCTGGCCCGAACACGCGGAAGTTACGCGGGTTGGCCCGCAGGATGTCGCGCAGCATTTGTCCCAGCGGGAAGGTGTTGCCGGCCAGGGTGGCGCCGGGGCGTTTAACCTCGACAGCGTAGTCGCGAAAATTCGGCAGGCGCAGGTCCCGGCGCAGTACGCCGCCGTTGGCATGCGGGTTGGCGCTCATGCGGCGGATGCCGCTCGGGGCCAGTGCCCTGAGTTCCGGAATCAGGGTGCCCTGTTCGTCGAACAGTTCCTCGGGCTTGTAACTGCGCAACCAGGTTTCCAGCTGTTTGCGTTGTTTGGCATCGTCGCGAGCCCGGGGCAGCGGGACCTGGTGGGCGCGCCAGCTGCCTTCGACCTGGTGACCATCGACTTCTTTCGGTCCGGTCCAGCCCTTGGGGCTGCGCAGGACGATCATCGGCCAGCGCGGGCGCTGCGGCCGGTTGTTGTCCCGCGCCTCGGCCTGGATTTGACGAATCTCCCGAATGCAGTTTTCCAGGGTGGCGGCCATCTGTTGGTGCATCTGTTGCGGATCATCGCCTTCGACAAAATAAGGCGTCCAGCCGTAGCCCGTGAGCAACGCTTCCAGCTCA
This sequence comes from Thiohalophilus sp., assembly GCF_031581315.1. Taxonomy (GTDB): domain Bacteria; phylum Pseudomonadota; class Gammaproteobacteria; order UBA6429; family Thiohalophilaceae; genus Thiohalophilus. The sequence goes on from NZ_JAVLAZ010000103.1 coordinate 4,057, forward strand.
GCGTGGTCGATACGTGCCAGCACCGTGGGGTTGTTGATCTTGTAGCCGTTGAGATGCAACACCGGCAGTACGGCACCGTCACGTATCGGGTTGAGGAACTTGTTGGCATGCCAGGCGGTGGCCAGCGGGCCGGTTTCGGCCTCGCCGTCGCCGATCATCACTGTTACCAGCAGATCGGGGTTATCGAAGGCGGCGCCAAACGCGTGTGACAGGCTGTAACCCAGCTCGCCGCCTTCGTGGATCGAGCCGGGGGTTTCCGGCGTGCAGTGGCTGCCGATACCGCCGGGGAAGGAAAAGGCCCGAAAAAAGCGTTGCATGCCATCTTCGTCTTCGGCCTTGTTCGGATAGATCTCGGAGTACGTCCCCTCCAGATAGACCGGCCCGAGTACCCCTGGTGCGCCGTGACCCGGTCCGGCGAGAAAGATGGCGTTCAGATCGTATCGGTTGATCAGTCGGTTGAGATGGGTATAAACAAAACTCAATCCCGGGCTGGAACCCCAGTGCCCCAGCAGCCGTGCCTTGATGTGTTCGGGTTTGAGGGGCTCACGTAACAACGGGTTATCGCGCAGATAGATCATGCCGGCGGCCAGATAGTTACAGGCACGCCACCAGGCGTGCAGCTGTTCCAGCTCCCGCTGGCTCAAGGGATCGTTAATGGTGTTCGTGTCCATGAGTTCCTCCTGGAACAAGATTGGATGTTGCTTACTATGCCGTTGTGGCTACAGCATGCTTGATCAGTATCGCCGATAGGCGGGTTTGCCTGACTGCGGGCGTTTGTGCGTCAACCTGCCGGGTCAGGCGTCCAGTAGCTGCCAGGCCTGTTCCGCCATCAGCCGCGCTTCATCGACCGGTAATACCCAGGCGGCGATCCGGCTGTCGGCACGGCTTATCCGTGCAGCTTCGCCAAGGATCGCCTGGTTGGCATCGGGGTCCAGATCAATCCCCGCCCAGCCCAGGTAGCCCAGAATGCGCGCCCGGATCAGAGGCGCGTGCTCGCCCACCCCGCCGCCGAACACAATCCCGTCCGCGCCACCCAGTACGGCCAGATAGGCCCCGATGTATTTGGCCGCCCGGTAGCAGTAAAGATCGACGGCCTGTTGTGCCCGGGGTTCCGTCGAATCCAGCAGATCACGCATATCGGCGCCCAGGCCAGAAACGCCGAGCAGGCCGCTGTGCCGGTTGAGCATGTTATCGAGCTGTTCCGGCGTCAGTCCCTGCTGCTGTTGCAAATAAAGAAGCAGGCCGGGATCGAGATCACCGCTGCGGGTCGCCATCACCAGCCCCTCCAGCGGGGAAAACCCCATCGAGGTGTCGAGCGGCTTGCCATCGCGAATGGCGCTGATGGAACAACCGGCACCCAGCTGCAGAGTGATGAGGCGTGTTTTCGATCGCCCCGATTCGTGTTGAAGCCAGGCCTGCCACATGGCCTGATGCGCCAGACCATGGAAACCGTAGCGACGCGGTTCATGATCGCAATTCAGATCAGACGGCAAGGCATAGCGGATGGCTCGCTCGGGCATCGAATGGAAAAAGCCGGTATCAAACACCGCCACATGCGCTGTCTGTGGCGTCAGTAGTTGACGCGCGGTTCGGATCAGCGCCAGTGCCTGCGGGTTGTGCAGTGGCGCGAGTGGCGCCAGTTCTTCGATACGCGACTCGACCCCGGTATCGATGCGACAGGCGCCGCTGAAATAACTTCCGCCATGCACGACCCGATGGACCACGCCACGCACCTGCTGCAAGTTGTGATCGTCAATGAATCGCTGCAGCAGCTCGTCGTACGACCCGGTTCCCGTCTCATGCCGGGTGGCGGCGAGCCGTTGTAACTCCCCGTCCTCGCGCACATACGCCGCCAGGCGCAGTGAGGAACTGCCGCTGTTGATAGTGAGAAACATATGATTGACTGTAGCAGGCCTGAAAGTATTCTGTATGACTGCGATGATATAAAACAGCATGCGGCCGCATTAAACAGGGTAGGAATGTTAAAAGGCGGATGTTCGGTGCGTGTTATCCGAAATGTTATTTGTTCGGGAACCCCCGTTTAATTCAGTATCCAGGTATTATGGAATGTCCCATTCAGGCTCGGGCAGGCGGGGCAAGAACCTGCCCTGCTTATAAACAGGTGGGGCGACAAAACAACTCCTGTCATTATTCACGGTCCGTATCTCTGATAAACTCCCTGTTACCGATAAAAATGCCAATACCTGGAGATGTCACAATGTTTATTGTCGCCAATCGCGTGCCCGTCGCCGCCGGCTGGGAAGAGACCTTCGAGGAACGTTTTCGCCAACGGGCCGGGCAGATCGACTTGCAGCCGGGCTTTGTGCGCATGGAGGTCCTGAGGCCACAGAGTGACGATGCGCCCTATGTGGTGCTGACTACCTGGCGGGATAAAGCGTCGTTCGAGGCCTGGGTGGGCAGCGAGGATTTCAAACTGGCCCACAGTAATCCCATGCCGAAGGAGGCGTTCGACGGCGAGGGCAAGCTGGAAATGCACGAGGTGGTCGTGGCAAGCGAGCAATCCGGTTAACAGCCGAAAGCCGGATCAGGCATGACGCGGGAAAAATCAAAGCTATAATCAATCTATGTCTGTTTATCTGCCACTATTCAAAGCCCTGAACGAAGCAGACGTGCAATATGTTGTCGTTGGCGGGCTTGCAACAGTACTGCATGGCTATGCCAGATTGACTGCTGACATCGATCTGGTCATTAATCTTGATCAAAAGGAATCAGAAAAGGCTCTCAAGGTCTTGCTGTCAATTGGTCTGAAGTCCCGGCTACCGGTCGATCCAATGCAGTTTGCGGATGAGACAATCCGTGAATCCTGGATAAACGAAAAAAATATGATGGTATTTTCGTTCTACCATCCTGATAACCCGATGATGGCGGTCGACATATTTGTACGTGAACCCTTTCCGTTTCAGGGTATGAAGGAGCGGGCTGTGCTGATGGATATCGGTGGGGAAAGCGTACCGGTGTGTGCGATAAACGATCTCATCGCTATGAAATCGAATACCGGCAGAGCCAAAGATGAAGAAGATATTAAATATCTACAGGGCTTGTTAGACAACAATGAACAGTGAAGCGAAATTCGACAAACTGACCGCAGACGAAGAAGCGCATCTGCGATTGTGGGCCAGCGCAACCCCCGCCCAGCGTCTGGCCTGGCTGGAGGAGGCACAGCGAATCGCGTATCAGTCTGGCGCGTTGCAAGAAAGCCAGAACAAAGCTCGCGAGTAATTTGTTATGTGATTTTACCGCGAAATATCAGGCATAAGCCCTGAACACGATGCCCGTTCACTTGAACGATTGATGATAGCGGTTAAACTTGGACAGCCAACTCAGAACTCAGAACTCAGAACTCAGAACTCAGAACTCAGAACTCAGAACTCA
>NZ_JAVLAZ010000104.1:0-7438 GCF_031581315.1 Thiohalophilus sp.
GCTACGGCCGCCGTGATGGTAACGACATTCGTGGTGGCCGAGGCAGAATAATCCGCCTCCTGATTGATCTTGATGGCCAGGGCGTTGGCGACCTGGTTATTACTGGAGACCGAGGTGGCAATGCCGTCCCAGGTTGTCACCCGAGAACCATTGTAATAATGATAGATATTGCCATCGGTGAACTCGGCAATCGCATACACCTTGCCGTCAAAATTCTCGGTATAGAGGATGGCGCTCATGGCGGTGGAGCCGTCTGGGTGCTGCAGGCGCTGGTAGGTGACGCCGGCGGGCACGCCCGGAGAGGCGGCCGACCCAAACGTATAGAGCGCCGTGCCGGTGGCATGCAGGCCGAACGTCTCGCCAGCCGGTAATGAATACTTGGACACAAACGCTTTGCGTTTTTCAATCTCACCGCCGCGGGAGATATGCGCGTTAATACACTCCCATAACGATCCGGCCGGCGTGGTGTCCATCGAGCGGCGGCGATCCAGCCCCCGCTTGAAATCTTCGACCAGGACGTAAGCCATCAGGTGCTCGTATAGCTGATGCGGATGTCGCCAGGCGTACGCTTGTCGTCCACCTGATCACCCGTCATAGTCCGCCGGCCAGTCTTCTGCGTGCGACCCTGCATCCGGATTTTGCGCGCCTGAGCCTTGGCCAGCTTGCTGCGAGCATCCGCTGCTCCCGCCGCCTCCAGAATCTCTGCCGCGGCAAACAGGACGATCATAACACTGTCGAGATCGCATTTTGCCGAGGATGATGAAAGGTCGGTTTTGCTCTTGATGCCAGTGAAGCGCACCGTCCCGGCGGAGGCCGGCAGCGGCCATACCTCGAACTGGGGCGTACCGGTCACGTCGATAATATGCCACTTGAGCACCGGATCAGCCCGGTCGTCATCGTCACTGTTGTGGATGGTGTAATCCTCGGGATCCACTCCGTAGGCCAGAGGCACCCAGACGCTGCCATATTTGAAATAGGCTTCTTCGTTGGTGCGCTCCAGGTTGAGATCGGAGGGGAAATCATAGTACCGCTGCCCGGCGTTGATGGTCTTGTCTTTCCAGACCTTCATGTGCGGCCAGTCAAAGTCGTCGTACAGCTCCTCGTAGACGCGGCGGATAACCTGCTGAATATGGCTCAGGTTATCGATGCCGCGCGAGGCATTAGACGACTTTCGGCACTCATGACGGACCTGCTCGGTCAACTCGCCAAGCGTCTCCCCCCGGGGCATTCTTACATTGCCCCTTCGATGACATCGTCGCTGGACTGCTGGTCAACCGGCAGATTGGCGGAGATGTCCTGGTCGCTCAGCTTCTCGGGAAGCCGAACATCGAAAGCCGAGCCGAATACCGGGATGACTTTGCTTTCGCCGTATTTGGCGATCAGATCATCACGCAGGTCGGCGTGCGGGATCTTGGTCGTCTTGCGAGGCTGCACTTTAATCACTGCATCCTCACCATGAATTTTGCGCAGCAAAAATACTTCAGCCGCGGATACGCCCTTCATAGGAACATCGGTGCCTTGATGGCCGCCGGGGCGAATATTGATGTCGTAATGACGCATGGTGTGTTTCTCCTGTTACAGAAAAGAAGGGGCGCGCAGGGCGCCCCTATGGGTTTACGAGATTGAGTACACGCCGCAGCTGTTAAGCTGGTCGCAGACCAAACCACCGGTCCAGGTCATGGCACGGTAGATCACGTATTTTTCCGGAGGCCGTGCCGGGTTGTGTGACTTCATGTCCTCGCCATCCATCGGCCGCAGCTTGATGTGGTTGGAATCGAGGATATAGCCATACTTTGCCCGTCCCAGGTCATCGAGGGTCGGATCGTATTCGATCGGAATACCCTTGAAGGCCATGTCGGCAACGCTCGCATCGATGCGACCACCACCGCTCTTGGACCAGCCCGTTTCGGTGTAGTTACCTTTCGCGCGCAGTTCCTGCTCCAGGGCATCCATGAAGTCGGAGCCGGCCAGGAACTTGTCAGGACGACCACCGTAACGACGCAGCTGGCGGATTTCCTTCTGCAGTTCGTTGACCAGGTTCTGATTGCTTGCCGTGCTGGCATTGATCAGAAGGCTGGCCCGGTTGCGCCACCAGGTATTGGCAGTGCGGTCGATGCCGAAGGTTGAGCCGGCAGCGGTCGGATCGTCCAGGATGAAGGACAGCAGGCCAGGAACCGCCTTGGAGTCCTGAGTACCGTCCTGCCACAACATGGAGTTGAAGCTACGGGCCCAGCCCTCGTTCATGTCCTCGACCTTGTCTTCCAGCAGGCCGGTCAGCACAGTCAGCTCACGCTCGCTGTGCTCGGTGGTTTCGGCGCCGTTCATGCTGTCAACGACAGAGATACCATCGTTTTTCAGCTCGGTCATGGTCACGTTGATACCACAGTGCAATTCATACCAGTTGACTGAATAGCGCTTGAGGTTGGCCGGGTTTTTGTAGATGACGGTGTCATCATGGCTGTAACCCTGGGCCTCGGAGGTGTAAACACCTTTGACCGGACCGGTGATAGCTTCTTTGCCACCGGGGAACGACTTTTTGTTAGATTCCAGGAAGCTCAGCAACGGGCGCTCCTGGATCGTTTGTGACAGAGCGCCACCCCGGATATTATAATCCAGTGCGGCGTTCGCGATGTTGTTCAACTCTTGTGCGGTAAATGCCATGATCCTATTCCTCTTGGGTCATGCCGCAGCTTGTTCAGCTTTTCTGGGCAGCGTTTCTGACTGCTTCCAACATACTGCTCGGCTGCGGCGTCGCTTTATTAACAGATGACCCGCCAGTGACAGTTCGTTTCTGGGCGCTGCGTCCAGGGGTGATCGACTTGAGGTGTTTTTCAATGTCGGTCCGGGCCCGCTTTGTCAGCTCAAGCGCTTGCTCAACTGAGGCCGGCGGGCCTTCCGTCTGGATCAACGTCCGTACACGGTCCGTGACTAACGGTTGCTTTTTGTCGAAGTCCGGATCAGATTTTTTCCACTCAGCTTCCCAAGCGGTGACGCTATCCCGCATTTGCGAGCGCAGCTGATTGAGCTGTTCTTCCTGCTGGGCCTGTTGCTCCCGCTGGCTTTGCTCCTGCTGGTACGCAACCCGACTCTCGGCATGTTGTGCCTTGGCGCGCGCCTGGTTTAATTCCCGGGCGTACTCCTCGGTGATGCGTCCAGCATCGATCTGCTGCTGCAAATCTTCTGGCAGTCCACCCTGCCCAGTCAGCTTGTCCAACTGCTCCATATACGGCAGCAATGCTTCGCGTGCCTTGTATGGATCGGTCTTGAGCAAGTGCATAATGCTCAGGCCGTTGGTCAGCTCTTCCTGGTTCAGGCCGGCTTGTTCAGTAAATTCCATCAGCTCGTCGGAGGCTTTCGCCCGCTCCTCAAGCTCCCGGTTTTTCTGAACCATCTCCTGCCAGCGCGGATGATTATGGAAGGGGAGGTCTTCGTCTTTCTCACCTTCGCCGTCTTCGCTTTCGGCGTCGGTGTCTCCCGTTTCCGCGTCTGTCTCATCCTTCTCTTCGTCGGAGGTTGGCGATTCCTCATCCGTTGCCTTGTCTCGATCCATCACTTCCTTGACGGCATCAAACATCGACTCCGGACCTTTAGCGCCCTCATCTGCGTTGGACGACTCCGCAGGGGTATTAGCGTCCTGACTTTCTTCGGTAACCTCGGTGGACGATTCCGGGTTGGTTTTAGCGTCCAGGTCTGTAGTAGACGAATCTACAGTTGACATTAGCGTCTCTCCTTTCAGTTGTATGAAATGTAGCGTGATTACCAGACAAAATCAACATCTTACCCACGCGCCTGATCGCCAGGCATGGCGGGCTGCGCCCCCTCATTACCCCTTCCGGCAGCGCGGGCATTGTTGCCACCCTCCTGGCCCTGCTGATTCGGGTCATCCTCACCCCGCCCGGGCTGGGCATTGGCATTCATAGCGGTGATGGAGGGCATGCCCTCCGCCAGCGCCTCGGTCATATCCAGGCGGTCATCCATGCGATCCAGCACCTGCTTGGCCAGCCAGGTCGGGTCGATGCCCGGGATCTGCACCAGGTAGGGCAGGATCCGCTCCATGTTGGCGATTTCCTGGGCTTTGTTCGGGCGCCCGCTGGAGCCGGCCACCACTTCCAGATAGACCTCTTTTGCAATCTCCGCCCGGGTCATATCCGGCCAGACAGCGCCCGGCCCGGCGATTTGCTTGACCGTCTCCTCGTTCAGCTCCTCGAGCATGATCTGCCCGGCAGCCCGGGCCACGTCCGTCAGCAGGTCGTCCAGGTCATCCACGTTGGAGGCGACGCTGGACAGGCGCGATCCCTCGGCAATGCTGGACTCGGTGGCTGTCCCGCCGGCGGTGCCGCCCAGATTGGCCTCCTGGGTGCCCACGGTGCGCATAATGTCGTCGAAATTGTAGGAGGTGTCGTACATGCCCGGGTCGATCGGAGCCCCGCGCCACGCCTGCAGCTTGTCCTCGATGCGCTCGTTGGGCGCCATGCCGTCGATATTGATGACTTCGTGCGCCACGGCCATGGACATTTTGTCCTGATCGTTTTCAGATAACGCACCGGTCGCCGCAAAATACCGCGGGCGATTGGCCTTGCGGTGCTCACGCAACCCCTCCCGGGACCGGTTGTGCTCCTTCTGGGCATCCTTGATCAGCTCCACGTCTGAGGGCGGGAAAATCTCCTCATCATGCTCCAGGTCGTTGAACGTCAGAGAGAAAATGGGGAAAAACTGCTCCACGTACACGGTGGGCGGCTCCGGCTCACTCAGGTATTCCTTGTAGCCGTCACAGATGGTGAACATATGCCCGGTGGCCTTGTCGTAGACCTCCCAGACACAGTGCAGCGAATCCTTTTTCTTTTTGCCGGTGGCGCGCTTGCCCTCGTCGGTATACTTGCGGGCCGCATCGCCCACGTCCACCTCGTAAATCTCCTCGATTTTTTCCTTGGTGAACAGGAACTCATGCGCCACCCAGCGCGCCCCCACAAAGCCTTTCAGCGAATAGCAGTCCGGATCGATAATGATGCTGGTTGAGCGCGGGAAGTCGAACACCAGCCCCTCGCGCACCAGCACGTCATCCTGGCTCTGAAGCGTCTTGATCATTTGGCGCAGCTCTTCGGCCCGGGGGTTATCCTCTTCGATCTCACCGTCCGCCAGATCAGCCGAAACGGCCTCCATCATGGCCAGCTCTTGACTGAAATCGTCCAGGCGCTGCATGGCGTCCGGGCTTTTGTCCATCTGGCGCTGGAAGCCCAACTTGACGTACCCCACGCTGGTTATGCAGGTACGCCCCACCAGGGCCTTGGCGCTGATCTTGAAGCGCGGCACCTGCTCATCCAGATAGTGGTGAAACAGGATCTCCAGCGACTTGGCCACCTTCTTGAGCATGGCGCGGCGCTCCATCCCCTGCTGAGCATCCTGCAGTAACGCCTTTGCCTCGGCCATCATCTGACCCACGGCCGGATCATCCATCATCTGCGGATTTTGCTGGGCCATCGCCATGGTCTGCTGCGCCTGCATCAGGGACTGCGGCGACTCATCCCAGATTTCAAAATCGAGCCGTTCCTTGCGTTTGGCGGAAGCTTTTGGATTTTTTGCATACAGTGAAGACACCCGGTTGCGGATGTGGCGCTGGGTGATGTTGGCCACGTACTTGCCTTTTTGTCCCTCCCACTGGTCACCAAAGGCAAACTTCATATGCTCGCGCATCTTGTCGAAGCGTGGCTTGTGATGCTCCTTGGCGCTGGTGATCTCGCCACACCACCGCTTAATCAGCTCCTGGCGCGCCTCGTTTTCCATGTCCGGATCGTCTCGGTCGATAACCTGTTCGTTTTCAGTGTCCACTAGAATCCTCCAGACATTTTATGTAATCGATCGTTTCTGCGTTGCTGCTCGGCCGCCATCTTGGTCCAGCCCAGCGTGCCTACCTTGTAAACATTCCCTTCTTTCACTACATTGGGCTGGGCTGAATGAATTGAGTCCAAACCCTGGCCGATGTAAGACAAAAAGGAGATAAAGTCATCGTGTGTGGCATTCGGGAATTTGATGATTTCGTTTTCCGCTTCCTGCCACCAGGGCGCAAACTTTGGGAAGCGCACCATGTTCAACGACATCAGCCCCTGAATAGAGCGGGCGCGGGCCTTGATGTCCTTGCTGGCCGTGATCGGCACAACGGTCGTGTACGCCTTCTCTTCCTTTTGGCGCTGGCGTAGGAACGGGCCAATCGCCTTGCTGATATGCTCATTCTCTGCCCACCATAACTGGGGGCGGTGATGCTTGAATTGCTGGATCATCCGCTCGACCAGCTCATCGGTTTCGATGCGGTCCCAGATGATGTCCGGGAAGATCCAGACCACCCCGTCCTTATCCATCCCGAAGCAACCGCCCACGTTGGAGTCGTTTTCTTCCTTGGTGGTCAGGGCGTGATCCGAGGCGCCATAGATCGCCAGGTCTTCTTTACGGGGTAGTTCATGCGGCTGATAACCAATCAGGTTTTCACGCTTGAAGTAAGACCCGTCCTCCGGCGCCGGGCGGCCCTGGTACAGCGCGGAGAAGCCACGCGGATTCAGCTTGCGGGCAGACTTGAGATGGTCCACGGAAAAACGCTCCGGCCACAGCGCGCCGCCCATCTCCACTCCCAGGGCGTCGGCAATCTCCTTGTCTTTTTCGGACTCGAACAGGGCCGGGATATTGATGTAGGTCCAGGGTGCGGCGATCTCCGGGTCATGGTCCGGGTGATCCGGGTCGCACAGGCGGCCAATCAAATCATCCTCCGACCAGCGAGTCTGGATGACGATTATCGGCGTGCCGGCATGGCAACGGGTGTACGCCACCTTGGTGAACCAATCCCATAACTCTTTACGTACCGCCGGGCTGTCTGCCTCGGAAGCGTTTTTAATCGGGTCGTCGATGATGAAGATGTCTGCCGGCTTCCCCGTACCGGACGATCCGCGCCCGATAAAGCTCATCTTCCCCTTATCGGTGGTGATCATAGCTTCCTTGGCCTTGGAGCCTTTACGAAAGCCCACGTCCGGGAACACTTGCCTGAACTGCGGCGAGATCATGATTTCCCGAATTTCACCGCCGAAGTCGTTGGCGAAGTCCTGGTTATAAGTGCCCAGCATCAGGTTGCGGTAAGGGTTGCGGCCCATAAACCAGCTGGGGAAGCCGCGGGATGCGATTTGGCTTTTGCCATGCTGCGGCGCAATCGAGATCGCCAGGCGCATCAGCTCGCCCCGCTCCACTTTCTCCAGCGCTTCACACAGAAGACGATGATGCGGCTTGACGACAAACTGCGATTTGTCCGTGTCATCCGGATCGTGCGGGTCCGGCATGATGAATTTCATGAACGCCTCAAACGAATCATGCGCCTTCTTGGCCGCATAGATGCGCTTGGCCGCGCTCAGCTGATCTTCGAGATCCTGAGTGCTGGACTTCTGGGGCTGTTTTTTGCGGG
>NZ_JAVLAZ010000021.1:0-35803 GCF_031581315.1 Thiohalophilus sp.
GGCGTGCAGCAGCAACAACAGGAAACCGAACAGGTCGCCACCGCGATTAATGAAATGAGCGCCACGGTTCAGGAAGTGGCACGGCATGCCGGCGAAGCCTCAAACGCCACCCGGGAGGCCAACGATCAGGCCCGCGACGGCCGCGAGGTCGTGGATCAGAGCATCGGTTCCATCAACAGCCTGGCCCAGGAACTGCAAAATGCCACAGAGGTTATCCGGCAGCTGGAACAAAACAGCGAAAACATCGGCACGGTACTGGATGTGATTCAGGGTATTGCCGAGCAAACCAATCTGCTGGCACTGAATGCCGCCATCGAAGCGGCGCGGGCCGGCGAACAGGGGCGCGGTTTTGCGGTGGTGGCCGATGAAGTGCGTTCACTTGCCAGTCGCACCCAGCAATCGACCGAGGAAATCCAGCAAATGATCGAGCAGTTACAACAAGGTGCACGCAATGCCGTCAAGGCCATGGAATCGAGCAGCGAGCGCAGTCAGCATAGCGTCGAACAGGCCAGCCGGGCTGGTGAGTCTTTAGAGGTCATCGCGCGCGCCGTCACCACCATCAATGATATGAACCTGCAGATCGCCAGTGCCGCCGAGGAGCAGAGCAGCGTGGCCGAGGAGATCAATCGCAACGTGACCAACATCAATGAAGTGGTCAATCAGACCGCGGTAGGCGCGCAACAAACCCAGGTTTCAAGCACTGAATTGGCCCGGCTTTCCTATGAACTGCAGAACCTGGTCAATCAATTCAAGACCTGATCGATCGATTCAGCCGGCCGGCTCTGCCGGTCGGCCGGATTTACCGATGAAGTCCTCGATCACCTTCACCGGCACCGCCCCCACCTGCTGGGCCTTGAGTTCGCCGGAAGGGTTATAAAGCAGGAAGGTCGGAGTTCCGACCCAGCGGGCACCACTTTGTTGCATGAACCAGTGAGCCACGGCATCAGCGTTACCGATCAGGTTGGGAAAATCGACCTTATGCCGCTGGATAAAGTCTTCCGCGTCTTTTTTACCGGCCCAGCCGTCGATGGAGATCCCGACCATTCGGGCATCCCGATCCGAATGGACAAAATGAAAGTCGACATAATTATGGATTTCACGATTGCAGATATGACAATCGGATGCCCAGATCATTACCACCGTCCACTGGCCACCGCCCGTAAACTCCTCGATTGTCCGGGGCTCGCCTTCAAAATCCTTCAGCGGTGCCTCGCCCATGGCCAGGCCGGGAATCAGACAAACCAGTAACAACCCTAATCGCAAAAAACCCAAATACTGTAACGGCATAACCCTACAAACCTGTTATTGATTGAATACAAAACCCTGTTATCGCTGGCAATACGACAGTCGATCGAACATGCGGTTCCATGATCGCCTGAACACCCCTGCCCGCCGCGGGGGATTATCGGTTGTCATGCTCGATCAGGCAAAATTTGCCTGACAATTATTCCACAGTCCAGGAACAGAAGCAGACCCGCGTGGCCAATACACAATAGACGATAGCAGACCATTTTCATTACACTTGATTAGCTCACAAACCAGGTGAAAAAACCTATGAACTCAAGCGACTTTGCCACCTCAAGCGACGCTGAAACCGCGTTTTATGCCGCCTTCAGCGGCGGTAACCTGGAGGCAATGCGCCAGGTCTGGCTGGATGACGATGATACCAGCTGCATACATCCGATGGGCGATCGACTGCTCGGCACCCACGCAATTCTCAAAAGCTGGGAGACCATTCTCAGAAATACCGGGGATGTCATCGTTGAGTTATCGGATCGGGTGATTCATGCCACCGACCAGTTCGCCGTGCATACACTGGTGGAAAATATTCACCCACTGGAAGATCCGGAGAATATTTTCCGTTTTGTTGTGACCAATCTCTACCAGCAAACAGCCGACGGCTGGAAGATGATCCTGCATCACGCCTCGCCCATGCCCCGGGATGTCTCGCAGGAAAAAGCTCCCGGTCAGGTCGTGCACTGACCCCTATTCAGCCGCATTTTATAGCAAGTAGACGGATACCCCGGACTCAACTTCTCTCGCAGAGACGTTCATGCCCGTTGTCTGGGTGCAAAGGCGCAAAGAACCATTCTTTTCTGCTTTGCATCTTTGCGTCTCTGCGAGAGAAAGTCAATCAGGTGGTGACTACCTCTATCACCTGCACCACGCTGTTTTGCACCTGCCATTTGATCTCCAGATCATACAGCTGCATTCCGAACACCCGCTCGTTGTCGGCCGCCCTGTCCTGATAGGCCGGTCGGGGATCCTGTTGCAACACCTGTTCAATCAGATCGGCAAGATTGGGGTATTTTGTACCGAACTTATGAAGCTGCTGTCGGGCAGTATCTGAGAAGTGAACGGGCAACTGTTTGTCCGGCGCCTGCGGGGCAAACCCGGCACGGGCGTCAGGAACACTGTCGGCATAAGGGATATAAGGTTTGATATCCAGCACTGGCGTGCCGTCGATCAGATCCAGGTTACTCACCTGCAATATTACCCGCCCTTCACCGGTTTTTACGCCATCAAGCGCCAACAGGGACAGACCGATCGGGTTGGGCCGTTCCGGGGAGCGGCTGGCAAAAACCCCGACTCGCCGGTTTCCCCCGAGACGCGGCGGACGCACGGTCGGCTTCCATGCGTCGCGTTTGGCCTCGTGAAAGACAAACACAACCCAGATGTGGGAGAAGCCCGCCAGTTCGCGTACGGCTTCTTCACGGTTATAGGGCCCCAGCAATTCAATTTGGCCGGTTGCGGCCGGCGCCAGACGCGGCTGGCGCGGCACGCCGAATTTATCGGGGAAACAGGAATGAACCACGCCAATTGGCGAAAACGAATAGTCCACTACTGGATCTTTTTCAACGCGTAATCAAAAAAGCGTTGGGCATTGGTCAGCCGGATCTTCTCTTCCACCTCGGGCGGCAACTGATTCATCCAGCCACGATGATAATCATATAATGCGCCATACCGGGTCCAGCCATCGTCTGCTTCATGCCAGGTATAGACTTCATGCCCACCCGAGACTGGATCAGTCCCGACCATGATCCGATCCTGAAAGCGCAGTATCCACTGCCGCCACTCCTCCGAAATCGGTTCGCCGCGGACAACGAAATCACCATAGTGCCAGGGGTCCCGCGCCGACATGTCCGCCCAGACATTGGGGCAGGCTTCCATTACCGCCGTGATTGCCGCCGGTTGTAAAATACCGCCAACATGTGCCCACTGAAAGGTGATATCGGCATGTTGCTTGCAGATCGACAGCATATATTCATAACGTGATGAATCGGTGTGGATGTTAACCGGTACATCATATTCCCTGGCCAGATCAAGCAGCCCGAGGAAGACAGGGTTATCACGACGTGGTCCGGCACCCGCGACCAGATGGATTTCACCCAGTCCATAGAATTTGCCACTGGATAGTGCCTCCCGGGCCTTGTCCACGACCTTCTCGTCATAAAACCAGTTCAATCGATTTCCCGCATCGTAATAAGGGGTGTAAAACGGCACAATCCAGTCTTTGCCCAGCTCTGACAGTTTGAGTGCAAAGTCGGACGGCACACTGGAAACTACGGCCAGCACAACATTATGTTTTCTGAGATCGTCCAGTGCCTGTTCCGGCGTATAGATTTCGTCCTGATCCCAGTTGTAATGCAGATGGATATCGGCGAATGGTGGCCGCTCCGATTGTGACATTGACTGGCAGCCGACTACAGTGAACGTTCCGGCCACCAGAAACAGGATCAGACGGTGCCACATAAGCTTCTCCTTCAGGTAAGAGGATTGGTCCGCAACCGGTGCGGCAAGGCCAGATAGGCCGCGCTGCCCATTTCGGAAATCCGGCTGACTGCCCGCTCAAAACCGAACGCGAGGCGCTTGCCCGCGTACAGTTCAGCGGGAGGCACTTCCGCCGCTGCGACCAGTTTGACATTATGATCATACAGGGCATCGATCAAGTGTACAAAACGCTTGGCAACATTATCGTGCGCTTCGGTCATGCGAAATATATTACTTATATAGACTGTGTGAAATTGCTGGGCAATCTGGATATAGTCATTGGCCGATCGCGGCGTATTGCACAGGGCATTGAAATCAAACCAGATCACATCATCAGCCAGCGCACGGTAGGCGATCGGTCGTTTGTTCACGGTCAACTGGCGATCGTGCTTGAGTGTATCCGGCGCCATCTGTTCGATCGCGGCGGTAATCAGTTTTTCACCCTCTTCGGGATCGGCAACATGGAAATTCTGACTGGCTTCCAGTAAACGAAACCGGTAATCGGTGCCCTGCTCCAGATCCACTTCGCAGGTATGCCACTTGAGCAGCTCAATGGCAAACATAAAACGTTCACGCTGCAGGCCGTTTTTGTACAGTTCATCAATCGGTATATTGGACGTCGCCACCAGGGTTACACCCTTGTCAAACAGCGCCTTGAGCAGACCGCCCAGCAACATGGCATCGGCAATGTCATGCACGTGAAATTCATCCAGGCACAGCACCTTGAGCTGATCGGCAATTTCATTGGCGATGACAACCAGCGGATCGGGAGAGCGTGGCAGGTCACGAAGGCGTGCGTGAATATCGATCATGAAACGGTGATAGTGCACCCGGTGTTTGTCTCGAAACGGCAGGCAGTCGTAAAAGCTGTCCACCAGATAGGTCTTGCCGCGGCCGGTGCCGCCGCGGACATACAGTCCCCGTACCGGTTCAGGCCGACGATCGAGAAGACGCTCCAGCAGCCCGGGACGCCGGTGTTCCGCCGCGAGCAGTTCCTCGTACAGGCGCTGGGTCTGTTCCACTGCCGCGGCCTGCTGCGGGTCATGGACAAACCCGTTA
This sequence comes from Thiohalophilus sp., assembly GCF_031581315.1. Classification (GTDB taxonomy): domain Bacteria; phylum Pseudomonadota; class Gammaproteobacteria; order UBA6429; family Thiohalophilaceae; genus Thiohalophilus. The sequence continues at coordinate 4,831 of NZ_JAVLAZ010000021.1, forward strand.
TGTTCGAGATCCGACTGATAGCGCTCTTGCGGTGTACTCATGTGGCGGGAGGCATTCCTGAACTGGTGTCTCTATTTAATGTATCGTAGTATTCCGGCAAAACTTGACCAACAAACGAACACACCAGAATTACGATAGCTCATGATCATCTATTTGCACGGTTTCAACAGCAGCGGCGCCTCGGCCAAGGGCCAGTTTCTGCGTGAGCAACTGGACGATATAACAGTACTGACACCAACTTACCATTATGATCCGTCGCGGGCCATCATCATGCTGCAACATCTGGTCGAGGAGTCATTGCGACTGGACAGGAATCTGTTGCTGGCCGGAGCATCTCTGGGAGGCTATTACGCCCAGTACCTCGGACAACGTTACGCGCTCAAACGGGTGTTAATCAATCCGGCGCTGATGCCCCTGGCCACGCTGGAAAGCTATCTGGGAGAAAACGTCAATTACTATACGGGCGAGCGTTATACTCTGACCACCCGGCACCTGGATGCGCTGCGGGCACTGGATGTGCCGCACCCCTGCATCGCCTCACCGCCGACGCTGTTACTGCTGGACAAGGACGACGAGCTGCTCGATTATCGACTGGCGGACCAGCGGTATGACAACTGTGCCGACATCCGGCTGTTTGACGGCGGGGATCATGCCTTCCAGCATTTACCGGACGCCTTGCCGGCCATTCGGGGCGTGCATGCCCGCCCCTGGCCCGACTCAGGAACCGATAGCGAATAGGGCTTCGAGGTCGTGCCGGGAGAAGGCCTGGAATGCGAGCATGGTTTCGGTATGCTGAATCGGCGTAATCTGTACTATCTTGGCCGTTACCAGCTGTGACAGGGCCTCGTTATCCGCCACCCGGGCAATGGCCACCAGATCGTAATTGCCACTGACCGAATAGACCTCGGAAAACTCATCCATCGCCGCCAGTTGCTCGGCGACCTCGTTGATTTTTGTCCGTTCGACATTGAACAGAATAATCGATGTAACCATCAAGAACATCTCCTGGGTTGGTCTGCAAGGTAACTCTATAGCATGCTTCAGCCGCGAAAGCCGCACTGTTTGTGGCTGGCGTCGCAGAACGGTTTGTTCTGTGACTGGCCACAACGGCACAGTGCCGCCCGGTTACGGGTCGTACTGGATGTCCCGTCCTTGCTGCGAATGCTCAACGGCCCCCGGGCAATCAACATTGCATCGGTCTTGAGGGTCAACTGCAATGGACCGTTGGGGGTCGCCAGTACTTCATGACGTTCATCGTCAAATCGGGCGGGGTCAGAAAAACCGCAACGCTTGTGGGCGCCGTCGCAAAACGGTTTATCCTGCGACTGGCCGCAACGGCACAACCAGGCCTCATCGCCGCGCTGCAGAAGATTCCCTTCGCCATCCTCGAGCGTCATCTCGCCTTCGAATTGCAGGGGGCCGTCGGGTCGAACAATCAGGGTATTGGGCTTGATCAAGGAATCTCCTCATTGACTTACCGGTTTGCTGCTCACTGCCGTGAGCCGATGCGGCTATGTTATTATACGCGCCAATGTCGTTGCCACGGTGAATCTCATGCCCCTGTACGCCATGCGCCATGGTCGCACCAATTTCAATGATCTCGGTCTGTGTAATGATGACCCGGGCCGCGATGTGCATCTGACCGACACCGGGGTGGCCCAGATCGAGGTCGCCGCCGAAAAACTGCGTGACGTGCCACTGCAGCATATCATTACCTCCGAACTGCCCCGTACCCGCCAGAGTGCTGAAATCATCAACCAATATCATCGGGTCCCGATCAGCACCCACCCCGATCTCAACGATATTCGCTCGGGTTTTGACGGCCATCCGGTAGCCGACTATTTTGCCGCCATCGGCAGCGATCCGCTGAATACCCGGCCACCCGGCGGGGAATCGTTGCTCGAACACAAACAACGTATCGGCCGGTTTCTTGGCTGGCTGCAGGAACAACCCGAAACAATCGTGCTGCTGGTAGTGCATGAAGAGACCCTGCGCGCGCTCAGCGCCCTGCTCAACCAGCAGGATGATCAGACAATGATCCGGTTACATTTCGACAATGGCCAGATCGTGGAGTTTGACTGGTGAATTACCCGGCCGACATGGTACCGCAAAGCTGGTTATGGCTTGCCGGGATCCTCTACGCCGTGATTCTGCTGATTGCCATTCGCCAGGTCCACTGGCGCGAGTATCTGCAGCAGCCACACAAGGCCCATGTTTTTCTCGGCAGCGCTGTCGCCCTGATCCTGCTGTGGCAGATCACCACTACCCGACTGCCGGGCCTGGAATACCATTATCTCGGCGCCACCCTGATGACTCTCATGTTCGGCTGGCAACGGGCCCTGATCGTGATCAGCCTGGTATTGCTGGGGCTCATATATAACGGCAGCAGCGACTGGCAAACCTATCCGCTCAATGTACTGGTGATGGGCCTGACCCCGATTCTGATCAGTACAACGATTCTGCGCCTGGCCGAATCCAGGCTGCCCCACCATGTCTTCATCTATATTTTCATCAACGGCTTTTTCGGGGCGGCCCTGGCCATGGCCGGCGCCGCCAGTCTGGCCGCTGCCCTGCTGTTGATCGCCGGCGCCTACAGTCCCGGCCAGCTGGCCTATGATTACTTTCCCTATCTGCCACTGATGATGTTTCCCGAGGCCTTTATCACCGGGATGTTCACCAGCATTCTGGTTGTCATGCGCCCCGAATGGATCGAGACCTTCGACGACGCACGCTATATCAAGGGCAAATAATCACCTCACCCGCTGCGGACGGCCACACAGGCTGTCGATCAGCCATGACTGACAATTTGTCAGGCTTTTCCTACAGGTTTAGTCCGCCCAGGCCTACATGACTTTCAGCCTGGTCTGACAGACACCGGGCCCCCACCCGCCTATCCTGAATCGCGTTTGTGGATAATAGAAGAGGCACACAAATGGGATTTGTCAGAACCCTGGGAGGAGGAATACCGCGTTCCGGCCGACATGATCGTGTCAATAACGATCGTTATTTTCATGTCATGGGCCAGGGCTGGTATGCCCTGGCCCGGGAAGGGCTCGGCGGACCGTTTATCGATAAACAGGAGGCGGAGGCATTTGTTCACAAGGCCATGGCGGGAGAACTCCTGCCGAAGGATCAGGATAGCGAAGATGCAAGCTGGTGAACCTGATAGTCATAGCACAAAACCCGAGCGCGACTATAATGGCCCGCACCGAAATCGCGAAAACGGGCTGATTCCACCACGCAGTCGCCGCTTTTATTTCAACGGCCAGCAATGGTTCTTTCACACACGCGAGCGCATCACCTTCGGACCATACGCGACCTTCCGTGAAGTGGAACAGGCTCTGAAGATTTATTTGCGTCGCTGCGGCATTGTTCGCTACAGGCAGGAGCCCCGGCCATCACATTGAATAATTTATGAAGGTTACAAAAAACGGCCACCCGGGGTGGCCGTTTTTTATTACATCGAAGGAACAGTGTTTTATTCGATAGAACAGGCTTCGTCAAAATCGAGCCGCGGCCCACGCGGATACAGTTTCGATTCATCGCCATAGCCCATGGCACAGATAAAGACGGATTTGATCTTGCCATCGGGGAAAAACGCTTCGTCCATTTTGGCATTATCGAAACCTGACATCGGCCCGCAATCGAGTCCCAGGCTGCGCGCCGCCAGCATCAGGTAAGCGCCCTGCAGCGAGGCATCCCGATGCGCGCTGTCCTGAATCTTTTCGGGTTTGCCCTCGAACCAGGATTTGGCATCGGTATGCGGAAAGAGCTTGGGCAGCTTCTCGTAAAATTCCAGGTCCATACCGATAATGGCCACTACCGGGGCTGTCATCGATTTTTCCACATTACCTTCGGCCAGCGCCGGTTTCATCCGGGCCTTGGCATCATCGGATTTGACGAACACAAAACGGGCGGGACAGGAGTTGGCGCCGGTCGGCCCCCATTTCATCAGATCGTATAACTGCTGTAACAGTTCATCGCTGACCGGGCGGTCCTGCCAGCCGTTATGGCTGCGTGCCTTGAGAAACAGGGTGTCGAGTGCTTCAGCATTCAGGGCTTCTGCCATTACCTTCTCCATTGATTATCAGTTTGTCCGCTATTATGACGGCCAGCCCCCTGCCCTGACAAATGCAGGGTTACTCATTCAACAAATTGTTAACACCTCAGCCCGGTACGCGATGGCTGACTAACAGGGCTTCGGGAACATGAATCTTAATCACAGCAGGTAATTCCAGGCAAATTCCCGGCACCGGTTTGACCGAGACCCACAGAACGTTGGTTTTCAGGTTCAAATCGGCAAAGACCACAGTGCGTTGATAGAGCTGCAGTACATGATCGATACGGCTGATGATCTCCCGACGGATATCGACGGTTCGCTTGCGCAAGCCGGGGATGATCATCATAAAGTCGCTGAGATATTGCCCGGTTTCATCCCGGATCGGCACCCGGGCATACAGCGGTTCGGCCGGTTCCAGGCCCGACCCACACCTCAACTCGGTTGAATTCATCACCCCTCCCGTCGTGGACCCGCCACGCGCGACCGCTGATCATTCCTTCCCCGCCTGTCCTGCGGGTATCCCTGCGTGGCTGACGCTTACCTGTCTGTAACGACATGTCCTGAGTTAGTTTTAGCAGGTGCGGGCCGAAATACCAACGCCATACACCCAGTTCAAAAAGGTCTTTAGCTAACTCGTAAGGTGATGCCGGGCAAATGTTAAGCACCGAACAACATCGAAAAAGACAGGACGAGTGATCAATTTCAGTAGCTTCGATGAATTCAGTGGTACTGCTGTGCCGTCGCAAAGCTCATGGCATTGATACCTTCTGCTGTGTAATTGAAGCTAACGGGATGAGCGCGGTTTGAAACCAGCGGGTTTGTCGGCCAGCCAGTCAACGAACTGTTTGATTTCGGGATGGGCGAGTAACCTGTCACGTGTGTTGTATTCCAGGGCCAGCTGTTTTTCATCCAGCACCCGATGAATGTGATGATGGCAGGGGCGGCACAGCCACAGCACCCGGCCGGTCATCTCATCACGACTGAACAGTTTTTTCACCCGTTTGTTGCGATGGCGGGTACGCGGGATCAAATGATGTTTGGTCAGACCACTCTCCCGCCGACCACATAACTCGCAGACCCGCTCCGATTGACCCATCTCACGTCAGTTCATCAGCCCGGGTCAGATCGATCAATTGGCCGCCACCCTCACTGAGGGCACCGCTATCCCCAATCTCTACCCGGGCCAGGTTGGCCGTGGTCAACAGTTTGTCTTTGTCCGTGCGGGGCAGCGGTTCACCGCATAACCAGATCAGCAGTTCCTCCAGCCCGGGGTTGTGCCCGACCAGCATGAGCGGCCCGTGGGGCACTCTCATATCTTGAATAATCCGCAGCAGATCGCCCCGTGAGGCCAGATATAGCCCGGGATCGTAATGGACGTGATTCAGATCGAACTCCAGCCGCTCACAAGCCAGCTCGGTGGTCTGCCGGGCCCGCACGGCCGGAGAGCTGACAATCAGCCCGGGCCGAAAACCCTGTTCGTACATCCACTCGCCCAATCGGTCAGCCTGATGCCGACCCGCGTGACTCAGCGGACGATCCGCATCCTCCATCATACTGTCACCTGCCTCTGCCCTGGCATGGCGTAACAACCACAATTGCCTGTCCGTCATAATGTTTCTCCTGCAAATTGTCCGATGACCCGGATCACAGTGGCTCGTTATCAAAACGGGCCCTGTTCAGACTCACATTCTGGCGTTCCTGCAAGACCAGCATGCCGGCCCCCGCAATGATCAGCGCCCCGATCACAAACAAGTAATCGACCATCTCGTCCCAGAACAGATAGCCAAACAGTGCTGCAAACACTACCGAGGTATAGGTAAAGGCGCCCACCTGCGAGGGCGGGGCGATACTGTAACCCCGGGTCAGCAGCAGCTGCCCCAGAGTGCCCACTATGCCAATCAACAGCAGTAATAACCAGCTGTCGGGATCCGGCGTTTGCCAGCTCCAGCTCAACGGCACGGCCGACACCAGGGTAGCAGCCAGGGCGAAATAAAACACAATACGGGTAGTGGGTTCACTGCGCCCCAGGCGCCGCACAGTTACCTTGGCCACCGCCGCCAGTGCACCACCCAGCAGCCCGATCAACGCCACCACCTGGAACCCGCTCTGCGGCTGTAACACCAGAATGACACCGATAAAACCGAACACCACGGCCAGCAAGGCACGCCGGGTGATCCCCTCGCCCAGCCAGGCAATCGCCACCAGCGGGATGAACAGTGGCGAGGTCATTTTCAGCAGCATGCCGCTGGCCAGCGGCATATTGGCCAGAGCGTAGAAAAAACAGTACATGGCGGCCACGCCGAAGCCGGCGCGCATCACGTGCAAATACCAGACGCGGGTTTGCAAATGGCGCCAGCCGTAACGCCACAGCAACGGCAACAGCACCAGCGCGCCGATCAGATTGCGCATGAAGACGATCATTTCGTTGGGCATGTCGACGGAGACGGCCTTGACCGCCGCGCCCATTGAAGCGAACATGAATTCAGAGAGGATAATAAACAGACTGCCCAGAACCAGACTCTGGCGATACAACATACTGTTCATAACATACCGGCGCGATAGACCGCTCCCGAAATAATGGTTGAGCAAATAACAAACGAACTGGTTGGTTGCATACGAATCTCTGACTATTCTACAGAAGCGTGAGCAGGAGAGCCTGATTGTATAACAGCGATAACCCGACAGGCAGCACCCATGCAACCCGATAAGCCGAAAACCGGTTTAATCATGACCGGTGGCGGCGCCCGTGCCGCCTATCAGGTCGGCGTACTGAAGGCCGTCGCCGACATTCTCCCCCGCCGGGCCAGCAGTCCGTTCCAGATTCTTTGCGGCACATCGGCCGGCGCCATCAATGCCTGTGCCCTGGCCACCCATGCCTACGACTTTCGCAAGTCGGTACAGCGCATCGCGATCATCTGGTCCAACTTTCATGCCGAACAGGTCTTTCGCACCGATGCCCTGGGCATCCTGCGCACCAGTTTCAACTGGTTAATGGCCCTGATGTCGCTGGGCATGAGCCACCACAGCCGGGCCCTCTCCCTGCTGGACCGCTCGCCCCTGCAGCATCTGCTCGAACAATACATTCGCACACAAGATATCCAGCACTCCATCGACAAGGGCTATCTGCACGCGCTGAGTGTCACCGCGTCGGGCTATACCTCGCACCAGTCGGTATCCTTTTTCCATGGTCAGCCCGAACTCGAATCCTGGAACCGTTTCCGGCGTATCGGCGTGCGCACCGAGATCAATGTTGATCACCTGATGGCCTCCTCGGCTATTCCGTTTGTGTTTCCCCCACAGAAAATCAACCGGGAATATTTCGGCGACGGCTCCATGCGCCAGATGGCGCCGATCAGTCCCGCCCTGCATCTGGGTGCCGACAAGGTGATGATCATCGGCAACCACATGGAGAATCAGGAACCGCAACGTACCCGCGAGAGCCGTGCACCCACCATTGGCCAGATCGCCGGGCATGTCCTGGACAGCATCTTTCTCGATTCGCTGGATGCCGATATCGAACGGCTGGAACGGATTAACGACACCGTGGACTTGATCCCGCAAAAGCAACGTGACAAGCGCGGCTTCCCCCTGCGTCATGTCGACACCCTGGTGATTTCTCCCAGCCAGGACATCGGCGATCTGGCCGAGGAATATATCGACCAGCTTCCGCGCAGCATGCGCCTGCTGCTGCGTGGTATCGGCGCCTATCGTTCGGACGGTTCGGATCTGGTCAGCTATCTTCTGTTCGAGCGCGCCTATACCCGCAGGCTAATTGACCTCGGTTATCAGGACACCATGGACAAAAAGCACGAGCTGATGAAGTTCCTGGATGTAGATCGAATAATTCAGGAGATGGCATCAAAAACAAATAGAGACAAGTAAAAGCCATTCCAGTAGCCTGCAGGCCCGATATAACAAAGCGACACCGGGCACCCTGCAAATTACCGAACACTACTTTGCTATGTCCGGCCTGACTGCCTACCCTTCACAACGCTATAGGAGCCGCTGCGCCGGGACAAACCTTGCCGGCTGCAAGGCCTGTCGCGCCAGAGGCGCTCATTCGATCCATGGAACAGGTTCTGTTCTTTCCAGGATCATAAGCCCTGTATCACGAAGCGTCATCGGAAACCAGCCCTTCGTGACTGTGCCACACTGAAAAACCGTTCAATGCGCTTAGCCCAACAGGGAAAGAATTATTGGATGCTATCAGCAAGCAACGCTTCGGTCTCACGACTGGCGGTTTTCATGACTTTGGCAATCTGTCCGCCAAAGACACTCGCCACTAACCCACTATTCATCCTCGAGATAATGACATCCCCGTTTGGCATTTCATATACCGCAACACGGCAAGGCATCAATGAAGTCACAACACGATTATCCGGGTTGGCCAGAATCTTCCCGGCATGCTTGGGTTGACACAGCTCGATCACGGCCGCGGGCAAAACATTGTAGCCGGCACCGGCAACAGCCTTGTGCAGATGATGTACGGCCGGGGTTTTCCAGTTATTTTCTTTAGCACTACGCTCAATCTCTTCTATAGTCTGCTCAAAACCGTACTGGCTTTTGTCTTCCATAATCATCATTCCAGGCAATAGCTGATAAGCGGCTATGGCAAGGATTGCCGCCCCAACAATGGCGCCAATCAAAAAAGCATAGATTTTTTTTGTCATTTGATCGTCCTTTATTTATATGTATGTAACATACCAAGGTAACTTTAAAATCATCTCGGTTTTTTATTGATAAATCTTAATATAGCAGGATTACTGCTTCACAGACGTATTCGCCGACGCGGGGTTGGTTTTTGCAATTCCGCATCCTCTGCATAATATATGCAGAGGATCGGAAAAAACGGCAATATCAATCATCCGCGCAGCCAGGGCTTATGCCGCACTTTTCTGTTGCTGCCATGCTGCCATAGAGCCGAGATACACATCCACATTTTTGTACCCGCCGCGCTCCAGCACACTGGCCGCGATAGCCGCGCGCTGGCCGCTGCCGCACATGACAGTACAGGCCTTGCTGCTGTCCAGCTCTTTGAGTTTATCGGGCAGTTCGCCGACATAGACATGCACGGCCTCTGGCATGCGCTGCTCCTCGACTTCCTCAAGACCGCGGACATCCAGTAACTGCCAGTCCACAGGCTTCTTATTTAGCCGCTGTTCGACAGTGGCCGTATCCACAAAGTCCATGGAGCCAAACGGCTCGCCAGCGGTCACCCAGTCCATGATGCCGGGCAGATAACCCTCGACCCGATCAAAGCCGATGCGTCCGAGATGACGGGCAGCCTGCCAGGCCTGATCGGCATTCTCGGCAATCAGGACCAGTCGCTGTTCCGGCTTGATCAACCAGCCGGCAAACGCCGGGATCATATCCTCCGGCACGCACAGGGAGCCCGGCAGATGAGCCGAAGCATAGGCTTCGGCGCTGCGTACGTCGACCCGGACTATCTGATCGCCAAAGCCCTTGATATCTTCGACGCCCAGCGCAGCCGGTTCCGGATGCATGGGCTCGGTGCCGCTCAGGTTCAGTTCCTCCATGAATCGGAAGTACGGCGGCTGATAGTGATGCTCGGCCACCTTCACCTTGATAAACCCGTCACGATCAGCGATTTGCAGGCGGGGATTGTTCAGTCGTTCGTGGCCCAGCGTGGAGAACTCGCGATCCGCCATGCCGCTGCCGCAAACCGACCCGGCGCCGTGGGCCGGTAGCACGATCGCCTGATCGCCCAGAGCCAGAATCCGTTGCAGACTGTCGTACAGCAGACCGGCAACCTCTTCGGCCCGCTTCGGGTAAAAGTCGGTCCGCCCGACATCGCCAATGAACAGCGCATCGCCGGTAAACACAGCGACCGCATCATCTCCACTGGCATCGTCATAAACTGCAATGGAGATACTGTCATCGGTATGACCCGGCGTTTCCATCACCTTCAGGCGCAGATCGCCCAGTTGTACTTGCTTGCCATCGCGAGCGGTTTCAGCGTAACGCACCTCGCCGGCGGCGTTAGGACCGTGATAAACCCTCGCCCCGGTACGCTCGGCCAGCAGACCGGCCCCGGAAATCAGATCCTCGTTGCGATGGGTTTCAAATATACAGGTGACGCGGGTGTTATTCGCCGCGGCAATCTCTTCATAGACTTCGACATCACGACGCGGATCAATCACGGCTGCCTGGCCGTCGGCGCCGATGACATACGACAGATGGGCCAACCCGGGGGATTTGATTTTCTCCAGAAACATGTGCATCTCCTTTTACGTTTTATATCGCTGACCTGTAAGCTGACCGGTGTTACTCCGTTTATCACGGTACAGCCAGATGACTATAACCTTCCATATTATACGGCTACCTGTCCTGCAGCGTATCAGTATGAGTATAGAAGATGCTGTGAGGATGAGATGGGCTGGTTACAACCCTCACACGTTCATCAAAAGCAATAAAAAATGTGACAGTTGAGATTTATCAATTCGCCCTTCGGGCGCCGGGACGAGGGACGAGTTAAGGCATTTCGCGCAGGTCCGACAGAGCACACTGCGGGCATCTTTCGGATTGCCGGACACCGCTATGCGATATCCGGCCTACCATTCAAAAACCGTTACTAATCTCCATAAGGATCGTCCATAAGCAATACGCTGATATAAGGCGCGTACGTTAACACTGCGCCCTGCACAATTCCCAGCTCATTGAACGCCTTTACGACTTGCTCCATATATGACTCATTTTGCGGGTCGTCTTTAAGTGCTTTCAGGGCTGAGAGTAACGGTTTAATATCCTCATCATCGACATACTGCTCCAGCATCTGGATGGCATTTTCAAGCTTGGCGGGGTTGATCGATTGCCTGATGTTTTCGAACCGTTTCTTGTCGGACTCATCGAATTCCGGCGGCTCGTCAAAAACATTTCCGGCGACCCCTGCGGGGTAAGAATCCGCATCGAAACCCGAAAACCCACTGGAAGCTTCCAGTATTCGTTGCTGCAGCGCCACGATAAAGGCGTTAAATTCGTCTGCGTCGGGTTTATCCATAAATAGCGACAGCAATGGCTCGGATTCGGCACGACTATAAAACTCGACATAGGGTTTATTAATAACGGGATCAGGACCGAGAACAGCCAGTCCCAGCGTGATTTTTTCTTCTTTAAATGGCGTTTTTATCCGCACATTAATCACATCATTGGCTATCTCAAACTCTCTGGTGCCTTTGAAGAAGTGTTTTTGTATAAGCTTCATAGTCATGGAAGTATAATTACTCAAAGAAAAAAGGGCGGTGAGTGATGATAATGCAAACCGTTCTCGTTTGTCACCGGTTCCTTGTTTGGGCAAGCCCGATATAGCGAAGGGGTATTGGGCCTCTCAAAGCTTGCCGGACCACGCTACATTATGTCCTGCCTATCGTTTAGGTCCTTCGGCCGAGTGGCGAGGGGCGAGTAAAAGCGATTCGGGCAGGCAGACCCGATACGGCAAGGGTCAATAAACGCTCCGAATACCAGTTCATTTACTGAGCAGCCTGGATCAAGGAGCAACGTGACGGATCCAGGTTTTTCCGGTTCAGGTGGAACTACTGTGCTTGTTCCATCCGACGTCTGATGATCGGGTAATGGGAACTTGTATTTAGCCTCTCAGTAACGGGATACTGGAATAGTGTTATGATCCTTTCAGAATTTTCTTCAGCGAATCGACAAACTGTTCATACCGGCCTGTCGCTTTTACGCTTTTGACGCAACTCAACGCGAAAAGCTCCCGGCGTTCAGACATCCAGTCCTGCTTGTAGGCGTCGTTTCCTGTCAGGAAATCGATCTCCTCAACCCCGTCAACATCGATCACATATTCCATCAGGAAACTGGTCAGTATCGAGCCCGGCGAATAGGCCTTCCAGGCTTCATCATACGCCAGTCTGAAGATATTCGCCTTGCCGTGCACGACAAACCACAGCTGCGCGGCAATGGATTGCCCCTGAACATAAAGCACCGCGAGTCGTGTCCAACCCGGCCGAGAAAAGCCCGCCACAATCCCATTCAGAAAGTCGACATATTGCTCGTTCGCCTTCCAGCTGGCGCTGTAGGGCGCATAGTAATCGGACATGGCCTGCGGCACGTCGCCCCCGGTGAAAAGACGAATTTCGTAACCGTGCTCACGTTCGAGTTTACGCTTCTTGCGGGCGATGGTATTGCGTAGCCGGGCCGGGCGAGAGACCATGTACTCCGCATAGGATTGTCCCTGCACGCGATAAATCCAGTTATACAGCCGGAAATTGCGATTACAGCGAAAACCGGTCGCTTCCATGCCCCGTTGAAAACCTTCTATTCTGTTGTCATCATTAGAGACGGGCTCCAGTAGCAGTGAATGAACCGGCAGTCGGCTCAGGCCCTCCACCAGACAATCGAGCGTCCCGGGTTGATCGTCGTCCGCAAGCAGCAGACTATAAACGGGCGTATAGCGGTGTTTGAGGGCGTAACCGGTATTTCCAGTACACTTCGCAAGAGGCAGAATTGCCAGCACTTTGCCCTCGGCCTCCACACAGGCCAGTGCCAGAGACTGTTTTTCATCAAGTCCGGCAGCAGTCAGATTCTCAAACCACGCTCGCGAGAGAAACACGCTGTCTTTCGCTCCCTGCGCGAAGAGCTCATTGGCACTTTCGGGTAGTTGAACCCAGTCGGTGTAACAGACAAACTTCATCAACAAGCCCGGGAAATGGAAACATGGGGACGACTATTTAACCCCTTCTCTCGTCTTTCGTTTACCACTGTCGTCGTCAAATGTAATCCCTGAGTCGCATTTTTTCCAAGGTTCCTACAATCCTTATGTTACTCGATGCGAATTGAGGCTTCCCTGTCCGAACGTGGTTCAACTTTTCCGATAGTGACCGCCGTCTGATAGCCCAGCTGATGCAACTCGTTAATGCATGCACTCACCTGATCCTGAGGGATTCCGGCGAGCAGGCCTCCGGCAGTTTGCGGATCGAATAACAGAGGATATGCCGGATGCCGTGAAACCCGTTCCACATCATCAATGGCACGTCGCAGCCGCAGGTTTTGCGGCTGAAGGGAAGACAGGATACCCGCATCAACAGTTTGCAAGGCTCCATCCAGTACAGGTAATGCATCCATATACAGGGTCGCATCAACGTCCGATGCTCTGGTCATCTCGATCAAATGACCGACAAGACCGAAACCGGTGAGGTCGGTACACGAAGTTGCCCCGTATCGCTGTAAACACTCCGCGGCCTGTTGACTGGAGACCAGCATCGACTGGATGGCTGCATCGATCCAGCGTCCCCTGGCTTTAGCACGCATCTCTGCGGCTAACAGCGTTCCAGTGCCGATGGGTTTGGTCAACACCAGGGCATCACCCGGCTGTAAACCCTGCTTGCGCAAGGCTTTATCGGGATCAATCAGGCCGTTGACAGTCAGTCCAAAGGCCAGTTCCGCACCTTCGCTGGAGTGTCCTCCCGCCAGCACCGCGCCGGAAGGTTCAAGAATATGTATGGCACCAGCCAGTACATCATACAGGGTCTCTTCCACAATACGCTCACGACCGTAAGGTACAGTGGCAATCGCCAGGGCCGATTGCGGTTCGGCACCCATGGCAAAAACATCGCCCAGAGCATGGTTGGCAGCAATGGCGCCAAACGTGTAGCTGTCATCGATAAAGGCACGAAAATAATCAACACTCTGTACCATGACCCTGTCTTTCGGCATGGTCAACATGGCGCAGTCATCGGGAGAGTCCCGGCCAATCAATACATCGTCGCGTTGTGTGTTGGGCAGACGTTGCATAACCCGGGACAGCACCGTGGCACCCACCTTGGCACCGCAACCGCCACAACGCATGGCGAGAGTGGACAGTTCCTTTATCGCCGCCGCATCGGCAATGCCGGCAGCCAGCTCGGGACTGTTTTCCTCGTCCATCTCGGGCAGCTCGTTATACTTTTGCATGAAGCGACGATCGATCCAGTCCTTGACACGCCACAACCAGGCCGATTCATAAGACCAGTTACCGCGCGATGCTACCGCGTATTTATCACCGGTGCTGATCAGTCCCAGGAAATTCTTTTGTGGCTGGTAACGACGCAAACGCCTGCCCGTGGCGACAGCCGTGAGATTGCGCGCGAGTATGGGCCCCTGACGAACAGCAAATACGCCGGACTTGGGACGGGAATCCGTCAATGAGGCAACATCCCCTGCTGCAAACACATGCTCGTGAGACAGGGATTGCAGGTGCTCATCCACCTTGATAAAACCCGTCTCATCCGCCGCAAGACCCGCTTTGGCCGGCCAGTCCGGCGCTGACGCCGTAGTCACCCAGAGTATGGCATCCGCATCATAGGCCTGGCCGTCGGCGGTACAAACCTTGTTCGCTTTAACTTCAGTAACCTTAGCTGCGGTTTTTATCGTAATATTACGCTGCGCGAGTATGCGCTCGAAACGTTTTTGCACCCCGGCATTATGCATGTGCATGATACTATCGCTGGCACTTATAATCGTGTAATCCAAGTTATCGGGATCCTTCCCGGCCGCTTTAAGTATTGTTTGCAACCGCAGTTGCGTCGATAACGCCAGCTCCACGCCACCGGCCCCGCCACCGACGACCACGATGCGAAACGGACCCTTGCTGACACGGACCTGCTCGATCAACTGATCCCATTTATTCAGGAAAACATCGATGGGCTTAACGGGCAATGCGTATTCATCCACACCCGGTATATCGATGCTGGACGGCCGTGAGCCGGTGTTGATAGACAAAATGTCATACGCGATCGGTGGGCGCCCGGAGGCGTGCACTATTTTATTATCCAGATCCAGGGACTCGACTTCGGCGTGATAGAGACGCGCCCCCGCAAATCGGGCCAGCGGCCCCAGATCGATATGACACTCGTCGTAGTCATAATGACCGGCAATAAAGCCAGGCAGCATACCTGAATAAGGGGTATGAACATCCCGGGTCACCAGGGTAATACGCAACCCCGGGACCGGCTGCATGCCGAGCCGTCTTAAAACCGAAACATGAGAATGCCCCCCGCCAATGAGGACTAGATCTTTAACAACAGGGGCGTCCGTCTTATGCATAACAACTCAACAGGTCTGTCAACGTTCGGCGCAGGTACGAAAACCGGCGAAAACATCATTGCGATCAGGACCATAGTAGGTCCGCCAGGTATTGCGAATCATTCTCCCGCGGGTGGGCCAGGCCCCACCGCGCAGCACTCTGGTTATCCCGAACAATGGCTGGGAGTAATCCCGGTACATATCAGGCTCAAAACCGGGAAAGGGCTGAAACGTGTCCTGGGTCCACTCCCAGACGTTGCCGATCATTTGCCGACAACCGAATGCACTGTCGCCCGCGGCATACGCCCCGACATCTACCGTGCCCAGCGCGTATCCATCCAGATTGGCCTGATCCGGACGCGGCGGAGTATCGCCCCAGGGCAAATAACGCTTGACCGGCGATAAAGTACTGCCATCTACTGAGGGCTCGGCACTCGCTGCAGCTTCCCACTCGGCTTCCGTCGGCAGGCGCCTGCCGGCCCAGCGACAATAGGCCTGTGCTTCATGCCAGCATACGTGGACCAACGCGGCATTCATCGGCATCGGCTGCCACTGATCGAATTGCTTTATCTTCCAGCCATCAGCATCAAGACGCCAGTATACGGGATGTTCGAGCCGGGCCTTGTTACGCCATTCCCAGCCTTCCTCATCCCAGTACTCACGCCTGTTGTAACCGTCGGCTTCGACAAAGCGCAGATAATCGCCGTTACTCACCGCTGCCATGGCAATTTCAAACGGTTCGAGTTCGACAGGATGTGCCCATTTTTCATTATCGAACACAAAACCATCCGTCGGCCTTGCTCCCAGCATAAACTCACCGCCGGGAATCTTTGCATCACCTTCAAGGACACCGGCATTCAGTATGCTGTATCCCGGCTTGCCAATGCCGGGTTCGGGATAGTCCAGTGTCTGGCGGGTATAGGTATAGGCCTCATTGTGCATGTCGTGATGAAAGACCGCGTATTGCGCGAGGTAATCCCTTTGGGTATCATCGCCATTCGCCAGACAGGCTTTTACCTGTTCTTTAACCGTCTGGATATATTCCAGTGTCTGCGGCATAGTCGGCAACGGCAGATCCCAGCGATCGTCATGAGCGATCGAGATCGAGTCATACAGCCGATCGACATCCTCACGGATCGGGGACCTCTGCAGATGCTGCCGCAACACCCAGTACTCGTAAAAATACGCCGCGTGGCCGATCTCCCAGCGTAACGGGTTAACGGTGGCCAGCCTGGGGCCCATTAATTGTTCCGGTGACAGATCGTTAACAAGCGCCATACTACGCTGGTGCGCATCATCGATTTGCTTTGCAATTTGATCCGGATTAAGTTTATACATGCTTTAGCTACTCAGGTTATTCTATTCTTCCCAGCAAGCAAATCTATGAAAAACAAGATTTTTGTACGATAAAATCAGTATAAAGTTGTGGAGCCGGACCCGCAACGTTCTTTCAAAGACAACAGGCGGATCTGAAAACAATAATTTTTTTACCGGATTAATTTAATCGATCATGCGTATCATTCTGGTCACACCCGCACCACCGAAATCACGGGCCGGCAACCGGGCTACAGCCGCCCGCTGGGCGGCGATCCTGACTTCGCTCGGCCATCGGGTGGAGATCACCACCGACTTCAGCGGACAGGACGCGGATCTCATGATCGCGTTACATGCCTGGCGCAGCGCCACACCCATTCAGCAATTCGCCGAGGCTTTCCCCTGGCGTCCCCTTATTGTTGCCATCACCGGTACCGATGCCTACCGTTTTATACATACACACCCCGATACCACCCTGCAATCAATCCGGTTGGCCAGCCATCTGGTCGGGCTGCACAATCTCATCGGCAATACACTGCCGCCGGATATGCGGGATAAGATGCACGTCATTTACCAGTCGGCAACGCCTATTACGAAACGCCAGCCATACAAGCGTTATTTCCACGTTTCGGTAATGGGGCATTTGCGCGAGGAAAAGGACCCCCTGAGACCGGCACTCGCCGCCCGCCACCTGCCGGCCAGCAGTCGTATCAAAGTGCATCAGTACGGCAAAGCACACAGTGACGAGTGGGCGGAACAGGCGCGCGCGGAAATGCAGACCAATCCCCGCTACACCTGGCATGACGAGATCGCCCACCATCGAATCAGACAGGTGTACCAGCGAACCAACCTGCTGGTCTTACCCTCGCGCATGGAGGGAGGGGCCAATGTCATATCCGAAGCTGTTGTGGCCGGTGTCCCGGTGATTGCCTCGGACATAGAAGGATCCATCGGACTGCTGGGAGAAGACTACCCCGGCTATTATCCGGTAGAAAACGAGCAGGCCCTGGCGGATCGTCTGCAGAAGGCAGAAACCGACAGCACCTTCTACAAAGAGCTCGAGCAGGCCTGTATTGCCAAACAACCCTTATTCACTCCCGAAAACGAGTCCCGGGGATGGAGAAACCTTTTAAGCAAGCTCTGACTAACCTGGCAAAGGAATTTATCGGCGATTCGATAAACTGTTTAAATCGGCCTTTTGCTATGAGCAGGTTTTATCTCCCTCAATTCTACAGACATGTTGCGCAAGGAATGTCTGAATGCCGGTGTGCGCCGGCATAACAAGAAGGATCTATTCGATATTGGCGCCCATTTTTCTGGCTATCGCGGCGATTAATGGATCGGGGGGATAATCCACATCAGCGCGTTGTATATAGGTCTGCCACTGTTCGAATTGCATAGCCAGTTCAGGATTGGTGCCCTGACAGCCCAGCAGATTGATGACATGGCCGCCAATTTTCCATGGGCCGTCACCTGTGATCTCACCTTCGATGATATGAGTCTCTTTCCAGGGCTGACCCTCATGCCAGTAGAGATCGAAGTAAAGTAATCCCTTCGGGTGCGGGAAGTGGTGAGCGATGACCTTCTCTTCGCCTTCGGGCGTGCGAATCATCAGCGGCGCGGTAATACTAAACAGATCAGCCATAATTTTCAGAGCAATGTTGAATTGTGAATGTTGGATTTTAAATTATACCATGCGCGCCCTCCGGGCGCAGTGCCAGGGGACGAGTTACGAGGGACGATAGGAATTTTTTCTTCTTAACATCTTCACAGTCCGTGCGTTACCCTTGGTAAAAAGCGCCCACTTTTCAGGGTCACTGTAAATAACGCAAAGAACGCCAAGGCGCGGAGGACGCAAAGATATTTATTATCCAATAATGTACTCCAGTAAATACAGTTAAACGAGGTTAGTACCTTCCCTCTCACCACTCGAATTTTATTAACTTTGCGTTCTTTGCGTCTCCGCGTCATTTCCAGAAATTTCGAAAAGTGACCAACCGCTGGCTGCCACCATATTTGAAACCGATGGTTTTACCTGGTACGCACAGCATCAAGACTGACGACCGGTTCGTCGCCGACCACTTCGGCGCTATGGACGACGCCGCGAGGGACGGCGAGGCTGTCGCCCGGTTCGAGGATGATGCGCTCGCCTTCCATCTCCAGCAGGAAACAGCCGCTCAACACGGCATCGATCTTGTCCACCTCATGCGTGTGCGGCGGGAAGACGGTACCGGGGGGATAGACATAACGATTGACGCTGTAGCCCTGACGTTCGAGTTTATCGATCAACGCCGCCTCACCAAGGGGGCCGTCTTCGGCTTCGCTCCAGTGTTGTACCTTTGACATGTTACGCCTCTGTCGAATGGATCATCGCTTCGACCACGGCCGTCCAGGCCGTGGCCAGGTTCTCCAGATTATAGCCGCCACCGCCCATAGCCAGCAGGCGGCCCCGGCTGTGGTGATCGGCCAGTTCGCACAGGCGCCGGGTGACGTGGGCGTGGGTGGCTTCGCTGTAGTGCAGATGAGTGATGGGATCCCCCTTGAGGCTATCGGCGCCGCATTGCAGCAGGATCACTTCCGGCTTTTTCTGTGCCAGAAAATTTTCCGCTTCGGGCCAGATATCGAGAAACTGTTCATCGTTAGCCTGCATGGGCATGGGAATATTCAGCTTGGTGCCGGCAGCCTCACCCTTGCCGGTCTCCTGCGAGAAACCGCTACCGGGATAGAGATAACGGCCGTCCTCGTGCACGTCAACGATGAACAGCTGCGGATCGTATTCGAAGCTGTAGAAAACGCCATCGCCATGATGGGCGTCGATATCGACATAGGCGACCCGGCTGATGCCATAGACCTCGCGCAGGGTTTCGATAATCACGCCGCAATCGTTGAAGACGCAAAAGCCGGCGGCGCGATCCCGGTACGCATGATGCAAGCCAGCGATGGGAACAAAGGCGCGTTTATAGTTCCCTTCCATCAGTTGGTCGAGTGCCGCCAGATTGGTACCGACCACGGTGGCGGCTGCCTCGTAGATGCCGGGCACGGCGGGCGTATCCGGATCGAGCATGCCGCGACCGCTCTTCGAAGCCGTCTCGACCACGTCCACGTACTCACGGGTATGGAAACGTTCGATCGCCTCCCGTCCGGCTGTGGCCGGCTCGCCGCGGGTGACCTGGCTGTCCAGGCCGGATTGATGCAGGCGTTCGACAAAGGCATCGTGACGCTTTGGCCCGAACGGGTGCTCGGCGCCGAAGTGGTAGCGGGCCAGTTGTTCGCCGTGATAGACAATGACGTTATCGGACATAGGCAAAGAGCCGCTCTGACGGGGATTGATTATGTTGCGCCTGCATCATGTTTTTAGCATGAATCCCGGTTACGGAAAACCACCGTTCATGCCCGGACCACCAATAAAAAACGCGCCGTGCGGCGCGTTTTGTGGCAAGGAACGTGGGGGAATGATTAACAGGCGGTAATGTCCGGGTGCAGACCCTGATGATGCAACACGTCCATGACGCTCATGGGTATGTTGTGCCGTCCCTCGAACTCAACCAGCACGTCATGATCCTTGCCGGCCTCCACCTCCACATTGCTAACGTGTGGCAGCGACATCAGTTGCTCACGCACCTGATCAAGGCGCCGGGTATCGAGTCTGTCATGAAAATGAATCTGGATTGCGTGCATAACGTCTCCCCCCAATAATGACAAATGAATAAACAGGCTACTTTAAGGTATAGGCGACCGGGGGCCGAACCACAAGGTAACAATAACGGAAAAACGGCCGCAATCTTGCAGACTGTGACAAACCCGGCATTTGGCGGGCGGTTCAATCCGCTTCCCCGCTCACTTATAATAGTGATCCCATATGCATGACAGGTCGACACAATGCTGGTACAGGAACAGATTTCGATCTCCACCCGCGGGCGGGGAACCTACGACATCAGCCAGAACGTGCGCGAGGTGGTCGAGCGGGCCGGCATCGACACCGGCCTGTGCCATCTGTTTGTGCATCACACCAGCGCCTCGTTGATCCTGTGCGAAAACGCCGATCCGGCGGTGCGCCGGGATCTGGAAACCTTCATGGCGAACGTGGTACCGGATGGCGACCCGATGTTCGAACATGACGACGAGGGGCCCGACGACATGCCAGCCCACGTGCGCACGATTTTGACCCAGACCGATCTCACCCTGCCGGTCAGCCAGGGCCGTTGCGCGCTGGGCACCTGGCAGGGGATCTATTTGTGGGAGCACCGCACGGCCGCTCATCACCGCCAGTTGACCGTGACAGTACAGGGTTAATTCCAAAACAGGCCTGTTAACTGCTAACAAAACCGGGGCTTTTATAGCCCTATCGCCACACGGCTACCGCCTGTCCGGTCGGGACCCCGCCTGATTGATTTTTCACCAGCGCTTGTCTATAGATATAGAAGGCAAGCACCGACTGGAGGACAGGTATGAGCGAAACCCGCATTCCACGTGTTGGGGAAGCCGGTCCGGTCCCCTTTCGTAGCGGTCGCTTTTTCAATATCGGCAGTCAATGGTATTTCACCTGCCGGGAAGGGATTGATCGTGGCCCATTCAGCACCCGCCATATGGCCGAACTGGCACTTTCCGAACACATTGAAAACTGCCGTCACGTCAGGCGCGCCCACGGTTTTTAAACTACACGGCGCCAACAGACTGTTCAGGCGTGTAAAAGCTCGGGGCAGCGCACACCGGTGCCCCCCAGCCCGCAATAACCGCCGGGATTCTTTGCCAGGTATTGCTGATGATAATCCTCGGCAAAGTAAAATTCCGGCGCGTCCCGAATTTCAGTAGTAATCGCCGGGTGGCCCGCCCCCTGCAGGCATTGCTGATAAAGCTCCCGACTCTGCCCGGCCAGCTCGCGTTGTTCCGGACTGTAGGTATAAATGCCGGAGCGATACTGGGTGCCGATATCGTTGCCCTGACGCATCCCCTGGGTGGGATTGTGGCTTTCCCAGAAACTTTGCAGTAACTGTGCGTAACTGATCTGGTGCGGATCAAACACAACACGGACCACTTCGTTGTGACCGGTCATGCCGCTGCAGACTTCCCGGTAGGTCGGGTTGGGCGTATAGCCGCCGGCATAACCGACCGCCGTTGAATAGACGCCGGTCAATTGCCAGAAACCACGTTCCGCACCCCAGAAGCAGCCCATCCCGAACATCGCAAGCTGCATGCCTTCAGGGTAAGGCGGTAACAACGGATGGCCGTTGACATAGTGAGCCTCGGGGACCGGCATGGCCTCCTCGCGTCCCGGCAGCGCCTCCTCGGGTTCGGGTATGGCGGTTTTATTCATCGCGGCAAACATGGTTTTCTCCCGTTACTGCATCAAGTCTGCTACCGGTGACCAGACAACGCAAGCCTGTAAACATCAGGGTTATCGGGCCG
Organism: Thiohalophilus sp.; assembly: GCF_031581315.1. Taxonomy (GTDB): domain Bacteria; phylum Pseudomonadota; class Gammaproteobacteria; order UBA6429; family Thiohalophilaceae; genus Thiohalophilus. The sequence continues at coordinate 26,648 of NZ_JAVLAZ010000021.1, forward strand.
AATGTCTTTCGATTACCCGTTTAGTCGACAAGCTGAAGATAGTATCCTGTAAGTCGATTTCAAATGACAGAGTTGACTCTATCGTGGCCAGAATATGCATCGAACCATCCGGCCGGGAATTTGAAGCAGCCAGCGGCGAAACCATCCTGGAAGCCGCGCTGCGTGCCGGCTTGAATGTTCCGTATAACTGTAACAACGGCAGCTGCGGGCAATGCGCGGCCCGTCTGATTCATGGTGAGATTGGCAGTCATCTACCCCACGATTACAGCTTCCGTCAGCATGAAAAGGATCAGGGTCTGTTTTTGATGTGTTCGGCCACCCCCGGTTCGGACATGGTCATTGAAAGCCGCACCATGAGCAGTGTCGCCGATGTGCCGCACCAGGAGATCGAGGCGAAGGTATATAAGATTGATAACGTCGCGGATAACGTGCGGGTGTTGCAGTTACGCACACCGCGTAGCCAGACTCTGCGCTTTCTGGCTGGCCAGTATATCACCTTGTATATCGACAACCTGGCGCCGCGTAACAAATCCATCGCCAGTTGCCCCTGCAACGGCATGTATCTGCAGTTTCATATTCGTTATGCCGAAGATGATCCGTTTTCCCATTATGTATTCGAGGAGCTGACACCCCGTTCCAGCATGCTAATAAGCGGTCCGCACGGGGAGTTCACCCTGGATGAAAGTTCAAACCGACCCTTGATTTTTGTCGCCAACGATACTGGCATCGCGCCCATCAAAAGTCTGATCGAGCACTGCATCGCGCTGGAAAGCAACCAGCCCATGCATCTATACTGGCTGTTGAGAAACCGGGCCGAGCACTATCTATCCAACTATATACGCTCGCTACAAGACGCCCTGGACAACTTCCTGTATACACCGTTCTTCATGGATGAAGTTAATGAGACGACAGCCGACTCCGAACAGGTACAGCGACAACTGGGGCAACGGATCGTGACTGACTATCCCTCCCTGGAAGAGTTTGACGTGTATATGAATGGTCCCGCTGAGAAGTACCAGACCCTGACAGAGACTTTTATCGAGCACCGGCTGCCGCAAAACCGGCTGATTATCGACTCGCTCAAGCGTTACTGAACCGACGTTCTGCTAGCAGAACAGATGAGCAGTTGCCGCGCCCTCAAGGACCGACGGCCACAGGGATGTCCCGTCGAGCCTACAAGGACGTATTCACGGCGTGTCCGCCGATTAAAAACAAAGTGATCAGGTGTTCGCAACGCCTGTTTAAATACCCTGAAGCAATTCCATTTCCTCACCCACGATAACCGGCGCTCAGAACAATCATGCACACAGCTGTCTGGCAAGCTGTTCCAGACTGTCACCGGCCTGGATCACCTCATCGGCGATGAGTATCACATTCTCTTCTTCGAGCCCGAGCCTCTCAAGCAGCGATTCGTCCAGCTCAAGCACGGGGGTATCGGTCAGGCCCTGGGATGACAATAACGATTCCGCCAGATTCAACAACCCGATCAGGGTTTCATGCTCGCCGTGGTAATCGGCGTTGTGGTGATGGCGAGCCACAGTGGCCAGCACCTCTGGCATGTCCCAGTAGCGCATGGCCATCTGACCAAGCTCGCCGTGACTGACGCCCATCAGGTTATATTCAAGACGGTTGAGCGCCACATCGGGGTGCTGCTGGACAAGCTGGCTCAGGGCGTGATGTTCCTGTGGAAACAGGAACCCGAGCACAAACAGACCGATATCATGCAACAGTCCGCATAAATAGGCGGTGCCGGGATCCGGTCGTTCTGCCACCGGCATCTGTCCGACCAGTTGTTGCATCAGGGCGGCGCTGTAGGTGGCATGCCGCCACAGGCGCCGTGCACCCAATACGCCTTCGGCGGGGATCTGTAATACGCGACCGACCGACAGCCCCAGCGCCAGATCCATCGCCGGGCTCACGCCGACGACCCGCAAAATCGCATCCTCAATAGAGGTCACCGGGGAACGATGGGAGAAAAAAGCCGAGTTGGCATAACTGATCAGTTGCGCCGCGAGCACCGGGTCCTGTTCGACAATGTCGATCAGGTCCCTGGCGTTGACCTCTTCGTGCTGGCGCAGAGCCAGAATCCTGATTATCGTCTCCGGCAAGGGAGGCAAATCGCGCAGGCGGCGCATGCGATCCGCCAGTTTCATTCCTGTTCCCTGCTCGGCCAGCAGCTTGTCAATTGGCGCATCAGTCTCCATGGCTGTCCTCTGTTGCCTGATTCTTGTTAAATCCTTCTATCCTTTAAATTTTTTCGGACCGCGAGGGGAATACTTTAGGCCCGTTGCGAACAAAACGCGTTCTTCGGCCGGAATCAGGCGTCATCCGCCTGTTCGCGCTGCCGGGTCCAGTGCCGCCAGATAAGCCCGGCTGGACGATCCTCTCCGGTCAACACATATTCCAGTACGTTAAGGTTGGCCACCAGCCACTCGACCGAGTTCTGGGTCCCGTAACGACCACATAAAAGCAATCGATCGCCGGCCTGCAACGGCTCCTGGGGAGTGGGCAACAGGATATCCTGCTCGGCCTCGTCACCGTCGCGCTTGATCAGCATGACAATCAGCGGCAGCTGTTTGCTGCAATCATGGGGATCGGTTGTCAGGTTCTGTACATTGAGGGGTTTATCTGCTTCGAGAATGGTGTAAACAGCCGGCGCGTTTTCCTCGTTCAGTGTCAGCATCCAGACGTGCGGCGCTTCATCGCCAGTGATACCGCCGATTCGGCTGATCAACTCATTGGCCCAGTCATCATCATTGCGGCGGGCCAGGCGCAGAAAATCCGCCAGCAAGGGGGTTGTGATAACGGCGAAGATCTTGTGCGCGATGATGCTGCCGCGTTGCATAATCAGATCGCTTTGCACGGCACTGAAAATCAGGTCATTGGCCCGGCTGTTCTGTCGCAGGACGGTAAACAGATCGGGATTCAGACTCCTGGCCGTCATTACAATCGACAGGTTATTGGCATCATCATCGGTACCCGCGACCAGTCCGACCGCATGTTGAATATCGGCCTCCTGCAAGGTATCGGCCTCGGTTCCCCGTCCGACCACGACGCCGTCGCTTGGCGTGCCGGTCTTGTCCGGCATCGCCTCGATCACCGTGGTGGCTACCCCCTCGGACTTGAGCCGCTCATGCACGGCCTTGCCGAAACGGCCGTAACCGCACAGGATCCAGCGACCCTTGGGCGGAAAAACCGGCTCGCGCAGGGGTTCGTGCGGCACACTGGTCATCCATTCATATAAAAGGTACATGCCCGGTGAATGCAGCGCCAGGGCCAGCCGGCCGGCAAAGGTGTCGAACGGATTGATAATATGATCCGTGCCGAACGAGGCGATGTTTTTCTCGACATCGTGAGTTTCCGCACGGGCGATGGTTCGTAATGACGGATTAAGCAGTTTGCTGGTGATGGCAATCTTGAGATTCACCGCATCCTCATTGGTCAATGCCACCACGCCGGCACAGTTGTAATGCTGCAGCCCGGCCTTGACCAGGTTCCCGGGAATCGATGCGTCGGCGCACAAACCCGGGACGAAGGTCCGATAACCGGCCAGCTCCAGTTGATTGACCCGGTTCTGGTCGATCTCCACCACCACGGCACGAATGCCTGCCTCGCTCAGGGCCCGGACCAGAAAATTGCCGGTATCGCCATAACCGCAGATCAGATAAAACGGTTCGCTGAGCCGCCGCACGTTGCGACGAAAGGTGCTTTCTGTCAGCAAGCTGCGAAAAGCCGGGTCCTGAATAATCGTCAGCAGATAACCGATGGCATACAACCAGCTGATGACCGTGGCATAGATACTGAAGGTTGCCCACAGGCGTTGCGCACCGGTGAAGTCGTAGGGGATCTCACCAAAACCAATGGTGGTTCCCATATAGCTCACAAAATAAAACGCATGGAAAAAATCCATGCGCCAGGGATTACCTTCATTGTCCACTCCCGGGATTAACACGAACCCGAGGATCGAAATCGCATAAACGATGATCAGTACGATCAGCGGGACATGCAGACGCCGCAGGAAAACGAACAGGATATTATTCATCAAACCCGACCGTCAGCGGCGCATCATCGCCGTTTCAATCACAAACAGGACGACCGAGGTAATATTGGCCAGCAGCGCACCGCCGGAGAGGGAAACGATGGCCGCCATCACATGCGGAGTCATGCCGGTGTGAGTGACATGTTCAACCACCCCCCAGATCACCGCGGCAATGATCAGCTGCACATCGGCAACCAGACTGGTGGCCAGAAGGACCGCGCCAATATGAGTCCGATCGCCAAATTTCAATACGGTGGCAATCAGGCTGATCACCAGCGCTGCGTACAGCTCGTAAACATTATGGTGCACGGGGTTGTCGATATCGCCGATGAAAAAGCCGAAGTTAATCGTCAGGGCAAGCACAATAAAAAATGCGAAGATTACCTTTTCGAGGTTCATTACAGGACTCCTGTTCTTATTGGCGGACCGGTTGTCTCCCCGGTTACCCTGATTCTAGCACTAAGTCAGTCAGGACCAAGCTTTGCGCCCGGGTTCCGCTCTTCCCCCGGGCCGAGCCCAGGGCGCGTACGTCGCCCCGGTGCTCGTTCGCTCCTGATCGGCCGGCCCATTCCGTCAACCCATACACTTGCCAATGCCGACCTGTCGCAGGTGTATTATGGCCATCTCCGCTTGATCATCACAACGGCAACTGCGACTATTTGCCCGGCCAAATTGCGATCCGATCTATCCCGAAATCACCATGAATCTCGACGAACAGGGAGTCACAACCATGCAAGCTATCGTTATGACCGGGGCGGGTGATCCGTCCGTATTACAGGTTGTGGAGCAGGACGAACCGCAACTGCAACAGCCCACCGATATCAAGGTGCAATTGCATGGGGCGGGAATCAATCCCGTCGATACCAAACTGCGCCAGCGTGGCGTGTTCTTCGAGGAGGCCTTACCGGCGATTCTGGGCTGTGACGGTACCGGTGTGGTGGTTGAAACCGGCGACCAGGTACAGCGTCACCAGGTCGGGGATCGGGTCTGGTTCTGTCACGGCGGCCTGGGGCGCGAGCCGGGTAACTACGCCGAATATACCGTCGTCCCTGAAACCATCGCCCGCCCGTTACCGGACGAGATTGATTTTACGACCGCGGCGGCCGGGCCGCTGGTTCTGATCACGGCCTGGGAAGCGCTGTACGATCGCGCCCGTTTACAAAACGGCCAGAGTGTCCTGATTCATGCCGGTGCCGGCGGGGTGGGCCATGTGGCCATTCAGTTGGCCAAACTGGTGGGCGCCCGGGTGCTCACCACCGTCAGCGACGAAGACAAAGCCACCTTTGTGCGGGAACTGGGCGCCGACGAGGTCATTAACTACCGGGAAACTGATGCGGTCGAGGCCGTCATGGAACTGACCGAAGGGCGGGGCGTCGATGTGGCCTTCGACACGGTCGGCCCGGCGGTCTTTAACCGGAGTCTCTCGGCCGTCGCCCACTATGGCCAGCTGGTGACCCTGCTCGATCCGGGCAAGGACGTCGACTGGGGAATTGCCCGCCAGCGTAACCTCGGTATCAGCTTTGAGTTAATGCTTACCCCGATGCTGGAAAACCTCCCTCAGGCCCGGGCTCACCAGGGAGACATTCTGGATCGTTGTGCCGGCTACCTGCATAGCGGGCAATTAAAGCTGCATGTCAGCAAGACCTTGCCGCTGGCCGAGGCGATGCAGGCACATCAGCTTATTGAAGCGGGCCACACCCGCGGCAAGATTGTCCTGCAGCCCGGTGCCTGATCGGCCTCGTTCAGGCCGCCGGCAACGGTTCCACATCCGCCACCGGATAGGCGCGGCGAACAAACTCGCGGGAAGGGACGCCAACAATCTGACTGTTGAGATGCATGACACACTCACGCGCCACGGCCCGCGTTTCGGCCAGCGTGCCACGGCGGTAACTGACGATTTGGCTGGTCGCGCTGGCAATCACATAACAATACCAGTTGTCGCCGCTTTGACCCTGCGGCGGCCCACTTTTTTCAATCGTAACCAATGTATATCGGGACATAGCCTTCTCCTTGCCGATGTTTTTTCAATCACGGGCAAAATGTAATCCGGCAATATGTCCGGCCTGTGACATTTCGATGTGAACTTCATGACCGATATCAAGACAGTAGAGCAACATCAACGCCGCCTGCGCCGCTGCCGGCGCTGCCCTGATATGCAGGGCCCGCCGGTCACCGGCGAGCCAGTTGTCTCGCCGGTGATGTTAATCGGCCAGGCACCGGGCAATCGCGAGATTGAACTGCATCGCCCCTTCGCCTGGACCGCCGGCAAGACGTTGTTCGGCTGGTTTGCCCGCATCGGCCTGGAGGAAGAGGACTTTCGCCAGCGGGTTTACATGGCCGCGGTGTGCCGTTGCTTTCCCGGCAAACTCGACAAGGGAGGAGATCGGGTGCCGTCCAGGGAAGAAATCGCCAACTGCCGCAGCTGGTGGCAACAGGAAATCGCGCTGTTACAACCGCAACTGTTGATCCCGGTCGGCAAACTGGCGATCGCCCAGTTTATGCCGGTCAACAAACTGAACGACGTAATCGGCCAGCGTCACCGGATTGAGATAGAAGGCAAGCAGCGCGATATCATCCCCCTGCCCCATCCCTCCGGCGCCTCCACCTGGCACCGCACCGAGCCGGGAATCACCCTGCTCAATAAAGCCCTGCAGGCAATCAAACGTCATTCTGCCTGGAAGAAGATCAGTGCTGAGTGCTGAGTGCTGAGTGCTGAGTGCTGAGTTCTGAGTGCTGAGTGCTGAGTGCTGAGTGCTGAGTTCTAAGTTCTAAGTTCTAAGTTCTAAGTTCTAAGTTCTAAGTTCTAAGTTCTAAGTTGGCAGTTTTTACCACGAAGACACGAAGTCTCGAAGTGTATTCATTTTCTCTTCGTATCTTCGTAGTGAAGATTTTATAAAACCCATCCCCTATCGACCGGGTGTCACGCAGGCTGTCGCCAGCGCGAGCTACGCCACTCAGGACTAAGAACTAAGAACTAAGAACTAAGAACTAAGAACTCACGAATTTTATCTTCGTGTCTTCGTGTCTTCGTGGTGAAGCTTTTTTAAATCCGGCATTACGCAGGCGGTGCGGTGATGACATCCTCGTAGGGATAACGCCGGCTGATCTGTCCATCGGCTTCGAACACATCCAGCAGGGTCTCGTAGCTGGCACGGGGGATTTCGGGCGAGCTCTGCCAGCAACCCAGCGCCTGATAAGCGGCGATGGTTCGGGTCAGCACCTCGGGATCGATACCGGGGAAAAAGGATTGTTCTTCGCGGGCCAGTTGTTCGGCCGGGGTTTCGATCACATGTTGCTGGGCGCGGCGATAGGCGCGCATGAACGCGCGGGCCATATCCGTTTGCAACCAGTCAGGGGTCGCACACAGGCTGCTGAAGGCCACCGGCCCGATCCGCTCGCCCACCGAGGCAACCACATGAGCGATACCCTCGTGTTCCAGTTGTTGCGGAGCCGGGCCCTGCTGGTGAATATAATCCCCGTCGCCGTTACGAAACGCCTGGTCCATGGCCGTGACATCGCCGGCATCGATCATCTCGACAGCGACCGGATCGATGCCCTCCCGGCGCAGGACATAACGGAACATGGCAATAGGCTGGAACAGATGATCCACCAGCACGCGCTTGCCCGACAGCTGCGTCCAGTTGAATTCGGGTTCGGGCTGTCGGGCGGCCAGAAAGAAACCATCGCGATCGTTAATCCGGGCGAAATGAACATAAGGCGGTGATTCGCCTCTTTCCAGATAAGCGAAACTGGCCGCCGGGGCGGCCTGGGCGACGTGCACCGTCCCGTCACGCAGTCCCCCCTCCAGCGGATGGTCGGCATCGACCACGGTGTACTCGGCTTCGAGACCTTCGGCTTTTAAAAAGCCGGCACTCATGGTGGCCAGCAGAGGGCTGTAAAAGGCGGAGTGGCGTAATACGCGAATGTGAATCGTCTGCATAGTAAGTAAGCTCAATCTGTCGGTTCGCGCCGGGCGATAATGTGAATGTAGCGGGCCAGGGAACGGTACGGCTCCAGCGTGGAGTAATGCAGTTCCATCTCCAGCAGTTCTTCAAAGGCCATTTTATCCCGGGTGGGGCGGTGCATAAAGTCGACGAAGGTCCGCACCCCGCTGCTGGCGACCACCTGCAATCCCGCCGCCTCCAGCCAGTACCTGACCTCTGAAGGCTCCAGCGGATTGTCCGGTGTCAGGTATTTCCCCTCCCCGGCCAGATCGCCAGTGCGTAATTTTTTGAAATTACCGTTCAGCAGATGCCGGTACTCCAGCCCATGGCGATTGAAAAACAGTAACGAGAGCCAGCCGCCGGGGCGCACCAGTTGTTGCAGCGCCGCCACACCCTGGCGGGGATCGGCCAGCCATTCCAGCACGGCATGGCACAGCACCAGGTCAAAGGGTTCTGTCTCACCTTCGGCCAGCTCCTGAAACGGCATATGTCGGAAAATGTAGCGCGCCATGCTACCGGGCTGGTTGAGCGTCACCTCGGCCGCGGCCAGTTGCTGTTGCGAAATATCGCACAACAGCAACTCATGTCCCTGCCCGGCCAGCCGCCGGCTGAAATGGCCCATGCCGCAACCGGCATCCAGAATACGCCAGGGGTGGCCTTCGCCGAGTTGCGGGATATGTTGCTGCACATCCCGCCACAGTACCTCCAGCCGCAGGCGCCCCTTCAGCGAGGCATAGATATTCTTTTTGAATCGCTGATGCAGGAGATCGAAATTACGATCTTCACTGGTGCTCATGGTTGCCAGGCTCCAGCCATTCAACCAGATAATACAGCCGTGCGCCTTCCGAGGAACGGGAGGGTCCGACCACCATAGCGGGATACAGGTTTTTATCCGGATTGGCGCCAGCCAGTGCCGCTTCGCTACTGGCCACCACCTCGACGCTGCCCTCCGGGAAGCGATCCCGCTTGCGCCGCGGACAATAGACCACGGCAAACTGTTCCTGTACCACGTCGCTGTCGGGATCAATATCGATGCGCATGCTGTTTTCTCCGCATTCCGGTAATCTGATCAAAGATCAGACTCTGATAAGTATCGGATTATTCTAGCACTGTATGCCGCAGTTGGCAGTTGGCAGTTGGCAGTTGGCAGTTGGCAGTTGGCAGTTGGCAGTT
>NZ_JAVLAZ010000022.1:0-7752 GCF_031581315.1 Thiohalophilus sp.
AGCACATAGGGCATGGCGGCAGGGAATGCTCAGCTTTTTTCCTTGACCACAATGGTGGCGATGTCGTTGTCCTGCAGTCGTTTGCGGGTCTGGTTGACGGTGGCAAGATCGTTGATAGGGCCGACCCGGACACGGTGCCAGGTATCGTTATCATTGATCTTCACCGTCTGTATCGAGGCCTCGATACCGTGCAGGGCCAGTTGCGCCTTGAGGCGGTCGGCCTGTTCGGGGTTGCGAAACGAGCCGGCCTGAATGATATAGCGGGTATTGTCGTCGGCCGGGGGGGTGGGCTGGCCGGGCTTGTCTGTTTTGGTCGCGGGTTCTTCAGATTTGTCGCCGAACAGATCGTGCTCGGGTATAACCACTTCCAGTTCCGGGAGAATGGTATAAAAATCGAACCGGGGTTTGTCTTCGTCCTGTTTCTGTTCATCCGGCGATGGCGGTGCCTGGCTGTTGTCACGACGTACATCGCGGGTATCCTGGCGACTGTCCTTGAATTTACCGATCAGCTCGTTGACCGAACTGCTGATGTTCTTGTCGGGATCGGAGCCGGCGTTATTGGCCAGATAGACCAGCAGCGCAATAAACAGGCCGATAAACAATCCGCCCAGCAACCATACCCAGCCGGGCAGGGAGTGCGGGTGTTTGGGTTTCGGAGTTTTGGCGTAATCGCGTGGCATAGGGGAAGCCTATCACCGAACGTGTGAGCGATACAGCATCGTCACGGTTAACACTACATGGACTGCGGCGCGGAAACGCCCAGCAGACCCAGACCGTTGGCGATCACCTGACGGGTCGCCTGACTCAGTGCCAGCCGCGCATTACGCAAGGGCGCCTCGTCCACCAGGATCTTGTGTTCGTTATAATAGGTATGGAAGTCATTGGCCAGCTCGCGCAGATAATGGCACAGCTGATGCGGCTCATGGGCCAGGGCCGCCGCTTCGATCACTTCCGGGTAACGGGACAGGCTGGTCAACAGCGACAGCTCGTGGTCGGTCGTGAGCTGCGCCAGCTGCTGCAGACCCAGATCCTGATCGTATTGCCAGCCTTTTTCTTCCAGCTTGCGCAGCGCGCTGCAGACGCGGGCGTGGGCGTACTGGATGTAATAAATAGGATTATCCTTGGACTCGGATTTGGCCAGATCCAGATCGAAGTCCATGTGCTGTTCGCACTTGCGCATCACATAAAAGAAGCGCGCCGCGTCGCTGCCCACTTCCTTGCGCAGCTGGCGCAGGGTGACGAACTCGCCGGAGCGGGTCGACATCTGCAGCTTCTCACCGCCGCGATAGAGAATGGCGAACTGCACCAGCAGGACATCGAGTTTGTCCGGTTCATCCCCCAGCGCCTTGAGTGCGGCCCGCACCCGCGGCACATAGCCGTGATGATCGGCGCCCCACACATCGATCACCCGATCGAAGCCCCGTTCCAGCTTGTCCATGTGATAGGCGATGTCCGAGGCGAAGTAGGTGGTCTGGCCGTTGTCGCGCACCAGCACCCGATCCTTCTCATCACCGAAATCGGAAGAGCGAAACCACAGCGCACCTTCTTTTTCATAAGTCTGGTCGCTGTCTTTGAGACGTTGCAGGGCTCTGTCCACGGCACCGGTTTCGGTCAGCGAGCGCTCGGAAAACCACTCTTCATAGGCGATACCGAACTGGGCCAGATCGTCGCGAATGTCCGCAAGGATGTAATCGAGCCCGGTGTCGAACACGAAACGGTATTCATCCTCACCCAGCAGTCCACGCGCGCGTTCGATCAGCGCATCAATATAAAGCTCCTTGTCGCCGCCTTGCGGTTCATCGGCGGGCAGGTCGGCGCTGATCATGGACCAGGGCTGACGAAAACGATCGCCGTGTTCGCGATGCAAGCTGGCGGCGATATCCCAGACATAATCGCCCTTGTAGCCATTGGCGGGAAATTCCAGCTCCTCACCGGCCAGCTCCAGATAGCGCAGCCAGACACTGACGGCGAGGATGTCCATCTGCCGTCCGGCGTCATTCACATAGTATTCGCGATGCACGGTAAAGCCGGCAGCGGCCAGCAGATCAGCGACTGCCGCGCCATAGGCGGCGCCGCGACCGTGGCCCACATGCAGCGGTCCGGTCGGATTGGCCGAAACAAACTCCACCTGCACCCGTTTATCGTTGCCGACGGTGGAGTGGCCGTAAGCTTCACCGGCTTCGAGGATCTGCGGAATCACCGCGTGAAAAGCGTCGTCGCTCAAAAAGAAATTGATAAACCCGGGTCCGGCGATCTCCACGTTGGTCACACTGGCGTCGACCGGCAGCGCGGCGACAATTTTTTCGGCCAGATCCCGCGGTTTCGCCTTCGCCGGTTTGGCCAGGAGCATGGCGATATTACAGGCCAGATCCCCGTGGGACGGATCGCGGGTACGCTCGATCTGGATGGCGGGATTGGCGTCAGCGGGTAAAGTACCGTCGGCCCGCAGGGCCTCGACGGCCTGCGCGATCAGGGCCTGAAGCTGGTTTTTCATGAAAAATTCAAGTCGCTTGCGTAAGTCGTTACTGGGGCGCCGATTGTAAACCACCGGCCCGTTCACGCCTAGCGTGAACGGGCCGGTGGTTTACAGGGGCTAGGGGCGAGTTACTAGGTGCTAGGATTTTTTTCCTGGGGCCTGACACCGGGGCATCGGTAGGCCGGACATAGCGAAGCGGTGTCCGGCAATCCGTGCGAAAGGGAAGATGCCCGATACCGCTTCGCTTTATCGGGCCTACATTTCAGGGCTTTTTCAAGGACCTAGTCCCTAGAAACTAGCCCCTGTTCCTAGAACATCTCCAGCGGATCGACATCAATCGACCACCGCACCCGGCGGCTGTCCGGGAGTTGTTCGATCCGGACGAGCCAGTGTTGCAGGAAGCGTTGCAGGGTCTGGCGGTCGGTGGCCTGCAGTAGCAGCTGGGCGCGGTAGCGGCCGGCGCGGCGTTCCATGGGGGAGGGCACGGGGCCGAGTAGTAACGGTTGATCGGCGCCGGTGGGGCCGGCACTGTCGCGGGCAGCCTGCAGAAAATCGAGCGCGGCGCGCGGATCGGGCGCTTCGGCACGCACCAGGGCCAGGCTGGCGTAGGGGGGCAGTTCGGCCTGGGCCCGTTCCTGCAGCAGGGTTTCGGCGAAGGCGGGATAGTCGTGGGCGGCCAGCTGCGCCAGCAGGGGATTGTCGGGATGGTGGGTCTGGATCATTACTTCGCCGGGGCGCTCGGCCCGTCCGGCGCGCCCGGCCACCTGCAAAATCAACTGGCCCATGCGTTCGCTGGCGCGAAAGTCGGCGCTGTAAAGACCGTAGTCGGCATCCAGCAGGCCGACCAGGGTCACGTCGGGAAAGTGATGCCCCTTGGCCAGCATCTGGGTGCCGAGCAGGATATCGACTTCGCCGGCGTGAATCTGACGCAGCAGCTCCTGCAGTGCGCCCTTGCGGCGGGTAGTGTCGCGATCGATGCGCACGACGCGTGCTTCGGGGAACTGTTCCTGCAGGGCGGTTTCGACCCGCTCGGTGCCAAGCCCCATGTGTAGCAGTTCCCCGGTCTGGCATTCGGGACAGGTCTCGGGCAGGGGTTGTTCGCTGCCGCAGTGATGGCAGCGCAATTTATTCTGGCGCCGGTGCACGGTCAGATGGGCATCGCAGCGGGCGCAACGGGCATGCCAGCCACACTCATGGCACATCAACACTGGCGCAAAGCCGCGGCGGTTGAGAAACAGCAGGACCTGGCTGTGCTGATCCAGATGCTGTTGCATGCGCGCCAGCAACTGGGCGGAAAGGCCATGCTCCAGTTTCTGGCCGCGTACATCCTGAATCAAGAAGCGCGGAAACACGGCGGCGCCGGCCCGCTCGGGCAGATGTAAATGGTGGTAACGGCCCTGGCGCGCATTGTGCAATGTCTCCAGCGACGGCGTCGCCGAGCCGAGCAGGATGGGGATGTTCAGTTTTTGCGCGCGCAGAATCGCCAGATCCCGCGCCGAATAGCGAAAGCCGTCCTGCTGTTTGAAGGAGAGATCATGCTCCTCGTCGATAATGATCAGTCCCGGGTTGGGCAGGGGCGAGAACAGTGCCGAGCGAGTGCCGATGATCACCCCCGCCTCGCCCTCGCGGGCCGCCAGCCAGGCGTTATAGCGCTCCTGATCGTTGAGCGCCGAATGCAGCACCGCCACGGGGGTGTTCAGGCGGGCGCGGAAGCGTTCTACCAGTTGCGGTGTCAGGCCAATCTCCGGCACCAGCACGAGTGCCTGGCGACCCTCGGCGAGCACCCGTTCGATCAATTGCAGATAGACTTCCGTTTTGCCGCTGCCGGTGACGCCGTCGAGCAAAGTGCAGTGAAAGCTGTTGCGCTGTTGCAGCAATTGTTCCACGGCGGTGTGTTGCGCGCCGGTCAGGGTCGGGGCCGACTGGCGCTGTTCGCTCGGCGGGGGCAGGGTGGCGCGCAGGCTCATTTCGACCCAGCCTTTGTCGATCAGTTTTTTCAGCACCGGCCGCCAGTTGACGTGCTCGGTTTCCAGTTCGGCGGCGTTGGCGCCTTCCGGCCGCGCCTGCAGGCTGGCCAGCAGGGCCGCCTGTTTCGGGGCCCGTTTCAGGGTCTGTTCCATGGCGGCGAGGCCGTCCGGGGTTAGCTGCCAGTGTTCGCTGCCGCGGCGGGCCGGTTGCGCCTCGCGGCGCAGCAAGACCGGCAGAGCGTGCTGCACCACCTCGCCGATGGGGTGTTGATAATAGCGGCTGGCCCAGCTCAATAACTCGAGCAGTTCACCACTGACCACGGGCGTGGTATCGAGCAGGGCCGTGGCCCGTTTGAGCTTGTGCCGAGGCACGTCGGTCCGCTCTGCGACGTCCAGTAGCAGGCCGATGACCTTGCGGCGACCAAAGGGGACCTCAACCCGGACACCCGGCTGCAGGCTGGCGGGATCGATCCCGGTCGGTGGCCGGTAATCGAAATGGCGACGCAGCGGTGTCGGAATGGCGATCTGTAAGATCGATTCGCTCATGGCTGTCGGGTGGGCGGATCGGGGAGAGGAAACATGTCAGTTAGCCGCATACGTTCAGATCAATTCTAGGTTAAATCACCTAAGTGCTTGAGGTGTTTTAAGAATGGCTGTTATCCACAGTTTCTGTGGATAACTGTGTGGATGAAATGGGGTAAACGGGGCCAACTGCCCGGCACTGTTACACTATTGTTAAATTGAGCACATTTTGTACGCATGGAAAATTAAATCAAAATCAATAATTTATATTATTTTTGCAGTTTTTGGCCCGGTCGGTTAACGGTCGCTTCGCCCTAACACGTTGTTATTTCAGGGCCTGTGCATAAAGTCAGGCGAAGCGTTGCTGATCCGCGCCGTCCAGAGCCCGTGATCCGGACAAAATCTCATTCGGATTCGTCCAGCGCGGGGGCTGGCAGGCCGTCGATGCTGTGCCGGTTATGCGCGTCACGGAACGTGCGAATTCCCTCCAGGCCCTTTTTTTCGGTCCAGCGGATCAGCGCCTCCCGCTGGCCGACCAGATCCATCAACGGTACGCCGTAGCCGCAGGAGGTCTGCACCCGCTCCACCTGCAGGCGGAAGATTTGCCGCACCCCGGGCAGGCTGGCATCGAACCGGTTGCGCAGTTCCTTCCAGTCGGGGCTGGCCGGCAGGATTACTTCGCCCCGACCGTACAGGCGCAGGATGCGCGGCGGACCGCTGAAGGCACAGAACATCAGGGTCATGCGCCCGTTTTCGCTCAGATGCGCGGCGGTTTCGTTGCCGCTGCCGGTCAGATCGAGAATGGCCACCGTGTAGGGATCCAGCATCCGCAGGGTGTCGAGTCCGCGCGGCGACAGGTTGACATGCCCTTCACCATCCAGCGGCGCGGTGGCATTGAAAAACAGCGGCTGCTGGCCGATCCACTCGGCCAGCTCGGGACTGATATGGTCAAAGACTTTCATTCTGGCAACTTGCACTGTGCGACTGGAACTGCAAGTGTAATGCGCCCAGGCTTTTAACGCAGCAGGATTGATGTTTATGAACCAGGAAAAGCTGGCCCGGGCGATTGGCGAGGCGCTGGGCGAACCGTTTACCATCGATAATATGAGTGGCATTGGCGGCGGTTGCATCAGCAGTGCCAGTCGCATCGACAGCGGCGGCCGCCATTACTTCGTCAAGTTCAACCGCGCCGATCTGCTCGACATGTTCGAGGCCGAGGCGGAAGGGCTGCAGGCGATGGGTGAGGCCGATGCGGTACGGGTGCCGCAACCGGTGACCACCGGCGTCAGCGACGGCCAGGCCTATCTGGTGATGGAGTATCTGGAGACCGGCGGCAGCGGTGATATGTCGCGGTTTGGTGAGCAACTGGCGCAGATGCACCGTTACACCCGCGAGCAGTTTGGCTGGCATCGCGACAACACCATCGGCTCCACCCCCCAGCCCAATGGCTGGCATAACGACTGGGTGCGTTTCTGGCAGGAACAACGCCTCGGTTTCCAGCTCGATCTGGCGCGCCGCAACGGCGCCGGCAGCGCCCTGTATGATCGCGGCCAGCAACTCAAAGAACGGGTCGCCGATTTTTTCACCGATTACCAGCCGACCGCCTCGGTGCTGCACGGCGATCTCTGGGCGGGCAACTACGCCTTCACCCGTGACGGCGAGGCGGTGATCTTCGACCCGGCCGTCTACTTCGGCGATCGCGAGGCGGATCTGGCCATGACCGAACTGTTCGGCGGCTTCTCGCGTTCATTCTACAGCGGCTACGACGCCGCCTGGCCCATCGACCCCGGCTACGCCACCCGCAAAACCTTCTACAACCTCTATCACATCCTCAACCACTACAACCTCTTCGGCGGCGGCTACGCCTCACAGGCCCAGCGCATGATCGACCAGCTGCTTAGTGAAGTCAGATAGGGCGGTGTGAATAAACGCAGAGGACGCGGAGGCGCAGAGGCGCGGAGAAAAGAACACTATATTGCATCCTCAAACAGGAGTGCCTTGCACTTAATATCTGGTTATAACTCAAGGGCGGATTAATAATTCAATTACTCCTCTGCGTCTCCGCGCCTCTGCGACCTCCGCGATAATTCCCAGAGAGTCAGCTAATAAATCGGTTCTTCGCCTTCGGGGCGGTGGCGAAAGCGCGGGTGGCTCCACCAGTATTGTTCGGGTTTGTGGCGGATGATGCGCTCCAGTTCGCGGTTCATCAGTGCAGTGGCCTGTTCGGGATCGGCACCGCCGATGGCCTCGTCCAGCGGTTCGAAGTGAATGACAAAGCCGCGCGAACGGGGCAGGCGTTCGGCCCAGGCGCAAATGACGGGCGCGTTATGCTGGTGGGCAAGGCGTGCGGGGAGTACCGGGGTGTTGGTGGGGATGCCGAAAAACGGAACTACCACGCCGGTCCCGGCGCCGGGGTTTTGATCCGGCAGGATGCCGAGAATCCGCTGCTTTTTCAGCGCCCGCACCGCGGCGCGAACCCCGCGTGAGGTGGTGGTGACCAGTTCGGCGCCGAAGCGCTGGCGGCCGCGCAGAATAAAATCATCGAACCAGGCCGAGCGCTGGGTGCGATAGAGACTGGTGATGGGATAGTGGCGGGAGCAGTACAGGCCAATCATCTCCCAGTTGCCCAGATGCGGTACCAGCAGTACCACGCCCTGTTGTTTGACCAGCGCGGTGCGCAACGCTTGCTCCCCTTCGACGCGGCGCACCAGCTTGATGATCCGATCGGCGGGACCGTGCCACAGGCGAAAGGATTCGAGCAGCGTCTGGGCCGTGGCAATCAGGCTG
>NZ_JAVLAZ010000022.1:7852-18090 GCF_031581315.1 Thiohalophilus sp.
GGCGGGCGAACCGGACAAGGCAGTGGGGGGGATATGTTTGCGGTTACGGGGCCTCGCAATCGTGGCAGGCCAGCTCATTGCGGGCGGCGTTCACCCGGTTGAGCAGGTTCAGGTAAACGGCCGCATCCTGTCGGCTGTCCAGCGGGCCTTCCATTCCGGCCGGTGTTTCAATGCACCAGCCCTCGCCACACTGGACCATCGCTGGGGCTTCACGTTTGACGTGTTTCATCGGACACCTCCCGACAGGCTCATCTTGCTACACGAGTTGGACACCATTCCGGGCAAAACCTCCCAATATGTTGGGGCTGCCTGGAGACCTTACCGGTAATCATAGCGCTCTGATAAAGGAAATGTGAATAAATTCACAAATTGTCACATTTCCGTTTTTTGGGTAAGGGAATAATTTCCCACGCTGATTCTATTAATCGAGCTTTATAGACAGGAGTTCCCACTTTTTAAAAAATTGCCTATAGATAGTGGTTTTTTATTTGAAATATATTTCAGGTGGGATTGATATGCCTAATCGGCCCCATCTTTTGAGTAAAGGGGGCGCATCGCTGTCATCAAGCTTTTGAAAAGCTGTTTATTGTGGGACTCCTCCTGCGCCAGCAGTTGCTTCATGTGATCCCGCTCCGTGGGCATGGCGAAGCAGGCGGGACAGGAGTCGGGAATGACCGGCAGGATTCGCTGGTTGGCAAAGTCGGCGGTCTGCCGTTCGCGGCTATAGACCAGCGGGCGGATGATGCGCACATCGCCTTCGCGGTTGGTATAGCAGGCCTTCATGGTGCGCAGCTGGCCGCCGCGAAAAGCCGACATCAGAAAGCTTTCGGCCAGGTCATCCAGATGCTGGGCCAGGGCCAGCACGTTGTACCCCTCGCGCCGGCAGGTGGCGTACATAATGCCGCGTTTGATGCGCGAGCAGTAGGCGCAGAAGGAATCGTTCTTCATCTGGCTTTTGGCGTTCTCGGCAATCGGCTGGCTTTCGAAGAAATAGGGAATGCCCAGTTGCGCCAGATAATCCTTGAGCGTTTCGGGATGGAAGCCCTCGATCTGCGGGTCCACGGTCAGGGCGCCCAGCTCGAACCGGATCGGGGCATGGCGCTGCAGATGCCGCAGAATATGCAACAGCGACAGAGAATCCTTGCCGCCGGAGAGTCCGAGGAGAACCCGGTCACCCTCACGGATCATGTCAAAATCGGCAATCGCCCGCCCCACCGGCCGCAGGATCGCCTTGGGCACCTTCAGCAGTGGCGCAGCGTCGCCACGGTAGTCTTCGGTAATTGGTGAGCTTTTGGCCATAACCCTGGCAGTGTACCCCGTGTTTGCCGGTATCACCATTATGTAGGTCGTGTTCGCGGGATTCCGCTACGGCGGGGGCGGGGCAATATGTTATGTTGTCAGAATGCAGGAGCAACCTCCCGAGCCCGAGTTTGAATCTGGCGACAAATCATTGCGGCTGAATCTGGCCCTGGTGATTGCCGCTTATTTTCTGATAGCGGTATTGCTGGAACCGCTGATCGATTTTCTGCTGGTGCCCGATCCCGCGTCGGCCAACCCCTATCAGGTGATGGCGCTGGCTGATGAAAAGAAACTTCTGACCGGCTATGTCTATAGCATCTGGCGTATGCTGCCGATTCTGTTTTTCCTCTGGTATGGCTGGCGTATTATTGCCTCGCTGCGTGTCCCGCCAGCCGGTACGCGATCGCCATTTACTGTTCGGGTATTGAAGAGCAAGTATGCACGCATGTTCGGTATGCTGCTGATACTGGTCGCATTATTGCTGTTATATCGCGAACTGCTCACCCTGATCAGACTGACAACCTGAGCGAATACACTTGAATTGTTCGCCCGCGGGTTTCCATGAAACCGGTTAACCCGCGCTGCAATGCGCATAATCATGCGGTTTTCGCGCTTCTACCCTGTCAGCATCCATACCATTATCACGGGAAATAGGCGGATGAGGCTGTTTCTGGTATAATCCTTGGCTCTTTATCCGCGTATTCCCCGATTTTTCACGCATATCAGTTAATTAATAACGGCTAAAAGAAATTAGTTATGAGTCAATTTGAAGAAGCTTTAAAACAACGCATCCTCGTTCTGGACGGCGCCATGGGCAGCCTTATCCAGACCTATAAACTCGAAGAAAAAGACTATCGCGGCGATCGTTTCGCCGACTGGCAATCCGATGTCAAAGGCAATAACGATCTGTTGTCACTGACCCAGCCCAAGATTGTTCGCGATATTCACACCGCCTATCTCGAAGCCGGTGCCGACATTGTCGAGACCAACACCTTTAATGCCAACTCCATTTCCATGGCAGACTATCACATGGAAGAGTTGTCCTACGAGATGAACAAGGCCTCCGCCGAAGTGGCGCGCGAAGCCTGTGAAGCGGTGGCAACGGCCGAGAAGCCGCGTTTCGTCGCCGGTGTATTGGGGCCAACCAATCGTACCGCGAGTATCTCGCCGGACGTGAACAACCCGGGCTTCCGTAACGTTAACTTCGATCAGCTGGTCGAGTCCTATACCGAAGCGCTGGGCGGCCTGGTCGATGGCGGTGTGGATCTGATTCTGGTGGAAACCATTTTCGATACGCTCAACGCCAAGGCGGCGCTGTTTGCCATCGACAGTTATTTTGTCGACAAGGAAGACAAGCGTCTGCCGGTGATGATCTCCGGGACCATTACCGATGCCTCCGGCCGTACTCTGTCGGGCCAGACTGTCGAGGCGTTTTATAACTCGCTGCGTCACATCAAGCCGATCAGCTTCGGCTTCAACTGTGCCCTGGGTGCCGGTGAATTACGCCAGCATATTGAAGAGCTGAGCGGCATTGCGACCTGTCACGTTAATGCCCATCCCAACGCCGGACTGCCCAACGAGTTCGGTGAGTACGACGAATCACCCGAAGAGATGGCCGGGCAGATCGAGGAGTGGGCCAAGAGCGGTTTCCTGAATATCATCGGCGGCTGTTGCGGTACTACACCGGGACACATCCAGGCGATTGCCGAAGCCGTGGCCCCCTACGAGCCGCGCAAGTTGCCTGAAGATAATCACACCACCCGCCTGAGTGGCCTGGAACCCTGCAACATCGACAAGGACTCGCTGTTCGTCAACGTCGGCGAGCGCACCAACGTCACCGGTTCGGCCAAGTTCAAACGCCTGATCCTCGAAGAGCAGTACGACACAGCACTGGATGTGGCGCGCGAGCAGGTGGAAAACGGCGCCCAGATCATCGACGTCAACATGGATGAAGGCATGCTCGATGGCGAGAATGCCATGGTGACCTTCCTCAACCTGATTGCCAGCGAGCCGGACATCTCCCGCGTGCCGGTGATGATCGACTCCTCCAAGTGGCACATCATCGAGGCCGGCCTCAAATGTGTTCAGGGCAAGGGCGTGGTCAACTCCATCTCGATGAAAGAAGGCGAGGAAGAGTTTATTCGCCAGGCTGAACTGTGCCGCCGTTACGGTGCCGCCGTGGTGGTCATGGCCTTCGATGAAACCGGCCAGGCCGACACCAAGGAGCGCAAGGTCGAAATCTGTTCGCGTGCCTACAAGATCCTCACCGAACAGGTCGGTTTGCCGCCGGAAGATATTATCTTCGATCCGAATATCTTTGCGATTGCCACCGGTATCGAGGAACACAACAACTACGGTGTTGACTTTATCGAGGCGGTTCGCGAGATCAAGGCTAACCTGCCCTACGCACTGATCAGTGGCGGTGTCTCCAACGTCTCGTTCTCGTTCCGCGGTAACAATCCGGTGCGCGAGGCCATTCACGCCGTGTTCCTGTATCACGCCATCAAGGCGGGCATGGATATGGGTATCGTCAATGCCGGTCAGCTGGCCGTGTATGACGATCTGCCCGAAGAGTTGCGTGAGGCCGTCGAAGACGTAGTACTCAATCGCCGCGATGATTCCACCGAGCGCCTGCTGGACCTGGCCGACAAGTACAAGGGCGACGGCAGCAGCGCCAAGAAGGAAGAAGATCTGGAATGGCGCAGCTGGCCGGTCGCCAAGCGACTGGAACACGCGCTGGTCAAGGGTATCGACGCTTATGTGGATGAAGATACCGAAGAGGCGCGTCAGGCATTCAACAAGCCGCTGGAAGTGATCGAAGGCCCGCTGATGGACGGTATGAACGTCGTCGGCGATCTGTTCGGTGACGGCAAGATGTTCCTGCCCCAGGTGGTCAAATCGGCGCGTGTTATGAAAAAGGCCGTGGCCTACCTGTTCCCCTTCATCGAAGCGGAGAAAGAAGAGGGCGCCAAGGCCGATGCCAAGATCCTGATGGCCACCGTGAAGGGTGACGTGCATGACATCGGCAAGAATATCGTTGGCGTGGTGCTGCAGTGTAACAACTTTGAAGTGGTCGACATGGGTGTCATGGTGCCGGCCAACGACATTCTCAAAAAAGCCAAAGAAGAGAACGTCGATATCGTTGGTCTGTCCGGCCTGATTACCCCGTCGCTGGACGAGATGGTGCACATGGCCAAAGAGATGGAACGTAACGGCTTTGATGTTCCGCTGATGATCGGTGGTGCCACCACCTCCAAGGCGCATACCGCGGTGAAGATCGAGCAGCACTATCATGCCCCGACCGTGTGGGTGAAAGACGCCTCGCGGGCCGTGGGCGTGGCGCAGAATCTGATCAGCGAACTGCATCGGGAAAAATTCGTTACCGAATTGCGCGCCGAGTATGACAAGGTTCGTGAGAACCATGCCGGGCGTCGCGCCAAGACCAACTGGGTAACGCTGGAAAAGGCACGGGCCAACAAGACCAAGATCGACTGGTCCGACTATACCCCGCCGGTTCCCGAACAGCCGGGTATCCAGGTATTCGACGATATGCCGCTGGAATTCCTGCGCCCGTACATCGACTGGACGCCGTTCTTCCATACCTGGGAGATGAAAGGCTCCTATCCCAAGATTCTGGATGATCCGGACAAGGGTCCCGAGGCGAAGAAACTGTTAAAAGATGCGCAGCAGATGCTGGATCAGATCATCGAGGAGCGCTGGCTCAAGGCCAAGGCCATCGTCGGTCTGTGGCCGGCCAACAGCGTCAATGATGACGATATCGAGGTCTACGAAGATGATTCACGCAAGAAAGTGAAAATGACCCTGAATCATCTGCGTCAGCAGACCCAGCGTCCGCCGGGCAAACCCAACCGCTGTCTGGCCGATTTTGTCGCGCCCAAAGACAGTGGCAAGCCTGATTATATCGGCGGTTTTGTCGTGACTACCGGACTGGGCATCGACGAGCATATCGAGCGCTTCGAAAAAGAGAACGACGATTATCGTTCGATCATGCTCAAGGCCCTGGCCGACCGTCTGGCGGAAGCCTTTGCCGAGCACATGCACGATCGCATGCGGCATATCAACTGGGGTTACGAGCCCAATGGCTGGACGCCGGATTACGGTCTGAAGAGCGAAAACTTCGACAGCGACAAGCTGGTGCGCGAAGAGTACCAGGGGATCCGTCCGGCGCCCGGCTATCCGGCCTGCCCGGAACATACCGAGAAGCTGAAGCTGTGGGAACTGCTGGATGCCGAGACCCATACCGGCGTCAAGCTGACCGACTCCATGGCCATGTGGCCGGCGGCGGCGGTCAGTGGCTGGTACTTCAGTCACCCCGAGTCCAGCTATTTCGGGGTCGGCAAGATCAACCGCGATCAGGTCGAGGACTACGCCAAACGCAAGGGTATGTCCGTGGCCGAAGTCGAACGCTGGCTGGGACAAAGCCTCGGCTATGACGCCGACTGAACGGGATAGACATTCCCGTCATACTAAAAGCCAGCGCAGCGATGCGCTGGCTTTTTTTATGGGAACAGGAGACTATTTTGTCGTATGACACCGGCTATTGAAATTGCCCGCAAGGCAAGGATCCGCTTTACGATACATGAATACACGCATGACCCCGCTGCCGAATCCTACGGCCTGGAAGCCGTCGAACAGCTGGGTGTGGAACCGGCCCGGGTATTCAAGACCCTGCTGGTCTCACTGCTGGGAAGCGGGTCGATGCTGGCCGTCGGAATTGTCCCGGTCGACAAACAGCTTGATCTGAAATCCATGGCGGCAGCCGCCGGAGCCAAAAAAGCGCGGCTGGCCGATTCCTGGGAAGCGGAACGGGTCACGGGGTATGTTCTGGGAGGAATCAGTCCCCTGGGGCAAAAGAAGCGCCTGTTAACTATCCTGGATGAAACGGTGATGAATTATGAGACGATCTATGTCAGCGCCGGGCGGCGGGGGCTGGAAATCGAATTATGGCCGGTGGATCTGCGCCGGCTAACCGACGGAACGCTTGCAGCCATCGCTCGTTAAGTGTGTTCGGCAAAACGCGGTCGGTTAGGGAAATAACTGGCAAGTATGGTATTTTAGCCACCGGATCAAACTACAAACAGCGGTCGATGGGAATTGTAACGAAATTCAGACGGGAAGTTAACGTTGCGCTCTCCAAGCTCTGTCGTCGCAAAACGACGGTCAATTATCTTGGTATGAAGCTGCAGGTGCCGTTGATTTATGGGATGGGTCGCGGTTACCTGACCACGGGCGAAATGTGGATGTCCCACTGCATAGAATTGCTGACGGGCCTGAAGCCGGGCGCGGTGCTGGATATTGGCGGTAACGTGGGTGTCTTCCTGGTCAAGCTGAGAGTTATCGATCAGCACCGGCAATATTTTGGTTTTGAACCCAACCCGGTGTGCAATTTCTACGTGCAGGAACTGATTCGTTTGAATGGTTTTGAAAACAGCCGTTTTTATCCTGTGGCCATTTCAAATGAAAACTCCATGCGCACACTGTATGCCAGGAAACTGGGGGAAAAACGCGCTTCCATGCATAAATTCATGCGCGAGCATGAAAAACTGGGTTATTCGTTTGAAATGGTGACCGTGCAGGGAGAGGAGTTTATTCGACGCCTGCCGCTGTCGGAAATTTCCCTGATCAAAATTGACGTCGAAGGGGCCGAGTTTGAGGTGGTCGATGGCATCAAGGGAATTCTCAAAGATTACCGGCCGTTTGTTTTCTGTGAAGTATTGAACCTGAATAGTGATGTTGGTGAGTACGAAGAACGTAAAAAGCGCATTGATTCGATAATCAACATTCTTCACGAGCTCGACTATAATATTGTCGCTTTCAAAACTGAGGGCGGGGTTACTGTGTTGAACAAGGCCGAAGAGTTCAACAAGGACTACCAGGACGATTATATATTCTCCCCCTCCGAATTGACGGAAAAAATACTCGAGACCCGGGGCATTCTGTCCTGAATCACAGTGCTGGAATTTCTCCGTAATTGGCGTGAAAAGCGCATACTCAGGCATTCGCCATATACCGATACGGACTGGCAACAGGCGTTGTCGCGTCTACCGCTTCTCGATCAATTGAATAAGGACGAGCTGGACAGCCTGAAAAGACTGGCAACGCTGTTTTTGCACGATAAATCCCTCGAAGGGGCCGGTGACCTGGTTGTTACTACCGAACTGAAGCTGGTCATTGCCCTGCAAGCCTGTTTGCCAATTCTGAACCTGGGACTGGACTGGTACGAGGGCTGGGTCTCTGTGGTGATCTATCCTGCCGGTTTTACGCCGGTGCATACTGAAATAGATGAAGTTGGTGTTGTCCATGAAGTGCGCAGCCCCCTGAGCGGCGAGTCGTGGGAGCGAGGGCCAGTGGTGCTGTCAGCCGAGGATTCGATGGGCGGGGGGATCGTAGACGGTCATAACCTGGTCATACATGAGTTTGCTCACAAGCTGGACATGCAAAACGGCGTTGCCAATGGCATGCCGCCGCTGCACCGGGGAATGTCCGCACCACAATGGAGCAAAGCCTTCAGTGCCGCCTATGCGGATCTGCAAAATCGGATTGCGCACGGCAAGTCAGTGAGTATCGATCATTATGCGGCTACGGCGCCGGCGGAGTTTTTTGCTGTGCTGAGTGAGGTCTTTTTCGAGCAGCCCCGGGTTGTTCAACAAACTTACCCGGCAGTGTATCAGCAGCTGACAGAGTTCTACCGGCAAAATCCACTGAATGTATAAACTAGCCTTGTGAATTTCCGATCGATTTGGCGTCATGAGTGTTGCCGCACCTTCCAGAACTCGCCGTGAATACATACTTGTGGGCTCGGCAGCCACATCCCTGTGGCGAGGGTCCGGGAAGGCGAGACATTACCTGATCCCTGTACTGGTATTCGTAAGCCTGTTTAAATAGGCCCGGCAGTAGCATATAGTTGATTATTCACTAGCCGCACAGTAGAGAAGCCTGTCACCATGATCGACGATATCGACCCACTATGGTTGAAAAAAGAGAGCCGCACTACCCTTTCACGCCTGCTACCGCGGCTGGAAGCGGCATTCCGGGAGCAGGTGGACAGCGCCGAGTGGGAGGGTTATCTCGAGCGATTGAAACGGCATTTCCCGCGCCTGTTCGAACGCCTGTATCGACTGTATGGCCATAACTACGATTTCTTTTATCATCTGGAAAATATCCTCAAGTCAACCACGCACATGTGGCTGGAACGTCCTGATGAGCTTCGGGCACTTGATGCTATGCGTGAAGTCAATCGTGAGTGGTATCTTTCCAATCGCATGGTCGGCGCCATGTGTTATGTGGATCTGTTTGCCGGTGATCTGCAACAGTTGCGAGCCCGAATTCCCTACCTGACCGAGTTGGGAATTACCTATCTGCATCTGATGCCGTTATTCAAAATGCCCGAAGGGGATAATGACGGCGGTTATGCTATTAGCAGCTACAGGGAGGTTCATCCTCCACTGGGGAGCATGGATGATCTTCAGGCACTGGCAACCGAGTTGCGCCATCACGGCATCTCGCTGGTGCTGGATTTCATTTTTAATCATACTTCGGATGAGCATGAGTGGGCACAGGCGGCCTTGGCCGGTGATCCGGAACATCAGGCCTATTACCGTATGTATCCCGATCGCGCCCTGCCGGATGCGTATGAGCGCAGTATGGGTGAAATTTTCCCCGAGGATCATCCGGGCGCATTTACCTATCGTAACCGGATAAAAAAATGGGTCTGGACCACATTTAATAACTATCAGTGGGATCTCAATTACGAGAATCCGGTATTGTTTACCCAGATGCTGGAAGAGATGCTGTTTCTTGCCAATCAGGGTGTGGAAATATTACGCCTGGATGCGGTCGCGTTTTTATGGAAGCGGCTGGGGACCGATTGCCAAAATCTGCCAGAAGCCCATTGGGTAATACAGGCGTTTAATGCGATCGTCAGTATTGCGGCACCGGCGATGGTATTCAAGTCCGAGGCGATTGTTCATCCCGACGAAGTAAAAAAATATATCGACGTGGATGAATGTCCTCTCTCCTATCATCCACAGCTTATGGCATTGTTATGGGAGGCACTCGCCACCCGTGATACACGCGCGTTGTTGCGGGCGATGCAGGATGATTTCAACATCCCGACAGGCTGTGCCTGGGTCAATTATGTGCGTAGCCACGATGATATCGGCTGGGCATTTTCCGATGAAGATATTATTGCTTCCGGGTTCGAGCCGGCCGAGCATCGACGTTTTCTGACCGAATTCTATACCGGCCGTTATCAGGGTAGCTTCGCAAGTGGCGCGCCATTCCAGGAAAATAAACAGACCGGTGATGCCCGTATATCCGGAACCTGTGCCTCGCTATGCGGATTAGAAAAAGCGCTGGGGGAAAAAGATGAAAAGGAAATCAACCTGGCTATTCAACGGATCCTTCTGTTGCATGGCGTGATTATCATGCTGGGTGGTATTCCGTTGTTGTACATCGGGGATGAAATAGGAACGTTGAACAATTACGACTACGATCAGGACAGTGCCAAGCTGGGAGATACCCGCTGGCTGCATCGTTCACGCTTCGACTGGGAGCTGGCAGAGAAACGCAGGGATAGTGACTCGGTAACCGGAAGAATATATCAGGGTATTTTACGCCTCATCCAGTTGCGTCAGCAAAACCCGGCATTCAGTCATGCCGAGACTGAATTTACCGATAGTGGTAATGCGCATGTATTGAGCTTCTTTCGCAATAATGGTCAATACAGTGTGTTTGTACTGGCCAATTTCAGTGAACATGAACAGCGCCTGGAGGCCAGACGTTTGCGTTTGCTGGGATTGCGTAAAACCATGGTCGACCTGTTCGGCGGGCATACCATCACGGCGACCCAGGAGCTGATTATGGAGCCATACCAGATACTGGTGTTGTCCAGAGGAGCGTAGTCGGCAGTTTGCAGA
>NZ_JAVLAZ010000022.1:18190-35526 GCF_031581315.1 Thiohalophilus sp.
CCCCAGGTATCGCTGGTGATACTGGCGTACCATCCGCGGGTATAGCGGGCTTCTTTTCGCCGGAATTCGGCATCCGCATCGGCGGGGCTGACACCGCCGGAGCCGTCCACCTTGTAGATACCCTGATCCCCGGAGTAGCGGTAGACTGCCGCGACCGAGATGCCATAGTCAGGACCCACCAGGCTGTAACAGGTATTCACATAGGAGGGTTCGGGCATGGTGGTGTTGTGCAGCGCGGAGACGATAGCAGCGGCACAGACCTTGCCCTGGCTGTTGGCGGCAAAACCGGATTTGGGCATGGCCCCGGCCAGTGAGGCATCACCGATCACATGGATATCCGGATGCAGGGTGGATTCGAAGGTCCGCTGATCCACCGGGCACCAGCCGGTGTTGTCGACCAGCCCGGCATCATGGGCAATCTTGCCGGCCTTCTGGGGTGGAATGAAGTTCACCACATTGGCGGAAAACGATTCGCCCAGTTCGTTATAGACGCCCCTGCCGGCGACATCGACCCGGCTGACGCGGCCGCCGGCATCACCGCTGACCCATTCGATCATGTCACCGTAAAGTTGGTCCCAGCCCTGCATGAATAACGGCTGCTTGGAAAACTTGGTTTTGGCATCCAGGATCAGCACCTTGGATTTGGGTTTGTTCTTTTTCAGATAGTTGGCGATCATACTCGCCCGTTCATACGGCCCCGGCGGGCAACGAAACGGATTGGCCGGCGGCGCAATGATGACTGTGCCACCATCGGGCATGGCGGTCAGTTGTTTGCGCAAAACGGTGGTTTGTGGTCCGCCGTTCCAGGCATGCGGCAGATTCTCGACATCGGCCTCGCTCATACCTTCCACATCTTCCCAGCGAAAGTCGATGCCAGGGGAAACCACCAGTCGGTCATACTCCAGCTTCGAGCCGTTATTCAGGGTTACTTTTTTACCGGCAGGATCGATTTCGCTCGCCATAGCATGGATGACTTTGATGCCACGTTGTTCATGCGCCTGATAGCTGTGACTGATACTGTCTATCTCACGCATGCCACCGAGAACGAGATTACTGAAGGGGCAGGTGATAAATTTTTGCTTTGGCTCGACAAGGGTGATATCCAGATCGGGGTCGAAGCGCTGCAGGTATTTGGCGCAGGTAGCGCCGCCGAAGCCACCGCCAATAATGACAACCCGGCCGGAGGCCGTGGGTTGTTTGGAACAGGCGGTCAGGCCAAATGAGGATGCCAGCACACCGGCACCGCCGAGAAGCTGGATAAAATGTCTACGATTAACACGATTCATAACGGCAACTCCTTGAATTTATTTCAGACCGGCAAAATATTCGGCAATCTGCGCGATTTCCTCGTCAGTGTAGCCAGTGGCATGGCGACCCATCACCGTCGAGTCTCGCTCGCCGGAACGAAAGCCTTTTAATGCGCGTTCGATAAAATCCGCCGATTTGCCGTGCAGGGTTGGGATGGCGCCGGGGCTATTACCGTCAGTGCCGTGACAGGCGGCACAGGAGTTGCTCAACATCGTCCCCTGGCTGATCTCAGCGCCGGGGGCGGTAGTTGAAACAAAAAGTGAGGCGATCCCTAATAATAGAGTCGCAGGCAAGGGCAAGTGGGGCATGTGTTACCTCCTTCTATACAGTCAACAAGACAGGGCAAGAAATCAAAGGATCAGATGTTTATAATCTAGACCATAAACCCGGTGATGGAAAGGTTATTGCGGGAAGGGTGAAGTAATGAGGGTGACGGGAGGTTTAGCATAAGGTAATGTTATTAAAAGCTGTATTGCGATATGGACAAAGGAGTTAGCGAATGAAAAAGATAATTCTCTTGCTGTTAACTGTCGGCCTGATGGCCACCGGTGCTGTGCAGGGGGGGCCGCTTCCCGATATCAAACTTGAACAGACCGTGGTGAAAATGCCTCTGCAAGAGGGGATCAGTATGAATGATGCGGTCGATTCAATGAAATTGCGTGCCAATATGCACAACATGAACCTGGTCGCTGAACTGCCACTGTCCAAACAGGTGGAAGCCATGGGCAAAGAGGCCCGACGAATGGAAATTTATCAGTTCTGTGATCCGCTGACAGCGCAGCGCATGGTGGAATCAAATATCAATTTCGCTGCTTATTTACCCTGCCGGATTGCCCTGGTTGAAGATGAAAAAGGTCAGGGCTGGCTGGTGATGATGAATCTCGACATGATGCTCAATGGTGCCACCCTGACCGACGAGCTCAAAGCCGAGGCCACCCGCGTACGCGACGCGCTGATGGATATCATGCAGGCTGGTGCCGAGGGTGCCCTTTAACAGAACAACACGGTTACAGGTAGTATGAGTTTTGCACAACGTGGTTTGTGGCACCGGGATCGCCGTGGCCGGGGAAAGTGGCTGTTCTTCGCACTGCTGGTTTTTGTCCTGGCAACGCCAGTGGTGTGGCTGGGCTGGCCGGTACGCGGTGATCCCAGCGAGCGTTTTTTTGATCGTCGTGGCGAGATCGAACAGGTAGAGGTCACCCGCCAGTGGCAAACGGGAGAGTCGCGCTATGAGCATCTGACGTTGATATCCGGCAGCGGCCTGCAGGTCAAGATGACGGTACGTCGACCAATGACTGAGAATGATTCACGACCTCTGATGTTATTGCTGGGCGGGGCTGGCACCGGTCGCAAGGCGGCGGAGCTGGTCCAGAATACCGGCGATATGGTCGTCGCTGCCATCGACTATCCCTACCAGGGGCCGGAGAAACCCGAACTCTGGGAAGGTTTGTGGCATTTCGATCAGATACAGCGAGCCATACTGGATACCACCCCGGCGCTGTTGCTGGCACTCGACTATCTGGCCCGTCAGGCGTATGTCGATTCCGAACGGATGGAACTGGTGGGAGTCAGTCTCGGGGCCTTCTTTGCAGGAACAGCAGGTGCACTGGAAGAGCGTTTCAGCCGTGTCTGGCTGGTGCAGGGGGCGGCCGATCCGCGCGCGGTGTATGAATACCGTTTGCGCGAGCGGATTGCCTTTGAACCGATCCGCGTGCTGGTGGCCCGGATACTCGGTTTTGTGACTGCCAGTGAGGACCTGAAGCCGGAGCGCTGGGTGGGGAAAATCTCGCCCCGGCCGGTTGTGGTCATCAATTCCCGTGGCGATAGTGCCTATCCTGCGACCAGCGTGGTGGCACTGCACGCCTCGTTACGTGAACCGTATGAACTCGAGTGGTTGTCGGGGGGACATGTCACGCCGGGCCGGACCCGGGTATTGAAACAACTGAATGAACGGGTGGTCCAACGGATTGCCACCGAAGAAAAACGGGGCGATATACCCTCACCCTGAAAAGGTGGATGAGGTAAACATCCGTGCATGATTTGATCGGGGTTGATATACCCGCGTAGATTCAAGGAGCTATTATGTTATTTCGCCAGGTCATTGAACCGGATTCTTCCACCTACACCTATCTGTTGCATTGTCCCGATAGCGGCAAAACCGCGCTCATCGATCCGGTACTGGATACGGTGGAGCGGGATCTGAAAATGCTCAACGAGCTGGGACTGGAACTCGACTTTACGCTCGACACGCATGTGCATGCCGACCATCTGACCGGTGCCAAACGCCTCAAGGAGTTAACCGGCAGCCAGATTGTGGGGCCAGCGATCGACCAGTTGCCGTGTACCGATATCGGTGTACGCGAAGGCGAGCCGTTTCGTCTCGGCAATATCGAAATCCATCCCCTTTATACGCCGGGGCATACCGATCACCATCATGCCTATCTGATCGATAACGGTACGCAAAAGATGCTGTTCAGCGGCGATGCCCTGTTGATCGAGGCATGCGGGCGCACTGATTTTCAGTCAGGGGATGCGGCGACGCTGTATCGCAGTATTCATGATAAATTCTTCACCCTGCCGGATGAAACGCTGGTTTATCCCAGCCACGATTACGAAGGTCGTTTTGTGACCACCATCGCCCAGGAGAAAATCCGCAATCCCCGGCTGGGCAACAACAAGAGCCTGGATGAATTTGTCGAGATCATGGACAACATGGATCTGCCCTATCCACGCAAGATTGACTTTGCCGTCCCGGGTAATGAACAGTGCGGTGCCTGCCCGGAAAATGTGCCGGATAAATACCGGACACCCTGCGATCGTCACGACCAGGGTTGAAGTGTTCCTCTTCTGGCGGGATATTTGTCCCGCCTGCCCGTATTAAAGGGCCGACTGACGCAGCAGACGGTTAAATTATTCCTGCTATAGCGCAGAACCTTGCCGGAGTTGATCTGGATCAACACCGGCCTATTTTCCCTAAAGCAATCTTGGCGACGGTTCGATACAGGACGTATCGTGGCGCAGCAATGTCGTGTCGTTGTCACAAAGAAGTTTTTAACGAGGGAAAATGATGTACAGGAAACTGACGGAGGGATTTGGCCTGTTGATCGTACTGGGGATGCTGGCATCACCGTCGATCGCGATGGAGGATGAAGTCAAGGGGCTGATGCTGATCATCGAGCAGCGACTGGACGATCCGGGAGCCAGGCAACAGGCGATGCAGGCCGGGCGCAATCGGGCGCTGTTATGCAGTTACTGTCACGGGAATGACGGTAACAGCGTCAAACCGGATGTGCCGAATCTGGCCAGTCAGAACCCGGTCTATCTGCTGGATCAGATCGGCAAGTTTGCCCGGGGTGAGCGAAAAAACTTTGTCATGAATTCACTGGCGAAGGATTTTTCTCTGGATGACAAGGTGAATCTGGCCATTTACTACGCGAGTCAGGCGGTAAAGGCGCGGCCGCAGGCTGAAGGGCTGGCCGCGCGCGGGCAACGTCTTTACACGCAACGTTGTATCAGCTGTCATGGTGAACAAGGTCACGGCACAGCCGAATATGCCCGGCTGGCGAGCCAGCGACCGGAATATCTGCGCCTGACACTCGAGCGATTTCGTTCCTATGGACGGGGCGAACAGCATGCCGGGGAGGGTGTCCGGCGCAGCCCGATCATGGAACCCATTGCCAGTCATCTGAGTGATGAGGATATCGAGGTACTGGCCGCCTATCTGGCCGGACTGGAATAGAACGGGAGCCGAACCGGCTCAGATCAGGGCAGCTGGAAACCGCCGCCGGGGCCGCCCATACCACCCCCCGGACCCGTCGGCCCACCGGCACCGCCCAGACCGCCACCGGCCTCGGGTACCACGATCTGCGAGGCCGTTTCGCGACGCAGCTCCTTGAGCTCTTCCAGGGTGCGTTCCACCGCCTGTTTGGCCGCCTCGCCATAGCCGTCGAAGGCCTGTTGCAGGGAGTCGGCCTCGATTTCGAAATTCAGTGGCAGGGCCCCCATTGGTGTCATCATCTGTGACTGGCCGAGATAGCGTACGGACCGGGAGGTGTCGTCGCTGCCGTCGGTCGTCACCGGCGTCAGGCGCCGCAGCGTACCAACCTGTTGGTCGGTGAAGACCTCTTCACGATACAGGTCGTCGGTGTTCATGCGCAGGTTCTCAATGTCGATCTCTTGTTCGCTCATAGCCTTGCCCTGATATTAAATGATGGGTAATTAAATTATGGAACACTGAATTGATGCGTCCGTATTCGATAACAAGTTTAACAAAGGATTGCCACGCGAGGACAGCCGGGCCTCAGGCCCGGCTGGCGCGCAGACCGAGGTTGAGCAGTTTCTGGATCAATTGTGTGTAGTTGTAACCGGCTTTTTGCGCGGCATAGGCCACATCGTCGTCGCGGCTAATAGCGGCGTTGGCATTGGCTTCCAGCACATAGATTGTTCCATCGCCTGCCAGACGCAGATCCAGCCGGGCATAGCCTGACATCTCCAGCACCCGGTAGACCCGTTTGGCGATGCGCACGATCTTCTCCTCTATGCCCAGGGGGAGATTACGGGCAAACTGGTAATCAATGCCCCATTTTTCGCGGTAGTCGTCGTTCCATTTGACGTGGTAGGTGGCGATGCGGTGCATCCCTTCATCGAGCTTGTCGAACACCAGCTCGCGAATGGGAAACACCTCCAGTCGCTGGTTGCCCATCACCGTGACATATAACTCGCGCCCCTCGATATACTGTTCGGCGATTGCATCCTCGCCGGTCATTTTGTGCACCTGCTGGACCCGATCGATCAACTCCCCGGGGGTTTCCACGTAGGACGACTGGGCAATACCGACCGAACCCTGTTCGATTTTGGATTTGACGATCATCGGATAGGGCAGATTGACGGCGCGTTTGAGCGTCACCTTGCGTGACAGGGGAAAAACCCGAAAGCGCGGTACGCGGATACGGTGATAGGCCATCAGTTTTTTCGACAGTGCCTTGTCGCGTGATAACAGCAGACCACGGGCATTGCAGCCTGTGCAGGGAATACCAAGCATATCGAGATAACTGACGATGTAAAAATCGAGCGCGCCGAAGCCGGCAAAATCTTCCAGCATGTTGAAGGCAATATGGGGCTTCCACTCATCAATCGCCTGGCGAATGGGAGCGATATCGTCGTGTACCGGAACGATGAGCACGTCATGCCCGAGTTTCTGCAGAGCGAGTTTGACATCCATTTCAGTGCGGTACTTGTCATGGCGGGGATCGTTTATATCGGTTAGATCCCCGTCGATCAGATCCTGGGGCGGCACCATTTCGGGATGTAGCAGCATCATGACCTTGAGTTTTTTCATAAGGCGATATGAAAACCTCCGCTGTGCAGTTTGCTCATCACCAGCATGGTCAGGCAGGCGGCCAGTTCAGGGCGAGTTGATTCATCGCTGCCAATAACGCGCAGTTGCAACTCGTCGCAGCGCTTGATCATGTCGTTGATAACTTCGTTAATTCGATAGCGGTATTCATGCGTCCAGCGCTCGACGATGCTGATCAGCTCACGACGATGGCGACGGATATAGCGCGAGGCTTTCTCGTTGCGCCGATATTCGGGTTCGGCAGAAAAAAGTTGCGTCAGATCCGTGTCAGAAAATTCGGGGCTGTCCAGCCCGTAGCGGTAGATCTTGTCGTCATAGTATTCGCGCAGGGTGGTGCGGATTTTCTCCACCGGCGTATCTGTCTGGCGGTTGCGCAGTCGCGGCGGTTTGTCATGGATCTCGTTCATCAGCGCATCGACATAATGGAGTTTTTTCAGTGCCGGCCAGTTACGATAACGCCGTTGCCAGTCCGAGCGGGGATTGAGCCAGACCGCAAAAGTTTCGGCCCAGTCTTCGTGCGGATGGCTCTGGGCATACCAGTTGGGCAGGTTGAGTACATAGCGTTTACTGTAGGGTTTGGGCAGATAGGTGTCGGGGTAGGGAATGGACGGCCGGCCGAAGGTTTGTTTCCAGTCGCGGCGTTGATCCAGTCGATAGGCGTTGAGCAGGGCGTGGCCGGTTTCATGGCGCATCAGTTTCATGCACCAGGCACGATCACCGCCTTCCACTTCGAGCATGAATTCACGTTCCAGCCGTCGCAGGCGCGCATGAGCCAGAAAAAACGGTATGGCAAAACCGGGCACGCCGTCAGGACTGAACCACTCATCGGATAGCCAGACATGTGGGCGAAAGCGCAACTGTTTTTGTTCCAGCTCGCGATAGAGCTGCTTGAGCGGCGCGTCCAGCGGACTGCCTTCGAGGCGCAGCCCCAGATCACAAATGCGCAGCTCCAGCAGCCGCTCCCTGGAGAGCCGTGCCCAGTTACGCGGCGCTTTGTTGGATTTCTTCGGCATTGTTCGAATAGTAAACCACTCAATCGTACAGACTCAAAATCATGTTATTTAGTCCGCCAATGAACGCGAATGAACACAAATGAACAATACACTTATTTGCGTTTATTCGCGTGCATTAGCGGACGGGCTCTGTATCCGAGGTCGCTCATTACTCCCGCGTCAATAAGCGGGCATTTCAGTCAAAAGTTGTTCGATCAGCTTCGCCTTTTCGTTCTGGTTGTTGTACACCGCGTACGCGCTGCGTTCGATGACCGGGGCATCCTCGATACGATGCAGACGTCCTTCATCCAGATAAGGTTGTACCATCTGCTCGGCCAGATAAGCGCTACCGCCGCAGTTAAGAATAAAGTCCAGGGCGATGCGGCCCTGACCGATGCGCAGGGATGGCATGGGTTGTTCGGGAAACTCCTGCGCGTGGCGGGTCAAAAACGAGGTGCCCCAGTCGACCAGGATGTAATCCTGCAACAGGGTGTCGGCTGCGCTGCCCGGCCGCGAGGCGATCAGTACGAGTTTTATGGTTGCAAGCTCACGCACGACAAGATGATCGTTTTGCGGGGCATCGAAAACCACCGCGATATCCAGGGTGTTACTCAGGGTGCGGCGGATCAGCACTTCATTGCCGTGAGTTTCGCCCTGCAGGGCAAGTTCACTGTGCTGTTGATGCAGTTGCTGAATCCATTGCTGTAACAGGATGTCCCATAAACTGACAATGCCGCCGATGCTCAATGGCAGTTTCCCGGCCTGGCTCATGCCGACCTCCTGCCGCGCCCGGTTCCAGGCCGTGGTGATCATCTCGGCATAGCCAAGCATTTTTTCCCCGGCCGGGGTCAGCTGAATGTTGTTGCGCTCGCGAATAAACAGCGGCGTGCCCAACTGTTGTTCCAGCTGGCGAATCCGGGCACTGACCGTGGACTGGGTGATGCACAGGTTTCTGGCCGCCTGGCCGAAATGGCGCGTGCGGCTGACCTCCAGGAAGGTGGTGAAGTCGTGAATATCCATAGACTCGGTACCGGGCGGCTATCCCGCAGTGACCCCGGACGGGGCATCATGGCGCCAATCTCAATTCAAAATGACGATGGTGTCAATGAAATTATTTTGCTTTACGACGCCCTTCGCGGGCATTAAATAGCGCAGGTAAATCGGGATGAAGCCGGCTTTGATGATCGGTATCCCGTTGGAGGTTAATCGCTATGTATGTTGTACAGGGTGAAGGCATGCTGGATAAAGACGAAGCGTTGCTGGATGACGAGCTGAATGCCAGCGATGTTTTTGATAACGAAAGTTCCCGCGAGCGTTACAGTCACACCGCGCGTAAAAAACTCGAAGAACATATGGAAATGATGCGCCTGCGCCGGTTGCTGGACGACTATTACTACGAGGGGGAATGATCCTTCGCCCGTGGCGACACGGGCACTGCCGCCAGCCCCAGACGTTCGAAAAACCGTTGCCGGGCCTGCTCGAAGGCCCGGACAAAATGCGCGTCGTTCCCGAGCTGCTGATGCAGCGTCTGCTCCAGCTCGGCAAAGGCGTCCCGCAGCTGTTCCGCCTCAATGTCGCTATCGCCCAGCGGTTGCGCCTCCACCGGTGCGTCGGCGCTGACAACGTTCGCCGAGCGCGGTATCAAACGTTGCTCGCCGGTGTCTACCTGATGGGCGATAAGCGGTGTGGACTTGATATAGCTTTCGCCCTGGTATTCGAACTGTTGCCCCACCGCTAGCA
Organism: Thiohalophilus sp.; assembly: GCF_031581315.1. Classification (GTDB taxonomy): domain Bacteria; phylum Pseudomonadota; class Gammaproteobacteria; order UBA6429; family Thiohalophilaceae; genus Thiohalophilus. Next base: position 27,587 of record NZ_JAVLAZ010000022.1, read on the forward strand.
GACTGAACTTCATGGGCTTTTACTCTCCCTCTGGCAAATTGAGATTGGCGAATCCGTTTTGACCCACCTTGCGTCCGGCCAGTTCACAGGCCGCGTTTAACGCACTGTCGAGCGGGCGACCTTCGAGTAGTGCCAGAATCACGCCGGCATTGAAGGTGTCGCCGGCTCCCAGGGTGTCAATCACCCGGGCCGGGGCCGAAGCCGGAGCGTGATAACGCTGACCCGTCGCATCACAGGCGAAAGCGCCCTCATCGCCCCAGGCGCCGATCAGGATCGCGTTCACATCGCGCCGACGCAGATCGTCGAACAGCCCATCGGCGCAAGTATAGTCACAGGCTTTGGCGAATGCGCGCGAAAACAACAGAATATCCGCATAAGGGTATAACCGTTCGATGCCGGGGCGGGGTTTTTCGATTTCGATCGATACCGGTTGATCGATCCGATGCTCCTTGAGCTGCACCAGGATGTTTTCCAGAGTCTCGATATTGCGTCCCTCAAAATGAAACCAGTCATAACGTTCAACCTCCTGCAAGGGAAAATCCCCGGGGCGCAACTCGGGCAGATCCCGGTAGTGGACAATCGTGCGTGAGCCGTTGCGCTGATTGAGGGTGATACAGGAGGTGGGGGTTCGTCCCTGCGGGAGAGTGACCATGTGTCGGGTATTGACGCCATATTGTTGCAGATCCTGGCAGATCGTCTGCCCGGCGGCATCCTCCCCCAGTGTCGTCAGTAACTCGATCTGATGATCGAACTGGCTCATGACACAGGCAGTATTGGCGGCGTTGCCACCGCGGCGGACGAACTGGGCCGTGGCACGCATCTCCTCGTCCTCGGCCGGATAGTGGTCGACCTGGTTGATGATGTCGAGCGTGGCAATGCCTGTGCAGAGTATGCGGCTCATGATCCCTGTTCGGTGACAAAACGGGCGCGCAGCTTACCCCAAAACGTCGCCAGGCAAAACGGGCATGGCAGCACGGGTGATCGGGGCGGTCATGCCGGCTTACTGCTCGGGGTTATAGGTCACTCGTCCCGTGTCGATAATGTCCTGGCGGGCTTCGTTCATGGCATCGGGTAGTTCCAGGGCCTGGAACAGGGTCTGGCGGGCGGACAGTAATTGATCCATGGCCGCCTGCTGGAATGTGTCACTCATCTGCATCTTGCGCGCCTTGACCACCGCCTCGGAGGCGCGCATCAGGTTAAAGGCGGCCTGTGCCAGTACCCCCTGTGCCCCGGCCTGGGCGGCGCCGGCCAGCAGATTGATCATCTGCATGATCTCTTCTTCCTGATTCATCAGGGCTCCTCTTGCCATTGTTGCCAGGCCCGGCGTACCGCCTGGCGTACTTGCCGCCGGGCGGCTTTTTGTCCATCCAGCTTAAACGTGCGACAGAGTGTCGGCCAGTCGCATTTGTCGACGACCTTGTGCATCAGCAGCTGTTGATCGACCGCTTCCAGTCGCTCGAATATGTCCGGGTTTTCCCGCATCCGGGCGATCAGTTTTTCGATCGGCCAGGCGCAAACTTCGTAACCCCGCTCGCCGTTAACGAAGGAGTCGATATCCTCCTGATCCGCACTGTTCAACTCCCGCTCTACCGGACTGGTAACGGGCAGGTCCAGTTGCCTCACCAGTGCCGGATCGAGATCCCGCAACGCGCCTTCGTGCAGGGCGGGCCAGTGCTGTTCCAGCCGCTGGCGGGCGCGTTCGAAGACTGATTGGCCGGCTTTGTTCAGTGGTTTTAAAACCAGTAACGACGGCTGGCCGCTGGTGTGTTCGCGGGTCAGGCCGATGCGCACCGGCTGTAATCCGGCGCGCTGCCAGAACGCCAGCAATTCGGCCCCGGCGCTGAAGCTGGCGCCGATGGCATCCAGGCTGGCCTCGCGTTCGAGGGCCTGGATCAGATTATCGAGCAGCACGCTGCCCAGTCCCCGGCGCTGCAACAGCGGGTGCACGCCGATGCGCAGGATACGGCCGTACTGATAGCGGGCGGCATCGGGCACGCCGGCATGAAACGCCAGACTCTGGGCCAGCAGGTGACCGCGTGGTCGCCGCCGGCCCCGGTAGATGGCCTCGGCAGTGGCGGCATCGAAACCGCCTTCGTGACCCACGACGGCCACCGCCAGCGGCTGTCCTGCCTGTTCCAGCGCAAACAGGCGCAGGTCGGGGGCGTCCAGCAGGCGGTAAAGATCCTCGGGGCGGGTGCGGTAATGGGCCAGCACCAGCAGGCCGAACAGCTGGCGCAGATAAGCGGGCGAGTCGATCAGCCCATCGCGATCCAGTTCGACAAACCGGCAGTCGGCCGGGGTGACAGCCGGGCCGGGTTCGGCGGGCTCAGCATTCATCAACAACGCGTCGAAGACAAATTGCTCCAGCGGATCGCCTGCCTCCCAGCGAATCGGTTGCGCCAGTTGCAGCGATCGCCAGCCGGGGGCGAGACGATCCAGCACCCGGGCAAAGCGCAGGGTAAAGCCGCGCCCGGTGCCCTCGTAACCGTGTACGGTACTGGCAAAGGCGATGCGGGGATAGGCGCGCAGCAGGTTCTCCAGCATCGCCACCGGCAGGGCGGCCGCCTCGTCGATCAACAGCAGATCCAGCGAGGGCTGTTGCGCCAGCAGCGCATCGGCGGCCAGAAACTGCAGGAATCCGCCGTGATACGCGAGCTGATTGCGCGCCGCCGTGGCCCCGGGTAGCAGGGCGCGGGCGCGCTCGAACAGGGCCGTGCAGGCTGCCGGTCGGGGGGCGCAGACCCCGATGCGGTAACCCGGCCGCTGTTGCAGCAGCCGGGCGGCAGCGATGCCCAGCGCCGCCGATTTGCCCCGGCCCCGGTCGGCGGTGATCACCAGCGGGCGAGGGGAGGGCTGGTTGGCCAGCTCGAGCAGCGCCGCCACGGTCTCCTGTTGATCGCGACTGCGACAGGGGGAGACCGCCTGGCGGGGCGCGCTGGTCGGGTAGGGGTGTGCGCTCGGGCGCAGTCGATCCGGTTCCTGAATTAACAGCGGGGCGGGATCCTGCTGGATATGACGGATCAGGTGACGAATAAAACGCGAGTCGTCACCGGCGTAGGGGTTGGCTGCCGTTTGCCCGGGCCAGTCTGCCAGCGGCGGCACCCGCACCAGCATCAGGCCGCCGCCCACCAGCGTCCCGCTGATGGCGGCGAAGGCGTCGGGCGAAAAGCCCTCATGGGCGTCCACGATCACCAGCTGGCGTTCCTGGCCCAGCAGCTGTCCGGCGCGCTGTGGGGGCAACTGATCCGGCTGGTCGGGGTTTTCGCCGAGCCACAGGCGCTGTCCGGCGGGGACTGGCGACCAGAGGTGCTCGGCCAGGGACCGGCTCCAGGCGGGGTTGCCAGCGGCGATGACCAGCGCTCGCTGATTGGCGGCCCGGGCCTGGTGCTGCAGAGCCGCGACGGCGGCAAGCAATATCTCGGTGGTGGCGTCGGCGGTCAGAGGCATGGCCTTGTCGAAATCAGAGAATGGCGTCGATCCTACACGACTCTGGGAACGCCTGCGGCCCGGGGCTGGAGCAGGTCACATTCCTGCCAATCGGGGTTGAAATATAAGAAAACACTAATATACTGTCCTCACACGAGACAAACCGGAGAGACGCATGCACTGGAATATCAAGGAAATCGATGCCCCTGAACTGGCCCAATGGTACGAGAATAAGGCCGAAGGGTTTCGCATCATCGATGTGCGCGAAATGAACGAAATCAGCGGCGGGACTGTTCCGGGCGCCGATCCGATGCCCATGGCGACCGTCCCGGTGCGGCTCAACGAGCTGGAAAAAGACAGGGAGCTGGTGGTGGTCTGCCGCAGCGGCGCCCGCTCGGCCCAGGTCTGCATGTACCTGCAGCAGCAAGGCTTCGACCGCGTTTATAACCTGCGCGGCGGCATGATTGCCTGGGCCTCCAGCGGTCAGCAGGTCGCCCTGCCGCGCGCCGTCTGACCTGTTCGACCCGTCCGCCATGCCTGGCGGGCGTGGAACATCTTTCTCCCTGTTGCCCGCCTCGCGGGAAAATTACTCAAGGAATATCAGGGGGCTGCCGTTATTATCTCAACGCAGACAATAACGGTTACGATAATAACTGTGATATTAACCCCGCTTCGAAACCGGTTCCCGAAACTCCATAAGATACTGGCCATGCAGGGCTGGCTGGTGCCCGTGTTGCTGATTGCCGTACTGGTGATCGTCAGCCGCTACAATTTTTTGCTCTTTCATACCCTGGCAGAGCTGTTTGCCGTCATGGTGGCCATCGTGCTGGCGATGGTCGCCTGGTACACCTATGGATTCTCGCGCAATCATTTTCTGATGTACCTGGGTATCGGCTACCTCTGGATCGGGGTGCTGGATCTGATGCATACCCTGAGTTACACGGGAATGGGGGTGCTGGCGCTGGAAGGCGGCAATGCCAGCATCCAGTTCTGGATTGTGACCCGCTATCTGGAGGCGATCCTGCTACTGACCGCGCCGCTGTTTTTCAGTTACCGGATATCGAAGCGGGCACTGCAGCTGGTGTTTGGTGGTGGCTCGGTCATCGTGATGTATCTGGTATTGCAGGAACACCTGCCGGCCATGTTTATAGAAGGGGTCGGGCTGACCCCGACCAAAATTGTCAGTGAGTATCTGATTGTCGGGTTACTGCTTGCCGCGATCATCGTGATAACGCATTACCGCCGACTGCTGAACAGGCATATCTATCGTCTCATGGTCGCCTCCATTGTTTGCACCGTGGCAGCCGAGCTGAGTTTTACACTCTATATGGATCTTTTCAGTTTGCCGATTCTTGTCGGGCATATTTTCAAGTTTCTTTCCTACTGGCTTATTTTTCTGGCAGTGGTTCGAACCAGCCTGAGCGAGCCTTATCAGATACTGACCCGCGCATCGAGTACCTACGATGCGGTTCCCGATCCTGCCATCGTGGTCGATAGCAATGCACGTATCATCCAGGTAAATAAAGCTGCGGAAAAAGCGGCCGGTCTACCACGACAGGAGATGCTGGAACAGGACTGCCATGAATTTTTCCATCCGCGCAGAATGCAAAAAGATGAGTGTGTCGTCTGCCATAACATTGATACTGGCACACCCCTGGAAAACTTCGAGATTTATTATCCGGAAAGCGGTGAGTATCGGGAAGTGACCCTGACACCTTTTGACGATCAGTCAGAAACCAGGGCGATGGTGCATGTCATGCACAACATTACCCGAAAAAAACAGGCCGAAGCCGAACTGGTACATAGTGCCTATTACGACCCGCTGACAGATTTCCCCAATCGAATGCTGGCCATTGATCGGCTGGAGCAGGCGATCAACCATTCCCGACGGTTTAATATGCACACTGCTGTGTTGTTTGTGGACCTGGATAACTTCAAGGACATCAATGACACCCTGGGGCATAAATTTGGTGACCGGGTTTTGATTCGCATGGCGCACAATCTAGAAAGTTGTGTACGGAAAAGTGACACCGTAGCCCGCTGGGGTGGCGATGAATTTTTGATCATTATCCCGGGGCTGGTGCAGCTGACAGACGTGGAACGAACTGTTAGCAAGATATTCAGCCGTCTGGCGAAACCCGTTTACGTCGAAGAACGTGAGTTTCTCATAACCGCCAGCATCGGCATCGCCGGTTACCCGGACGATGGGATGAATGTGGATACCATGTTAAGCAATGCCGATGCGGCGATGTACCTGGCCAAGCAGACCGGCAAGAATACCTACCGGTTCTATACCGAAGGGATGAATGAACGGGCTGCCGAGCGCCTGGCCATGGAGTACCGCTTGCGGCGGGCATTGTCCAATGACGAGTTATATATGGTTTACCAGCCGAAAGTGGATATCCAGAACGGCTATATTAACGGTGCCGAGGCCCTGATGCGCTGGGAGAGTCCCGAGATGGGGGCCGTCTCACCCGCCCAGTTTATCCCGCTGGCAGAAGAGAGTGGTCAGATTGTGGAGATAGGTGACTGGGCGATCCATCAGGTATGTCGTGATTTACGCACTATGTCCGACCACGGATTTGACGATGCCAGAGTGGCAATTAATATTTCCTCACGCCAAATTCGCAATCAGGACTTTGCCCGGCACCTGGGAAATATATTGCGTGAACATGCGGTTGAGCCGGACCGGTTGAAGATCGAAATTACCGAGTCTCTGTTACTGGAAGAGGACAGTCATACGGTCGAGGTGCTGGGAGAGTTGCGGGAGATGGGGATATCCCTCTCTCTGGACGATTTTGGGACCGGTTACTCCTCGTTGAGCTATCTGAAACGTTTCCCGTTTACCGAGATCAAGATCGATCGCAGTTTTATTCGGGATGTTGAGTCAGATCATGGTGACAAACAGTTATGCCAGGCGATCATCGCCATGGCAGAGAGTCTGAAGCTGAAAGTTGTGGGCGAGGGAGTCGAGCGACCGGGGCAGCTCGAGTTTCTGCGCACCTACGGGGCGCACAGTGTACAGGGCTTTTTATTCAGCAAGCCGATACGTATTGAGGCGTTTATTACCCTGATAGAAAGGGGGCCATTCTCGCTGTCGGCATAAGGGCTGTCATGTTATCGCGTCACTCTCTATAATAGTTGCCTGAATTATATGGCAACTTTCACCGATTCTGGCGGTTTTAAATGAGTGATTCGGACTATACCTTCGAACAGGCCCGCAAGGAAAATGACGAGCGACTGCTCGGGCAGCTGGACACCTTGCGCAATGGCGCAGACATGCAGGTGCTGGAGCCTTTTGCGCGCGCCTACCTTGGCATGTTTTACGAGATAGAGGATGCCATAGCTCCGGCAGACAAGGTCGCCATGCTCGCCAATCAGGAAGTCAGCGAGGCGGTATTATCAGGCTTTGTTGCCGTGCTTGAACGCGACGACATCCCGACCCCCTATGAAATCGGCGATCAGCTGAGTAAACAGGAAAGCTCGCCTGCCGGTTATGTGGTATTGGCCGGCCTCGACATGCTGGTGCAGACCGAGCCTGAAAAGGTGGAACAACTCCCGCAATCGGTTTTGCAGTCGGCGATCTGCTTTCACTTTGCCAATCAAACCGATCATCAGGATGAATGGTTCGATAGCCTGTTGACCGATACATCTATTTCGGCGCCCGCGCTTAACGGTTTCTGGCAGGGGCTGATCAACAATGATGCCCAGATGTTGCCCGGACTGCGAGTCATTATTGCCGATGAAAAATATGCCGATCTGAACCGGGAAGTATTGTTACCGGTATTAATTCACTGGAAGAACTGCAAGCTGAAGACCTTCAAGGAACTGGTGTTTGCGGCCCTGCGGTATGTAGATCATGATGAGCTTTTGCTGGCGTCCCGTGATTTGCTTAACGATGAAAATGGTCTCAAGGATGAAACACGGCGACTCTACTGGCTGGCGATTGCGTTTTTACTTTCCCCCGAGGAGTTCGCACAGCATATGGCCAATTTTATTGGCCGGGAAAAACAGAAAGTTTTACCCCTGCTCGATTTTATGATGCAGGTCGGTGCGACGGATGCGAATACCGGTATTGAATTTACCCCGATGATGGATGCCCAGTTGTTGCGCATCATCGCGCCCATCTTTCCTCCACAGGAACATTCCTACGGTCACCTGGGCGGCATCGATGTCAATTCGCGCAATGTCATGCAGCTGTTTCACAAACTGGCAACCACGCAACATCCCGAGGCGCTGGAGGCGCTCAAGTGGCTGTCCAATGTCCGTGTCATGAAAATTTACAAGCCGGTGATCAAGCACGCCGAAAGACTGCAGAAAAAAATCCAGACAGAAAATGTTACCCCGCCGGATTTTACAACTTACCTGAACGAGCTGGAGGAAAACGACGAACTCGTCCAGCGGCGTAACCGCTTCGATCTTAAATAGCTGTTTTTGATTTCACTGGAAAATAACGCAGAGGGTCGCTCCCGGCATCCTGCCTCCCGCGACACTTGTACATCCCTGTACATCGC
>NZ_JAVLAZ010000023.1:0-34937 GCF_031581315.1 Thiohalophilus sp.
ATCCGCGCTGTAGGTGAGCGATACGCTGATCAGGTCATTGTCGTTATTATCCTGTGCGTTGTTAGGATCGTCAGAATAGGGATCCGCCGAGTACATAGCACGAAATTCCAGCGCATCGAACTGGTTGCTATATAAAACCGCATTCTTTGCCCGATCGTTCAGGTCATTACCATAACCATCGCTATAGGCACCGAGAATGGCACGCCGATCACCAATCGTGTCACTGAACATTCCCCAGCTCGAGCCAAGCGACTTGGATGGCGTGTCATAATGGCCCGCCAGAATCCGGCCGAAGTGCCCCTCCAGTCCCAGGAAACTGTTCCGTGAACCAAATGTGCCGCCGCTTTCGGCAATATCCACATTCTGTTCGTACTGCCAGAGCAGCGTCATGGTCGGCTTGATATCATGCTCACCCTTGAAACCGATGCGGGTCGAGTTGTTCGATACATTGAACTGACTGTCTTCGCCGGCCACATCCGGATCGCTGTAATCGAGCGAGACGTGCGCCTTGCCGTATAGTTCAAGTTTTTTACCAATCAGTTCCACTGCCTGCCCCATTCCGGGCAGGGCAAAAAAGAGGATGGATCCGGCAAGTAAATGCTGTTTTTTCATTCAAAGACTCCTCAGAGCGTTGTGTTTAAACTTTTGCGGCACGAATTGCGAGACAGTTTTGTTCAGTATCATCCGTTAATACTGGTAATCTGAATTCTGATGTCGCACCCTGCTAATTGAAAATGATAATCAATTGTCTCCCTTGTCAATCATGCTGGAGACAATTGCCGCAAATTGACTATGCTTGTAGTTGACGATGAATTTTCACCGCCATCTTAGCGCATTCAATTGTATGTTGTATGCTGTTCGGTACACCAGAAACCATCACGGGGAAGACAATGACCGACATTAGCTCATTACTCGGCAACGAGGCCGACGATCTGCTCCGCCACCGCTGTACTACCCTGCCCGGCAAAGATCTGCATCTACCCGGCCCCGATTACCTGGATCGGGTGGTAGTGCGCAAGAATCGCAAACCGGCGGTGTTACGCAACCTCAACGCCATTTTCCAGCATGGACGCCTGGCCGGCACCGGCTATCTCTCCATCTTGCCAGTGGACCAGGGCGTGGAACATACCGCGGGGGCATCATTTAGCCCCAATCCCGCCTATTTTGATCCGGCCAATCTGTTCGAGCTGGCCATCGAGGGGGGCTGTAACGCCATTGCCTCCACCCTCGGCGTGCTGCAATCAGTCGCCCGGGACTATGCCCACAAAATACCGATGATTCTGAAAATCAATCACAACGAGTTGCTAAGCTATCCCAAATATTATGACCAGACCCTGTTCGCCAGTGTCGACCAGGCCTTTGATATGGGTGCCGTGGCCGTCGGTGCGACTGTCTATTACGGCTCGCCTGAATCCCGTCGCCAGATCATGGAGATCAGCGAGGCATTCGAACATGCCCACTCGCTGGGGCTGGTGACGGTATTGTGGGCCTATTTGCGTAATGATGACTTTAAACAGCAGGACCATGACTATCACACCGCTGCGGATCTGACCGGCCAGGCCAACCATCTGGCAGCCACCATCGATGCCGACATCATCAAACAGAAGCAGGCAACGCTCAACGGCGGTTTTACGGCCATCGGCTTTGGCAAAACCCATCCCGGCATGTATGACACGCTGAGCTCCGAACACCCGATTGATCTGGTTCGCTACCAGGTCGCCAATTGCTATATGGGCCGGGTCGGCATGATCAATTCCGGCGGCGCTTCCGGTGAAAACGATTTGCACCAGGCTGTGCGTACCGCGGTCATCAACAAACGGGCCGGCGGCATGGGATTGATCAGCGGCCGCAAAGCATTTCAGAAACCGATGGCCGAAGGCGTCACATTATTGAATGCCATCCAGGATGTCTATCAGGACAAGGAGATCACCATCGCCTGACCGGTTCTGTCCGGCCAGGCCATTGTCAAATCTCCCAGTTACGACTCACACCCGGTTTGATATTCTCCAATTGCTGAATGATCTTATCGCGATTGCTCAATAAGGGCTCGTCCCCAATGCGCTGGAGAACTTCTTCCTCGTGAGCATTGTGTTCGATCATCGCCTGATACAGCGGCTCCAGTGAGGTTTCGAAGTGATCAAAATTCCGGTTTTTGATCACCTTGGCCAGATCATTCAGCAAGCGTTCCAGATTGTCATGCTCATACATCAGATCTCCGAGATCATCATCCGGGTCTGCGACTTCCTGTTTGAAAAATGGATAGATCACCTCATCTTCCATTTTTATATGCAGTTTAAGATCGTCGATTACACTATTGAACAGCTGCACCGCGGTTTTCCAGTCCTCGGCGCCGGCAGCAAGCTCGCATTGTTTGACGGTCTCCTCGAAACGACGATGATCGTGTACCAGCCAGTTATCGGTGTTATTTTCCGGCATCACTCCTCCTTTTGCGCAAATCCGCCTACTTTTTCAGACGGACGATCCCCATCATCTTCAACGCCATTTTTTCAAACAGCGGTTCGGAAACGCCCCGTTTAATCTTGTACAGGAAATATTTCTCAAAGCCGATCTTGGCCCAGTGAACCCATTTACCTTTTTTGAACCAGGTGACATTACGCGGTGGAATCTGCGGGATCGCCACAAACGCGGCACCGGTATCCCCCAGATCCGCCAGACAGAAGGCGTTCCAGCTACCCTTGGATTCGACCGGTTTATCATCCAGTTCGGCCTGAATATTGTTCACAATCGCGGTCACCATGGACTCGATCATATAACCTGTCTTCGGTGCACCGGTTGGAACCGGGGTCGCTTCGACCGGCGGTATGGCGATACAGACACCGGCTGAAAAAATATTCGGATACCGGGTACTGCGTTGATATTCATCAACTTTCACAAATCCGCGTGGATTACACAGCTCCGGCACATTGGCAACCGCATCGACCCCTTTGAAGGCAGGTAACATCATGGCGTGTTTGAACTCCAGCTCATGCTGCTTCTTGACCTCGCCATCTTCGTTCAGCTCATCGACATACATCTTGCCGTCTTCAACCCGGGTTGTTTTGGCGTTGGTGATCCAGTTGATATGCCGGTTCCGGAATTCATGCTCCAACATGCCTTTGGAATCCCCGACACCACCCAGGCCAAGGTGGCCGATATAGGGCTCACTGGTGACAAAAGTAATCGGTACTTTGTCGCGGATTTTATGTTTCTTCAGGGCCTGATGCAGAATCGCCGCGTATTCATAGGCCGGCCCGAAACAACTGGCGAACGGGGCGGCACCCACGATGACAGGACCGGGATCTTGCAGTAGCTTCTGGAAATCGGCGTACGATTTTTCCGCATGGTCGACTGTACAGACAGACTGGGTATAGCCGCCATCAGGACCGGTTCCTTCCACTTCGTCGAAAGCCAGCTTCGCGCCGGTGGTAATCACCAGGTAGTCGTAATTGACCGTCTCGCCATCCTGGAGCTTGAGAGCATTATTCTCAGCATCGATCTCATCGACCTGCTTGGCAATAAACCCAATCTCTTTTTTCTTCAGATACTGTCCGATCGACACGGTGATCTTCGGCCGGGTTCGCCAGCCGACCGCCAGCCAGGGATTGGAGGGGACAAACTGAAAATAATCCGTCGCATTGACGACGGTAATATCATGCGCCTTGCCCAGCGCCTCGCGCATTTCGTAAGCGGCGGGGACACCGCCAATGCCGGCGCCCAGAATCACAATATGTGCCACAGCGAACCTCCTGATGTGTCTACAATATTTATTAATAGTGGCACAGAAAACCGGAAAATGAATTGACGAAAATCAGTAAAGTCCCAATTCTTACGAATTTATCCGGCTCCGCCCCGATAGACATACAAATAAAAACAGAATTCCTGGGTTTTTCCCGCCGGGGTTCTGTGCCCCTCCTCGCGCGAGCCCAGCAACTCGAATTCCTCGCCGAGGGTCTGATTGAGCATACCGGCGCTGTACCGGCGTACCGGAAGACCGCTACACATCGATGGACCATCGGGCGTAAAGGCACCGATTACCAGGTGGCCGCCCACCTGTAACCCCATGCGTAAAGCCGCAATATACGCCTGACGCTCAGCGTCGCCGGTCAAAAAGTGGAATACCGCCCGATCATGCCAGAGCCGGTATTTGCGCTGCGGCGCATACTCGGTAATGTCAGCCTGGATCCAGTCCACTTTCTCCGCCTGCCGGCCAAGTCGCTGCTGCGCCGCCAGCAGTGCCTGTTCTGCAATATCCAGCACGCTCAGATCCGTATATCCCCCTTCCAGCAGGCAATCGACCAGCGTGGAGGCACCCCCGCCAATATCGATCAAGGGCGCATCGTAGGGACACCCGGTAAGGCGACTCAGCTCCAGCGAGACTTCGGGACGGGGCTGATACCAGCTGACCTCCCGGACATCCTTCTCCCGGTAAACCTGTTCCCAGTGCTGGCGACGCGAAATGGACATGCTGTTTCGATAACCCGGTGTGATAAGGCATTGGCGCAGGCGCTCACCCGCGATGATCCCTTTTGTCGATCATCCGGGAGCATAATGCCTTGATCGGGATCAAATCAGGGAGTTGTGCAGACTGTTGAAAACAACCGGTTACTCGGTTCGGCCGGCATCCGGACTGGTACGCTCGCTGTCCAGAGCGGTGTGCAGGGCCCGGATTTCTTCGCGCAGAGCACGGATCTCCTGTTCAATCGCCCCACCTTCCTGGTGGATGGTATTTTCAATCTCGCCCCGATCCCGGGCATGGTCGGCCTCATGCATGGTCTGCATGGTATCGACAATGATACCGATAAACAGATTCAGCATGGTAAAAGTCGCGATCAGGATAAACGGCACAAAGAACAGCCAGGCATAGGGGTATACCTCCATCACCGGCCGAACGATCCCCATGGACCAGCTCTCCAGGGTCATAATCTGGAACAGGGTATACATCGAGCCCCCGATGGAGCCGAACCACTGGGGGAAGGTATCACCGTACAGCCCGGTCGCCATCACCGCGAAGACATAAAACAGTAACAGCATCAAACCGGCTATCGAGGCGATCCCCGGCACCGCGTGCAACAGCGCTTCAACGATAAAGCGCAGCTTGGGCACCATGGAGATCAGGCGCAGCACACGCAATACGCGTAGCGCGCGCAGTACTGCCAATGGACCACTGGCCGGTATCAGCGCAATGCCCACCACCACAAAGTCGAACACATTCCAGGCCACGCTGAAAAACCGCAAGCGATAGGCGAACAGTTTAATCCCGATTTCCAGCACAAATATGGCCAGAATAACCCGGTCAAACCCGATCAAAAACGGCCCCATATGCGCCATCACCGCATCGGAGGTCTCCAGCCCGAGAATTACCGCATTAATAATTATCAGAATAACGATCGCATGCTGGATACGCCGCGATTCAATCCAGCGCCCGGCGCGGGCACGCAATGAAGCGGGATCCAGATCCCGGAGAATGACATCGACCATGGTATTTACAGACTCGAAGAAGTTTGACTGATACACCAGCCTGCCACCAATGACAGACTACCCCTACCCCGACCCAGTGGCCCGGGGCTGGTAGAGTTTACCAGTTTTTTCCGTCCTCCCGGTAACCCGCAGGCTCATACCCGACAAGCCATGCCCTGTGTAAAGTTAGATACCTTCGTTCGGGGATGATAAACTGCCTCCCCATGTTCCCATCGATCCCTCTCGAACTGCTGCTGACAACCTGCGCCATCCTGCTGACCGCCTATATCTTTCGTGGTATCACCGGCTTCGGTTCCGGGTTGATCGCCATTCCGCTGCTGGCGCTGTTCATGCCGTTGACCTTTGTTGTGCCCTATATCAGTTTTATCGATGTCACTGCATCCCTCGTACATGGCTGGCGTCACCGTCGGCATACGGCATGGCGGGAAGTATTGACAGTCTTGCCATTCACTGTGCTCGGCGTTGTCCTGGCGCTGTATATTCTCAAGAGTCTGGACACTTCGACGCTGGTCCATGCACTGGGTGTATTTGTGTTGTCCTTTGCCGTCTATAGTCTTGTGGGACCAACACTGAAACACCAAATCAGTCACCGCTGGTCTGTTGCCGCGGGCTCGCTGGGCGGGATTGTCGGCACGTTGTTTGGCACCAGTGGACCACTGTATGTGATTTATTATCAGTTACGCGGCCTGCCAAAGAGTATATTTCGTTCCACCATCGCCACGGTATTTCTGATCGAAGGTGGCATCCGTCTCGTTGGCTACGCGGTGGCCGGATTATACAGCCGCGAACACCTGCTCTGGATAGCTGTCTCGTTACCGTTGATGGCACTCGGCTTGTATATCGGTGGCCATATTCACACCACGATCAGCCAGCGTCAGTTTCAGCGTGCCATCGGGCTGTTGCTTATTATAAGTGGTATAGCCCTGCTGGCAAAATAGCGCCGCGCCCGGGTATTGAAAAGATAAACCTTGTCTCGCTCAAGAAACAACCCTCTATTTTTACACTTTTTCCCAGATAACAACGCGATCACGTCCGGCTCTCTTGGCCTCATAGAGCGCCGTATCGACACGACTGAGAACCTGTTCGGCCGTGTCACCTGCTTCTATCCTATACACCCCCAGAGAGACAGCCACCGGCGGAAGCAGGCTGCCGTCATAACTTTCTACTTTATGCTCACGAATATATTGCCGCAGCCTTTGTGCAATTGCTTCGGCATTGTTCTCATTGGTATCCGGCAGAACGAGAATGATTTCTTCACCACCGTAGCGAATTGCGGCATCATTATCCCGCAAGTTATCCCGTACGATGTTTGCCACAGATTGTAAAACGCGATCACCAGCCAGATGCCCGTATTGATCATTAAATTGTTTAAAATGGTCAATATCAAGCATCAGTACACTACAGGAAAAACTACCGGATTCCTGTTGTTCCAGTAACTCGGGCAACTTCTCGTTGAGCCAGTGTCGGTTGCGTAAGCCGGTGAGTGAGTCTGTCTGAGCCTTCTCGGAAAAAATCTTCTGCTTTTGCATGCCCTCGGTAATCAGTTTGTTATCTTCACGCAAGCGCGATGATAGTGCATGCAGGAAGTTGCGTGCTGCAACATGTGAGCGTTCGATCAGTTCCCACCAGGTACTTTCGTTAATTGCCAGCAACTGTACCTGTGTCTGCGTCACGACAGTCGCGGACGGCCGTTTGTGATCGATTACCGACATTTCTCCCAACCAGCCACCCGGCCCTACATGCGCCTGCAGACCGCCCCGCTGGGAATCAAATTGCACCACCAACTGACCGCTCAGAACAATATAAATAGTGTGATTATCTCTTTCAGGGGTGAGCAGGACCTGCTCTTTTTCCAGGGTAAGAAGCTCGCACTGGTGTATCAGCCAGCCCAGATCAGATTGACTAATGCCCTTTAACAGGGATAGTTCCGCCAGCTCGGCAGTGGAAATACTCCAGTCCATTTCTCACCAGTTCGCAATAGCTTGTTGATTTTCTCTACATTTCCCTCCTTGAATGCGTTTCCGTCATATTATTCAAGAATTACTTTTGCACAGAAAGAACCAAAAGTAACTAGGTATTTACCCTGATTTCCTCGTACACTTTCACTCGATGTGAACTACCGCTCAGCATGGAGGATAAACAGCGCTCCGAAATCCGCAGTCAATCCCACTGCCGCTGCTCCAAACCATGCCAGTTTCAAGGTTAAAAACTTTTCCGGTGTATAGTATCAGGCTACAAGCGAACGATAAGCATGCCATGTTGCATGACCCAGTACCGGCATAATGATCAGCAATCCAAGATACAATGTTGCCAAACCAATAGACAGCAAGCCGACAATCAATACGGCCCACAGCACCATAACCAGCTTGTTGTGGTTAACAACCTGAACGCTGGTCGCTACCGCATTGATGACTCCGCTTTGTCGATCCAGCAACATGGGCCATGACACCACGCTGATGACAAATACCAGAATCGCCAGTGCCGCACCAGTCAGGACAAACAGGGCAAACATACCGAGACCTTCCGGGGTGTTGAATAGTTCATCAATCAGGACCGACACGCTCGAGCTGGTCCCGCTTAAATATAATGCGCTCAACAGGGTGGTAAGGCGGATCCAGGCGACCATAACGACAGCGTGAAAGGTAACCAGCAGGGCCATGTCAAATTGTCTTTCCCGAAATGCCAGTAACGATTGCATAAAACTCACAGAAACACCCTGTTCGCGCTGGCGACTGAGGTGATAAAGGCCCAGGGCGAGAAATGGACTAATCAGGAAAAAGCCAGTCACGAAGGTCATGACCAGTATTGGCGATTGCCAGGTCGCCGCCGTCAGGGCATAACCCAGCAGAATAAACACCAGTCCATAGAAACCACTGAATAACGACATACGGCGAAAATCCTGCCAGCCGGCTTCCAGCCAGCGCAGCGGCTCACTGATGTCAACCTGGCGTATCGTGGGTAAATCCAGAGTGTGGTCATCATCAGAGACGGATGATTGCATACCTTCTCTCCTAGTGCGTGTTTGAAAACAGATCATATCTATTCAGGATCATGATATCAGCACATCAACTTTATCGGGTAAAGCCCCACTGCACTGAAAATCATATGCATCGGCCAGACCTCACCGACGTCGCCCTGCCATATAGGTCTCGAACATAGCTGCTGTGACAACAATGACCCCACCCGCTACGGTTGTCATCGCCGGCCACTCGCCCAGCACCCAGGCGGCAAACAGCGTCGCATAGACCACCTGCAGACAGGCCACCAGACTGGCCGTTTTGGCCTTGAAGTGACGCAGACTGAACGCAAAAAGCGTATGTGGCAAGGCAGTAAAAACCACTCCCAGCAATAGCAGCTGCCCCCACTGTACGGCACTGACCTGGGGTATCACCGCTGAACCAAATGGCAATAGCACCACAATCGTGACCAATATCTGGTACAGCAAGGCATGTTTGGCCGGATAGTGATTAAAATACCGACCCTGAATAATATTGCGCAAAGAAAATAACAACGCCGACAAAATTCCCCACATAACACCCTGTGTTGTCGTATCATTCAGATGAAATTCGGGCACCAGCAGATATATTCCGAATACGACTCCCGCCCCGCTGATTACATCTATCCAGTGTGGCCGCTCGCCATGAAACAGCGGCTCCAGAAAAACCGTGATAACCGGAAAGGTATAAAGGGCAATCACGCCAACAGCGATGGATGAAACCTGCATAGCGTGAAAATAGGTAACCCAGTGGCCGGCCAGCAGGACACCCAACAGCAACACAATCACGTAATCCTGGCGGACTCGCAGGCCCAGCGGCTCACCCTGCCAACGCATTACCGCCCACAACGCCAGCACAGCGAACAGGCTGCGCAGCAGGGTTATCTCCAGCGCGGGAAGGTCAATAAGCTTGGAAAAAAGTGCCGTCAAGCCGAACAGAAAAACGGCGGAGTGAACGGCCCACAGGCTTTTATGAGTCGGGGGCATACCGATTCCTGCTATACCAGTTCAATATTTACCGAATTGTTAAGCTAACACAAATCAGCGGACAATAAATCATATCCCCAAAAAGGTTGAGCCAGAATCACACCATGCCTGAATCGAGAACATCCGATAAAGCTAAATAGGTATTTCGAAGATTAATACAGGGAAGCGGGTCTGTTGTGCCTGCCAGGAAACGCTATGAATCTGCACTTGCAGGCTTGATGGCCTATTCCTGCGGTAGACGGCCCATCCGGCGCACCAATCCCGACTAAATTAAATAATCCGGGATCCGCAACGCCGGTTTAATACTTTGCACTTAAAAGTTCAAAGACTCTGTCGATCTCCGGTAGGCAGCTCAAACCCTTTGTCTCTGAAAAGACGTATGCAGGCATCAACCACGTCCGGATCGTACTTGCTTCCGCTTTGCGCATGGATCTCATCCAGTGCCATATCGATTCCCAACGCCGCGCGATAGGGGCGATGCGAGGCAATCGCCTCCACCACGTCGGCAACAGCCAGTATTTTTGATTCGAAAAGAATCTGCTCGTCGCTCAGACCATCCGGATAACCGGAACCGTCCAGGCGTTCATGGTGTTCCCGAATCATCCGGGCAACCGGCCAGGGAAAGGGAATATCCTGGACGATCTCGTAGCCGACGACGGTATGGGCCTTGATAAGCTCGAACTCCATCTCGCTAAGCCGGCCCGGCCGGGTCAGTATCTCCGCCGGAATGTAGATCTTGCCGATATCGTGGATCTGCCCGGCCAGCCTCAGCCCTTCGATGCGATCCGGCTCCAGCCCCAGCTCGGCACCAATCGCGGCCGCCAGCATCGCCACGCGGTACTGGTGCCCGGCGGTATACGGATCCCGTTTCTCGATGGTCAGCGCCATGGCCTCGATGGTGGCATAGAGCATCTCCCGAAGCTTCTTCACTGCCTGTTCGCGATCCGCCTTGGTCCGCAGTGCTTCAATGCCGTAGCCGAGATCACTGGCCAGCTCCTGTAACAGCGCGAACTCTTCTTTATCAAAGGCATCGGGAGTGGATGAGTAGAGCGTCAGCGTGCCCAGCACTGTGTCATCGGTCATGATGGGCAATGCCGCCAGTGACGCATAACCATGTTCCAGTGCCGCATCTCGCCAGGGGCCGAAATTCTCGTCACTGGCCACATCCCGAACCGCAACCGGCTTCGCCTGTCGGATGGCTTGTCCGACTGGCCCCTGACCACGCGGTGCCTCTTCCCAGCTCGCCGCTACCCGATCCACATACCCGGCGTCGTAGCCGGCGCGGGCTACCGGACGCACGCTTTTATTCTCATCACTTTGTGCATAGCCCACCCAGGCCAGGCGGTAATCACCCAGCTCGACAATGATTCGACAGATCTCGTCCAGCAACTGCTGCTCATCCTCGGTCCGCACCAGTGCCTCGTTACAGGCACTGAGCGTTCTCAGGGCACGGTTGGTACGTTGCAATACCATTTCGGTGTGCCGCAGTTCAGTCACATCCTGAACCGTGCCGACCATCCGCACCGGTTCGCTCTTTTCATTGCGAAACAATTGTGCCTGCTCATGCACGATACGTTCGGTGCCATCCGGTCGCAGGATGCGATGATCGAGGCTGTAGGGTTCATCGTTGTCCAGGGCGCTGTCGACGGCGTTCATCACCGATTGACGATCCTCTGGATGAATACGCTCCAGAAAGGCCTCGTAGGTCGCCTCGAATTCCTGCGTCTCAAGCCCGAAGATGCAATAGATCTCGTCCGACCACCACAACGTTCCCCGGGCAATATCCCAGTCCCAGTTTCCCAGCTGGGCAATACGCTGAGCGTTCTCAAGGCTCTCCCGGGTGGCTTGCAACGCCAGTTCCGCCCGTTTGTGCCCGGTAACATCGATCAGGGTAAATACCAGTCCCTCGACCTTGCCGGCGTCGTTCTTGATCGGCTGTAATCGCCAGTCCCAGTAGGTCATCCCCCACTCCGGGTGCTCGGGGTATTCAAAAGGTTTTGCCGATGCGATATAGGGTTCACCCGTTTCGACGACCTGACGGAAGATCGCTTCGTTCTCCGCGTTCGGGTAGAGGTCAAAATGGTTTTTACCGGGGAAGAAATCAGGTGTCTTCTCATCGCCCCGGGCATACAACTCGTTGACCCGTATGAAGTTGAACTTGGCATCGAGGTAAGCGACCTTGATATCGATGGCCTCGAACATGGTCTCGAGCAGTTGATTTTTGCTCTTTAGCTGTTGTTCATAGCGGGTGCGGCGGATAGCCGTAGCGAGAAGATAGGCGACACTCTGCACGAAAATGACTTCGTCGTCGCTGAATATTCTTGCGTTACGGGCTAGAACTTCCAATACACCAAAAGGCGCCTCAGCAGCGGGAATAGGCACCCCGATACCGCTGACCACCTCATGCCCGGCGAGTAAAGCTGTATCCTGAAAACGGGTATCGGCGCGCAGGTCTTCGACATTCACCGGTTCCTGCAAGTGCAGGACATGGGCCGCCAGTACATCGTTGTCAACGGGTATCGTCACCGACGCAGACTCCCCGCCCGCCGCGGCACACAGGCACAGCGCCTCATCCGAAGGCAACCGTTCCAGCACCCGGCAATCTTCAACCACCAGGGCATCGGCAACCGCTTTGACGGCCTGCTGCATCAGATCATCGAGATCGGTACGTTCCAGAGCATGGTCGCCCAGCGCAACCAGGGCAGCCTGGCGCCGATCCCGGGCCTCCAGGGTTTCACGAGCCCGCTCGGCCGCGGTCACATTTTCCAGAACATGCACGGAAAAACGATACTCATCATCCCGGCCGGAGACCACAAAACCCCTGGAACGGTAGATATCGCCTTCGGCGGTGGTAAACAGTTCGTTGCTGACACCCCCCGATTCCTGCGCGCTGGCACAACCCGACAAGGGCCCATCGCGTGTCGGAAAAACTTCCCAGTACACCCGACCGACAAGCTCCTCCAGTTCATACCCGGCACAATCAACATAGGCCCGGTTTGCATGCAGTATCCGATAATCGCGATCGTGGAAGAACATGGGATCGGGCACCGCATCGAACGCCTGGATCCACTCCATCTGGATCGACTCGCAATCCTCAAAGGCCCTTTCCAGCTCGGCAAGGATCGCATGTGGAACAGCGGACCCGTCCCCGGCGGGTAATGAAGATGACGCGGGCGCGTTCTCTTCCAGCCATTGGCGCAGACGGGCTATTTTGGTGTAATCAGTCCCGGACTTCTTCTCGCGGGAAACGGGTTGATCCCGGCTCACAAACTGCCCCTTTTATCGCCTGACAAGAAACCTTGTCTGCTCAAGGGTAAAATGACGGGCACCTCGTGTCCAGATACAATCATGCAGGGCACGTTAACGGCGCAATGGCCGTATCAGATACCCCGCATTTTATGTTTCACCGTAGAAGGGGTAATCGGTATAGCCTTTTTCATCGCCGCCATAAAATGTCGACGGGTCCGGTTCATTTAACGGCAGATCCTCCTTCAGGCGACGCACCAGATCCGGGTTGGCCAGGAATGGCACGCCAAAGGCGATCAAATCCGCATCGCCGTTTTCTATTGCTGTCTTCGCCCGCGCCCTGTCATAACCGTTATTGGCCATGTAAGGACCGTTGAATTGATCGCGCAGCGCCCGGTAATCCACCGTGCGGCTCTGGTTTATCATGTCACCTTCAAGCAGGTGCAGATAGGACAGACCGCGTGAGTTCAACTGGTTGATAAAATAACTGAAATGACCTTGCGGATCCGAGTCGACCATGTCATTGAAGCTGTTCTCCGGTGTCAACCGCACCCCGACCCGGTTTGCCGGCCACACCGCACACACGGCATCCAGTATCTCGTTTAACAGTCGCATGCGGTTCTCGACACTCCCGCCATACTGATCCTCACGCTGGTTGGTACCGTCACGCAGGAACTGGTCGATGAGATAGCCGTTGGCGCCATGCACCTCGATACCATCGAACCCGGCCTGTTTGGCCATCTCTGCGGCATGCTCATACTGGGCGACAATCCCCGGAATCTCGTCGGTCTCCAGCGCGCGTGGTTCGATAAATGGCTTGAGGCCTTCATAGGTAAACGCTTCCCCCTCGGGACGAATCGCCGACGGGGCCACCGGCGTGGCATTGTCCGGTAACAGATTTGGATGGGAGATGCGTCCGCAGTACCATAACTGGATGAAAATCCGGCTACCGGCTTCATGCACGGCATCGACGATACGGCGCCAGCCTTCAACCTGCGCCTCGCTGTGAATGCCTGGCGTGGCCGGATAACCCACGCCCTCGGGGGAGACTTGCGAGGCCTCGGTAATGATCAAGCCCGCCCCGGCGCGTTGTTGATAATAGGTCACCGCCAGAGGGTTGGGTACATTGTCCTCAATGGCGCGGTTGCGGGTCATTGGCGCCATGACAACACGATTGCTCAGGGTCAGATCACCGATTTTCGTCGGTTCAAACAAAGTGGCAGGCATTCAGTTACTCCTTGTCAGTTCAGGGAATTGCGTATGATTCGTCGCCATCGTCGAATTTACTTGTCGGGATGTTCCCAGGCAAATTCACTCATCGCCTCATCGAGCGGTGTTTGCGCAATGTGATTGAAGTAATTGCTCAGGGTTTTGATCCCGACGGCCAGTATGACATCGCCCACGTGTTTCATCTCGAAACCGGCATCCAGAAACTCTCGAATGTCCGCCTCACTCAGCCAGCCACGCTTGTCCACCATTTTGGCGGTAAAGCTGCGCAGGGCTTCGAGTTTGGGATCGTCAATGGGTCGATCCTCACGCAGTGCTGCAATCGCATCCGCCGGGACCTTCGCCATATCGGCAAGCATGGAGTGGGCGGAGACACAGTAATCGCAGCCGTTATAGCGACTGACCGCCAGCAGAGCAACCTGCTGCTCCTGGGGTGTCAGATGACTGTTGGCATACAGTCCGGAGAGTGTGAGATATCCCTCGGCCAGCGCCGGCGAATTGACCATGCCGCTGATCAGGTTGGGAACAAAGCCAAACGCTTCTTTGGCCTGCAGCATGGACGGGTGGGCCGCTTGTGGCGCGGAATTTTCATCATGAAAAGTAAACTGAGTCATGGGGCCTCCTGGCTGATTTTGAGTGGCTATTCAACATTGACCCAGTATGACAATACTTGAATGATTGTTCAAGTATTGCTATTATCCTTTAAATAGCCTGAAAATGAATCGTTGCGTGTTTAACCCAGATTAGTGAGACAGAATAATGCCACGTCCCATCGAATTCGATCGCGATGAAGCCCTGCGCCGCGCCATGGGTGTTTTCTGGCGCCAGGGCTATCACGCCACTTCGGTCAAGGATCTGACCGCCGCGACTCACCTGCAACCGGGCAGTCTCTACGGTACTTTTCAGAACAAACGGGCGCTGTTTATCGCCGCGCTGGATGCTTACTTCAGTGGTATCCGCGAGCGGATCCAGTCCTGCCTGCACAGTGACGATCCGCCGCTGCAACGCTTGCGCGCTTTTTTCGATATGCTGATCGAGGAGATGGTGTGCGACCCGGACAATAAAGGTTGTTTGCTGGTCAACACGTTGCTTGAAACACCGGCCGAGGATACGGAGATCAACCGGCGTGTGAGTGACATGTTTGCCAAGGTAGAAACCGAATTTGCGCGCGTATTGCAGGAGGCACAATCCCGTGGCGACCTGGATCCCAACCGGGATCCGCAGGCACTGGCACGCCTGTTGATTGCCGGCATCTACGGACTGCGCGTCTATCACAAGACCCGCCCCGATGCGCCACAGCTGCACGAAATCATCGACAACCTGTTTTTCGCCCTGGGTGGCCCGACCCGACATTGAGCCAGGCCGTAACAGTTAAAGCGGTTTCAGAGCCTCGACAATCGCGGCCGGTTCCATCCGTTCCTTGTAGTTCACATCGGCGGCGCCCGCCAGGATCACACCATCGCGGTCGATAATATAAGTGGCCGGCACCGGCAGCACATAGCGGCCATCGCCGTTATAATCGGCCAGATCGAGTCCGAAATTACGCCGGTAGACATCAACCAGCTCCATCGGCACCTCAAAATAGAGGTTGTAGGCTTTCATCACCGAACTATCCAGATCGCTCAGAATCTCGAACGGATAATCGTCTTCCTTGACCTGTTCCAGCGACTTGTCCGGCTTCTGCGGTGTTACAGTGATCAACTGCGCGCCCTCGGCTTCGATCGCCGGCAGGCTTTCGCGCAGGGTATGCAGTTGAAGATTGCAGTAAGGACACCAGGCGCCGCGATAGAAAACGAGCACGACCGGCCCGTTTTCCAGCTGCTCGTACAGGCTGACTGACTCGCCAAAGGCATTGGGCAGGGTAAAGTCCGGTGCCTGCGCGCCCACCTCGAGTCCCGGATCCGGCATGCTGGCGGCCAGATCCTCACCGGCCTGT
The DNA here is from genome assembly GCF_031581315.1 of Thiohalophilus sp. Lineage (GTDB taxonomy): Bacteria > Pseudomonadota > Gammaproteobacteria > UBA6429 > Thiohalophilaceae > Thiohalophilus. The sequence goes on from NZ_JAVLAZ010000023.1 coordinate 15,870, forward strand.
TGCATGATCTGCCGGTCTTCAGAACTCAGCTTGGGACCTTTCGCATTTTGCCGGCGTTTGTCTTCAAATTGCTCCCGCGCCTGTTCGTAGCTGGGGACGGATTCATCCGCCATCGCCACCGGTGGCATCGCCAGGGCAGCGAACAGGACGACAGGCAGTGCCACTTGATACCTCGTGCGCATAATTCATCCTTTTTAACGTCAATGTATTAACTGCCCGTCATTTGATGATGGGCAGTGCTTGTACTGAAGCCAGGCTCAGGTGAACAGGCAGATATCGGACTCGCCGGCGAATTCGAAGAACATCGCCGCGCCGCCATATTCAATACCGTCGATAAAACTGCTTTGTTCCATGTCAAACAGATCCACGGTCATCTGACAGGCAATCATTTTCACATCCGATTCAAGACACATCTCGCGCAAATCTTCCACACTGGCCACGCCCTTGCTCTTGAGTTTGCTTTTCATCATCGAGGTCATCATGGACTGCATGCCGGGGATCGCCGTACCCAGTACCGGGAACCATTTATCCATGCCCAGCGGCATCGGCATGCCGGGGTTACCCAGCGGCGAAACCTTCAAAGCCAGATCCCGGCGCAGCAGTTGCAGGCCGTAGAAAGTAAAGAATATCTGCACCTGATAACCCAGCGCCGCGGCGGTGGAAGCCAGAATAAACGGCGGATACGCCCAGTCCAGCGTGCCTTTGGTGGCGATAATCGCCAGTTTCTTTTCATCACTCATGGTTAACCTCCTGCCCTCAGGCCTTTTGAATCAAAAAGTGGAACGTCCCGTTTTCCTCTCGCGACTCCTGAAGTGCATTACCGGTTTGCTTGGCAAAGGCTTCAAAATCCTTGACCGAACCCGGATCGGTGGCCTCGATATGCAGCACCTGACCGGATTCCATTTGGGCAATCGACTTTTTGGCGCGCAGAATCGGTAGCGGACAGTTCAGACCTTTCGCATCCAGTTCCTGATCAGCCATAAAAACCTCCTTTCGTTGGATCCTTCGGTGAGAGCGTCATTCATGAATGATCGCTCAACAACTAACTTCACTGTAGCTATAGTTGAGCGATCATTCAAGTACTCAAAGGATATTTCCCAACCCTGAACCGCGATCCACAGGACAGAGCCGTGCCAGGAATACCATCAATTAAAGTAAGAAGTTAGCGATTGCTATCCCTGGAATACTCTCCCTGTTACGCTATTCAAAGGCGAGTCAATTCAGTCCGCCCAATCCGATTGAGGCTCCTGTATGTGGATGCGAACAACCTGCAATCTTGAGTTCCAGCTGGCCTATCCCACGCCGCTGATTCTTATGCTTCGTGCCCGCAGCGGGCTGTGGCAGTGGATCGCCCGGGAAAGTTATACCTTTGCCCCCGTTGTGCCGGTAAAGGAGTATACGGATATCTTTGGTAACCTCTGCCAACGCCTGATTGCGCCGGCCGGGGAGTTTTACGTACGTACCTCCACCGATGTCATTACCCGTGACAACCTGGAAGAAGCCCCGGGCGGTGGCTTCGTCGAAATCCCCAATCTGCCCGACAATGTCCTCATGTACCTGCTGCCCAGCCGCTACTGTGAATCCGACAAGTTCGGCACTATGGCGAGGGAAATAGTAGAGAGGCTGCCGCTGGGCTACGATCAGGTTGCCCGGATTACCCAATGGCTACGCGAATCGATTCGCTATGCACCGGGAACCAGCGCATTTCCGCTTTCGGCAGCCGAGGTCAATCTGCAGGGCGAGGGGGTTTGCCGGGATCTTTCTCATCTGGGCATTGCCCTTTGCCGCGCGCTCAGTATCCCCGCACGCCTGGTGGTGGGCTATCTGCATGCACTGGAACCAATGGATATGCATGCCTGGTTCGAGGCCTATGTGGACAACCACTGGTACACCTTCGATCCGACCGAAAGTACGTTGCGCGGCGGCCGTCTCGCCGTGGCCTATGGCCGCGATGCGGCGGATGTGGCGATCTACACCCAGTTCGGCCCGCCGGCCACTTTCAGCGATATGCAGGTCAGTGTCGAGTTGCTTGATACGCCACCGGGTTAATACCGACACCCCAAATCGCCGATATATCGCCAGACACCGGACCTGTCTCCCAGGCGGTTCCACACTGCATTGCCGAGCGTATTCAGCCTCAATTCAGTTCCCCCTGATAGGCTGCAGGCAAATTCAGTGAGGAAGTCACCATGCTTTATACGATTGAAGTCGACCTCGACTATGATAATCATCCCCATAACGAAGTCCACGACATCTGGAACAGGTTGCGTCGCGTATTGTTGGCGGCCGGTTTTCACAGTGACGGGCGTCGTTTTACCATCAATCTGCCACCCACAAAGGCCCGTCAGCTTGCGCGCCGTAGCATGGAGCGACTGGAACACAACTTGTGCAAAGAAAGCAGGAGCCTGTATCGCTATGTTCGGGAATTCTATGGCTATCCCACAACCTGTGCCGACAACCTCCTGTTACCGCCGGCCTGTGCCATTGAAGTGCACCACGATGCCTGATAAAACCTGACTGCCCCCGCACCACGGTAATTCAATTAGTAATCCGTATGTTAGCAAGAATGCCAAAGGCATAAAGGTACTATAATTAGTGTTACTCCATGGTACGCCCCTCTTTTGGCGCACCGTTAAACAGGTTGAACAGGTTTAAATCGAGTTCAAAAGATTCACGCCTTGCAACAGGCAGTTTGGATTCCAGGAGAGACAAGTAATATCTCATCTGATGGTTTTTCAGGTTACTTTCGGAAGGTAGCTGCCTGGTGAATCCAATAACACGCAACATACTGTCAGTCGCATCCAGAATCGCATAGCGATCATCAGCAAGCAGAATCACTTCCATGCCAATATGCCAGTATATATCCAGATCGTTAATATCCATGGGATCCAGAGGCGGCACCAATGGCACAAGATCGTTGGAGGCGACCACACGGAGAATCTTAAGGTGTTTGAATTTTGCGGCCCCTGCAAGATTGGTCACCTTTGGCTGTCCAAAGGTGACAACCCGCATCACTTCGAACTGATCAATATCCAGGTACAGTGCAAGAATCAGGGCCACCGCACCTCCCAGGCTGTGACCAGTGGCGCTGACGGTGTAACCGGGCTTTAGTTGCGACTTGATTTCACGATATATTTTCTCAGCGGCCAGGGAGAATCCCCGATGCAGGCGGACGCCTGCATGTGCGTCAGTTACCAGCTTGACATCCATATCGAGCAACGTATTTTCAATATTGGATGTCCCTCTGACTACAACTACCTGAGATTTATCCTTATCGTTTCTCAATAAATAGAAGGTAACAGCGAGCTCTGGAATGGCGCCATGGTGGACGAGATGATACTGCTTTGAGCCACCAACCTCATCAACCCGCGATTTCCCCTGGTAGGAGGCTTGCGAAAAATCCGCATAATCTTTTATCAACGCGAAATCGACCGCAGGCTGTTCCGTACCTGATGCACTGGAAATCGCACCCATGGCACCCGAAACAACCAGAGCAAGCATCAGCGGCGTCAGTTTAACCAAACGGAGAAAAACCATTTTCAGTTTATGAGCTCCTGTGAGCTGCCATGAATTTTCGGCAAACTAATTTAATAAGCGCCTGAGCTTGTCTTCTGCCTTTTTCCTCTCTTCCTCAAGCTTGCTATCCGTCTCATTCTTCAACCTGGTCTTCTCTTCCTCCACCCGCGCTTTCGCGCCGGCCTTGAGCTTGTCCAGTTCGGCATCAATACCTTTTCTCCTGACCGCCTCTTTCGCGGCATCCATCAGTCGTTGCAATATTTCCCTGGCCAGCTGGGTCGGCGTAGCACCCTGGCGGCCCCCCAGGTTGGTCATATTAATATTGGGTAACTCAAGCTCGTAATTCTTTTCGAGAGGCGTCACTTTCGCATCAACCCGACCCTGCTCGAAGGTAAGTCGGCGGATTATCAGTCGCGGTTCCGCGGACGCCTTATCTGCAGGTTTATCTTGCTTTGCGGAAGGCTGACTGGCAGCAAGGTTCTTTTTCAGTTCGTTCAGATTGGTCTTGTTGTCCGCGTTGACTTCGAAGAAGACTTCAGGTTCACGCACCGTTATATGGTTAATCACATAAGGCTCTGCCCGGACCGATTTGAGCTCAATCCCGAGACCAGTCTCACCCAGGGTGATGGCATGTGGCAGTTCAAAGCCTTTTGGATTGGCGACCGTGAGTCCGAAGATGGCTCCATCGCCTTCGCGCAGCTTGATTCTCACCCTGTCTACCTGAACGGTAGTTTGCGTCGCCTGAGAGCCGTATTTTTCGATCGCCGCCTTGACGATAGAATCAAGGTTAGTCAGTACATAAATAATACCGGCAATAATCGCAATCACTACCAGGGTAACGAGGCCGAGCGTCACTTTTTTCATATAAAATCACCCAAATGAGCAGTGTTTGGCTTAGATTTAAAATCTCAACATAGCTGACCGAACAAGTACAATCAACACGTTACTTCGGAATCTACATTTGTTGGCGACTTTTATTACAGACGCTGGCTGGATGACCTGTCAAACACAATCTGTAGTAAGAGCCAGCCGGTTTTCTTTCTGGTAGCACTGATGCTTTAACGAACTGGATTGTTCGTGACAGCTTTCACATCTAATTCACGAATATCGTCCCAGTCACTATCTTGTGCGGTAACGATACCTTCAAATTCAACCCCGGCAAGCAACTCTCTGCCTTTGTCGGACTGTGACATCCTGACCATCGCTTTTTGCAACTGAAAGAGAAAATCGGGTTGCAGATCCGGGTGTGCGGCTATGGCATGTGGCGTATATTCTTTGGACTTCCACAAAACCCGCAACTGCTGACGTATAGAAGGACTGACCTGATCGAGGGTACGCATAATACCGCCACCGGCCGGATAATGACCGTAGGCAACACTGCGGTAAACCTTGTCGTGGGAACTCAAGTAATTCGCGCTATACGGAATTTCGGCCTGTTTGAGATGGGACCGGGTCAGAATGCTGGCGGCAAAAGCGTGCGGCGAGGGAAAGGCCAATGTCCGGTTGCCAAGCTCCGCAAGGTTGTTAAACGGCGCGTCTCGCTGTACCACCATAATTCCCTGAATACGCTCGTTTTTCTGTCGAGCGAAAGCCTGGTAGCCAACCTCTTCATGGGCCACCACATAATGATAGGGATTCATGTAAGCAATATCATAACGGCCATTGAACAGGCGCTCTTCAAATACCGGAATACTGGGCGCCGGCCTGAAAACCAGCCAGTAATCGGTTTCCTCGCTCAGATGACGCAGAATCGGATTCCATTGCCGGGACAGTACGGTGGAGGAATGCTGGGGTACGATACCGACAATCACGATTCTGGGCGCGCCTGCAATAAAGAGTACCAGGCCAATGGCGAGCAACAGTCCCACAAGGACGAGGTAACGTGCATAATGACGCATCAGGACTTCCGGCTTTGAGGATTGGGGGGTAGTTAAATGCTAACAAATCACCCTCACCGGGAAAAGGGATTACAGACCGGCATCGCACACGGGCATTCGGGATCTGTAGCTACGATGACATGACACAAACGAGCACCTTCTCACCCTTCTGACGACGGGCGTAGTAGCCACCGGGTTGCTCCTCACTCTTTGCATGATATTGATATATTAATGTTTTTCTATTGAGCTGGCGCAAAAATGCCGCCATAAACCCCCTGTTGCTAAAAACCCCACAATTCACCTCATTACTGGACTGGTTCCCTGCAGCTCTGACTCTAAATCTGCAGGGAAATATTGGCTATTAATTAAACACCTCCGTTCAGACGACCTGCTCTGTTCCAGATTGATGATCCCGATACAAACGAAGTGGCAATCCATTGTGACCGTTCCGGCATAACTACGACCAAATACTGCGAGCAGGGTCACAGTTTTCGTCCTTACCAGTCACACAAAGATCCGGTTAGCTTACCTAGACTTGTTCCAGAGCAGGGAACGCGGGCCCCCCACGCGACTCTCGTACCGGCCACAAGCAACAGAGGATGTGAATGATGGATTGCGTAGTTAAGAAAGAAGCGGTCAGCCCGCTCCAAACCCAGAACAATATTTTCCCCGATGGTAGCAAAATCTCACGCCTGCAACGTAACGAGCGGTTCGGGCATCAAAGCGGTGTATTGTGGCTGACCGGCTTGTCCGGTTCGGGCAAATCCACCATTGCCACTGGCGTTGAAAAATTATTATTCAAATACGGTTATCTGGTCTCCATTCTCGATGGCGATACAGTGCGCTCCGGATTGAACTCGGACCTCGACTTTTCCGTTGAAGGCCGGCAGGAAAATCTGCGTCGGGTCGCGGAAGTCGCCTCCTTGTTTGCCAGTTCGGGGCACATTGTGCTGTCTACTTTGATTTCACCACAACAGCAGACCCGGGATTTCGTCAAACAGGTCGTCAGTCATAATTTTCATACGATATACATCAAGGCGGATATCGAAGACTGTATCGATCGCGATCCAAAGGGGCTCTATAAGAAAGCCATGGCCGGCGGAATCGAACATTTCACCGGCATCGGCCAGTCATATGAGCCCCCGCCGAACCCGGATTTACTGATCGATACCAGCAAGCATGACACTGAAACCTGTCAGATGATGCTCAAAGATTACATCATTGAGCATTTTTTTCTTAAGTAAATCTTTTAAAAACAAGCATCAGCAACCCGGCTTCTTGAAGCCGGGCTCATTTTTTGACAAGCAACAAGGGAAGGATTATGCGCAAGGTGACTGAACCACAGACACCAACCGGTATTGAAACAGACTCACCCATAACACAAGACCGTGACAATGTATCACTGGCATTTCTGTTCTGGACATTCCTGAAGATTGGCAGTGTCGCCTTTGGCGGTTTTATGGCACTGATTTCCGTTGTCGAAACCATTATCGTACAACGGCACAAGCTGCTACAGCACAAGGAAATGCTGGATGGGATTTCCCTGGCCAATCTGTTACCCGGGCCGATGGCGGTCAATGTCGTGGCATTTGTCGGTTATCGCCTGCGTGGTCCGCTTGGCGCTCTGGTGAGCGCCACTGCCGTGATCCTCCCTTCGTTTTTCCTGCTTCTGGCCCTCAGCTATCTGTATTTCAATTATGGCCAGGTTCCTGGTGTACAAAAAGCCTTTCAGGGTTTTATCCCGGCAGTGGCTGCTATTGTTTTAAGCGTGGTCTGGCGCATGGGCCAGAAAACCATAACCGGCCTGCCCGAACTCGTTCTGGCCGCGATCGCCGCCACAGTCATGTTCCTGACTCCGAATGAATACAAGGTCTACGCCCCGATTACACTCATTGCCCTGTTTGCCCTGATCGGACACCGTCTGTTCATTAATAAGGTCGGGGATAATGCCGGCAGTGAAACACCCGGCCGGCCCGTTTCTCTGAAGAAACTCGGCATAACCCTCGCCCTCCTTGGTTCACTGGTGGCCCTCTGGTTCGTCCCGCTGCCGCTGGAGCGCGACAGTCTGCTGCTGCTGACTCTGACTTTCGCCAGTATGAGCCTGATTCTTTTCGGTGGCGGATTTGTTTTCATCCCGATCATCGGCAGCATCGTGGTACTGGACTACAGCTGGGTCACCCAGCAGGAATTTACCGATGGCATTGCCATGGGCCAGATTACACCCGGCCCGATTCTGATAAGTGCAACGTTCATCGGTTACAAGGTGGCTGACTTTACCGGCGCACTGCTTGCCACCATCGCCATTTTCACTCCCCCGGCCATTCTCATGGTCACGGCTTCGCAGGCACTGGACTTTATCCAGCGCTCTCGCGTTACGCGGGCGGCCATGCGTGGCATCCACTGTGGTGTCATCGGCATGATTCTGGTTGCCGCCTACGTCATTCTCAAACCCGCGCTGCCAACGGCGGAACTGGACGTGGCCAGTATATGGCCGACGGCACTTATCTTCATCGCCTCGTTAATCGCGTTATTACGCTTCAAACTCGATGTGGTGTGGATAATCCCTGCTGCCGGACTGTTTGGCTATCTGTTTTATTAACCTGCACTACAAGGAGTAGTTATGATGGATTCAATTTTCATGGTCGGCGAGCAACGCTCTGGTTCCAACCTGTTACGTCTCATCCTTAACGAATCCGGCGAGATTGCCGGCCCACACCCTCCGCATATCCTGCAGCGCTTCATGCCTCTGCTGGATTTGTTCGGCGATCTGAGTGATGAGAAAAACTTCATGAAGCTTATCGACAGCGTCTGCAAGCTGGTCGAGTTCAATCCGGTGCCCTGGGAAAGCGTCATCCTGGATCGCGATGACATTCGTCGCCGTTGCCGGGAAAACAGTCTGACCGCAGTTTTCGGTGCCGTCATGGATGCTTATGCCGAAGCCCGCAATGCACGCGGCTGGATCTGCAAAAGCATGCAAAACATCCGCTGGGCCGAACAGCTCGACAACTACTTCCCTAATCCGAAGTATGTCTATCTGCATCGCGACCCTCGCGACGTCACATTGTCATTCATGAAAGCCGTGATTGGCGACAAACACCCCTACTTCATCGCACAGCAATGGGCGGAACTGCAGCGGCTATGCCTGGCTGAACGCGATCGCATCGGTCCTGCTCATTTCTTCCGCCTGGGTTACGAGGAATTGACCGCCTCGCCTCGTGAAATCGTCGAGCAGTTATGTACTTTTCTGGATATTCAGTTCAAGGAAGATATGCTGGCTTTCCATAACTCCAGCGAGGCCAAGAACGCTGCTGGCTCCAGCACACTCTGGCAAAATGTCGTACAGCCCATCATGGCGACCAATTCCAGAAAATTCGTCAAGGAAATGTCCGAAGACGATATCCGGATTATTGAATCCGTCGCCGGTGATGTTATGGATGAACTGGGTTACGAGCGGCTTCACGTCAAACCCGGAGAGGAAATTCAGTTCGATGAAGCGACCATAGAGCAATTTCGGCAGGAAAATGACACGCTGCTCAAGGAAGCGACCAGCAGGACCGATCCGGAAGATCTGCGTCGTCGCCAGCAACAAGCCAGGGTCATCGACGAAATTCGCTCCATGGCCAGCTAATCAGTAAAAACGTACACTAATAACAATTACATCTCGATGTTTAAACACCCGGCTCTGCCGGGTTATTTTTTGTTCACTCGAAATGTGCTGAACTTGCTCTGCTGACTGTCCCGGACATCCGCAGGTGATTGCACGGATATCCGGGCCACAAACACAAACTCAGAACCGGTAACCGATATTGAATCCGAAGGATTGCTCGGCAAGGCTGATCTTCGCCCCACTGGTGGAGTCGGTCAGGGTTTTCTCCGGCACTTCCATGTAATGCCAGGCCAGTTCCCAGTGATTATTCAGCAATACATTCATACCGACCGTATAGTGGGTTTCGACGATCGCTGGCAGCAGCAGGTTTTGCCCCGCCTGGCTATCCCCGAACGGCGATTCGGCGTAGTTATAGCCGGCACGCAGGGTCACCCGCTCACTGAGACCGTAGGCAACGCCCAGGGCATAGACGGTCTGATCATCCCAGCCCGGGTCCATCGGGAATGATCCGCCGGGGCCAGTGACCGACAGCTTGTCCATGGTATCGGACCAGTTAATCCACTTGAGGTCCGCCGAAACGGTCAGGCTGTCATTGGCCTGGTATGCCAGACCGACAGCCGCCTGTTGCGGGAAATCGAGATCCAGCTTGTAGGTGCCGGCGGCAAAGTCATTACCATTACTTCTGATATCCCCCTCGGCCAGCTGATATTCCATCGGGCTGAAATGCTGCTTGGACTTGTAGTTAAAGCCCACCGTCAGCTGATCGTTCACGTCGTACAGCAGCCCTACCCCGAAACCGAGGCCGAAACCACTGGCGCCACGGGCCAGATCAAAATTGATGTCCCGGTATGAGTCCCGCTGTTTAAACGCCACGGATTGATAATCCAGGTTCAGGGTCACACCCACGCTGTAGCGCTCATTCACGTTCCAGGCAAAACCGGGAGCCATCTGCCAGAAGGAGACATTGCTGTAACCGTCCCAGTCCTGACCGGTCATCGTGGTAGTCGGCGCGTAATCCACACCCATGCCGGAGGTGCCGTACATCCCGCCACCGAAATAGACCTCGCTGCCCTCGGAAGTCGGCGCGGTCCAGCCGATGGCCGGCACGCCATAGATATCGACGGCACTGTCCGCCACATCGCCCCCCGGGGCGGCGGTGAAATCGACCGAACGGTCCGGCATGAAGGCTTCCATGGAAAAATCGGCCCGGGCACCGACCCGCGCCATACCGGCCGGGTTAGAGACAGCGGTCATGGCGCTGCCGGGATTGGCGGTGACGGCCCCGCCGAGGCTCTTCTGATAGCTGCCGATGCCGATCAGCTGGTAACCATTGGTCGCATGGGCGGAAATAGAAACAAAAGCGCTCGCCAGCACGGCGATCCGCAGGGAGTTGCAGGTAGGTTTCATAACAGACTCACTATTTTCTTATTAACAACAACAAGTTACCTCCCTGGTAACTCACAACCGCCCGGGCCGGGCAGCGCGCATGGTACCTCAAGATGCTTAGAAATTGAAAATATTCTAATAAGCTTACTTATTAAAGGGGGAGTTCCCTCGCTCCGGGAACAGGTGAGTTAGCGGGCTAAAGCCGCTACCTCAGGCCCTGTAGGCCTGAACAAACTGATCCGGGATCCGGGTCATGCTCGTGACCAGCGCAGGGCCAAGGGTAGAAACAGCAGGGCGCAGAGCACCTCCAGACCGCCGATGACAAGAAATGCCATGGGATAGGCCGGCAAGGAGGTTTGGCTGAACCACGCCAGCAGAGCCCCGCCGGCGAGCGGCCCCAGCACAAACCCGAGCGAGCCGGCGAAGTTAAAACCGCTCATCGCCAGCGCCCTGTGCTGAGGTCGGGCAAGCTCGGCCACCAGCACCAGCGACGGCGCATACATCAGCGACGCGGTCACGCCGCCGGCAAACATCAACCAGGGAATCGCATTCGCGGAAGCAAAACCGATCGCGGTGAGCATGATCCCGTAGGCCGCACTCCCCCCCAGCATCATCAAAAAGGGGTTCCAGCGTTGCGACAACAATCCGGCCGGATAGGTCAGCAGGGAAAAGGGAATCAGAAACAGCGCCATGATCAAACCGATTACGGCCGCACCCAGCCCGATCACACTGCTCAGATAGAGCGACAGGGTGGAGACGATAAAACCCACAGTGAGACGATCCACGAAAGTGAAAACATACGGTAAAAACAGCCGGCGATTTTGCGGCAAGGCACGCAGTAACTTGCCCAGCCGGCTGTGTCCATGTTGTGGTGGTTTTTCCTGTAACAGCAGCAGGGCAAACAGGGTCAGTCCGACCAGCAGCAGAAAACCGGACTGCAAAACCCGTTCGGCGCCCCATTGCTCACCAATCAACCCGCCGAGCGGGGCACCACTGGCTACCCCCAGACCCAGTGAGGCACCAACCAGCCCCATGACCGTACCAGTGCCGCGTTGCCGTGCCTGGTCCACTGCCAGCGCCATCAAAAGGCTCAGGCTGGTAATGTGCATGCAACCTTCGAAAAAACGCCATAACAGGTAAACCGAATAGTCCCAGCTCAATGTCAGCATAAACAGGGACAACGCATTGAGAGCGAGTGCCATAACGATGATCGGCTTGCGTCGCCGCCACCAGTCAGAAAGCAAACCAGCAATCGGCGCGAAAACCAGCGCTCCAAGCATGTTCGCTGACATGAACAGATGCTGTTCAAACTCTCCCAGACCAGAATAACGCCCCAGTGTCAGCTCGCGCAGCACCGGGACCATGGCCGTCACGGGTAGCATCAGAAGGTAAAGTGTAAGAACAATTGGTAATAGAGGCATGAAATGGCGACATTACTAAAAGAGATGGAATGTGAACTCATTGCAGAATCATAAAGGCAGAGAGTGTGTACATCGATACTCAGAATATTACTGGTTCACGCCAGCAGACTGATGACTTCGTTAACTTCACTTTTTGCCTGCCTGACAAGCTGTAGTGGATCAATTCTGTTCAACCCCAGACGCTCAAAGGCAGGAAGCTGGTTAAGCGGCGGGGAATCGAGTTTAACCCCACCTAACAGGGCACAATGTAACTGGGCAACCTGAATTACATCGCAATAGTCAGGAGAAGCCGGTTCCCGTTGCCAGTTTTCAGATTCGCTCGCAACTGTGGCCAGTTCGGGATCAAATTCCCAGTGCTCCAGGAGCCGTTTTCCCATTCCCGGGCCAAACTCTCGAAGCATGGTCTCCAGCAAGTCCGGATTGCTTTCGAATGTTTCGCGTTTATCCGCCTGAATCAACAGCGGCAGAACGCCTATGTCATGCAAAAGACCGGCGAGAAAGGCGTAATCTGAATCGAACTCTTCCAGAATAGAACACAAAGTATGTGCAATAGCACCGACACGGATACTATGGAGATAAAACCGCCTCATTCTTTTTCTGATATCATGTCCACGCGGTGCATAAAGATCGCGTAGCACAACACTCATTACAATGGTATAAATACTATTAAAACCAATTCGACTGACCGCGTCACGAATACTTTTTATATTATGGGAACCATAAAGTGCGCTATTGGCAACCTGAACAACACGGGCTGCCATTGCAGGGTCACCCTGCAAAAGTTCGACCACTGAGTCAGTGGAAAGCTCATCACCATCAAGCCCTTTGTAAATTCTACGAGCTATTTCCGGCAGACTCGGCAGATCCACTTCTTTGTGATTGAAAGTACCATTGACCTCCCTGATCAGACTTGACTCATCATCCTGCATATACTCTTCAACCTGAATACCACTGTCACGCTTCTCGTTTTTTCGAGTCACGTATTTTTTATAGGTACTTTCATCCAGGGATAACAGTATCGAGTCACGGGTACATAAGGCATAAAGACCGTGGGTGTGAATACGGAACAGAGACAATTTTGCCCGGTCTGTTCCTTCGCTCACCATCCCCATAGGCTTGTTTTCTGCCAGCAGTTTAACCTCCCCCTCAATCAGATAAACATGCCGATCCAGATGCTCATCAGCGGGGAGTTTTTCGCCCTTGTACAGGCGCTCTATCCTGGCGCCGTGCGCGATATCAAGCAATCCAATATCACCGACGCCGTCAAGATCATCAAGAGAAAGCAAAAGCCTGACAACGGTTTTCTCATCCGCCATGTACCACTCACCACATTAAACAGGACAGGAGGGATTCTGTAAAAACAGATAACACAAGATTAATAGGGTCAATTATAAACCAATCGGTTCAGAGGCACCAACCGCGCTCAACAGATAATGTCGAATTAATTGACCGTTCAATGGAAGTGATAACAGCAAGCAGAGACAGTGGGTGAGACTTTTAACACCACTGCCTTTGATAAAGTAACAATTCGGGAACTTCTTCGAAATTCACATATCGCTTAGATATGACTTGGCTTCTTCACCCGGATTGGGCAATCCTGATATGCGCCAGGCATTGAGACAACTATGGAACAGATCGTGAATCCAGAATTTATCTTTACCCAGACGGTGACAAACCGTATTCATCGCGGGAGCGGCACCGAACTTTTTGAAATAGTCGCGCAGGCTGTAAATCACCAGCCAGTGATCATCGGTTAACGGAGTCACGTCCAGTTGTTGCGCTATGATATCGGCTGTCTCCTCCGACCACTGCTGCGGGTCGACAATCAAGCCGTCTTCATCCAGCTCGGGCATTATGGGAGTATTTATCGCAGCTGTCATATGGTCCCCCTTGCGGAATTCACCGCAGAACAGCGCGGGATATTACTTATTGGCTTGTCTCACCCCAAGTATAGACGAGTACAACGTTTATGCAGCCCTTTCTGACCTGCGTCCTCAATGCCATAATTTTGGTGATACTTTTAATATCAGGCCAAAGCATCGTGTTGACCGGCTGTCTCTTATGCCAATCATGCCGAGTTATACAGGACCACAATAGTGCATCGATTTGACAGAGCTAGTCTCTACCCAACATCCCCCTTTTCAGGCTGCCATCAACCGGTGAATCTCCGAGCCAGACAGACAGCAGTGCACGCTGAAAATCAGGGCTTTCGATATTCACCTTCTGGATACCATTGATTTCGACACGAGTCATATTATCCGGCAAAAAATCGATTACCACGACATCACCCTGTACCGTATCACCGAAAGCTGAATTGAATGTATTAATTTCATTATCAAGCTCTGCCAATTCAGCATCACTTGAATTATCTTCAAAACCTTCTCGCCAGGCAGACTGCATTTTCTTCTGTTCAATTTCGCTGTACAGAAAGTGCAGTATGACACGCTTTGGAGATGAATCCATAATGACTTCTATTGAATTTCCCGAACGTTCGGCGAGATATAACGCCCCCACATAGATATCAAAAAAGAACTTGCGACGCACACCCGCGCCATTGAGGACCAGCGTTATATCAGACCCGTCTTGCAGAACTGTCTCCGGGATTTCTACACCGTTAACATCCAGCGCTGTAACGGAAGTACTTGTGAGGCTTAATATTAGTGTCAATATATTCGCTGTTAATCCTTTCATGATACCTCCCGGACACAGGCTAGAGTCTTTGGCTAACCAGGTCTTGTCTTAAAACCAGGTTAGCTTACCCTCTTTTAAAAGCTGTATAGCAGACAAACATGGCATATTGACTGAACTTGTCATCACAGGCACTGTTCCGTTGTCGCGATTCGATCACGCAGGATATCGAGCAGCAATGGATGCTCGCAGATCAGAGGAGTAATGCGATAATTGAGTTGAGGATAATCTTTCACCACACTGTCACAGATTTCTTCCACGTCACCGCGCGGCCCGGCGTGGCGGCCCGGCAAAAAGAACAACATGGCCACGATCACACTGGTAACACCCTGCTCGGCCTGTTCACGTAACCAGTTTACGAGCAGCTCACCATTAAAATCATATTCCCTGCCTTCACGCCGCTCCATCACAGCCTGATCCACATTCAATGCATGCTGTTCCTTTAATAATCGGGCAATGCCCTGGCGAACTTCGGTGATTTTCGGGCTGGGTGAGCCGTGATCCACCAGCACGACATGGGTATCTGGCCCGGCTGTTTCGCGAGCCTGTCGGATGTGATCGAAGACAATCTGTCCAAGGCGTGATTCACCTTCCGGTAAAGGCCAGGTGACCGGTGCTAACTTGACACTCAAATCCGGATACTCCGATTGCAGCCTGGCCACCTCCTCGGGAATGAACGAGGTAATCGCCCGGCTCAGCCCGAAAAACAGGGGCAGCACTACAAACTCCCGCTCCCCCTCTTCCAGGTGTCCGCGCAGAAACTCGGAGAAAACCTTGGCCGGTGTACCGTCCAGCTGTTCGGCAGATATCGCATCCGCGTGCTGCAGCGAAACAGGATGAATCGTCTGGCCCGTATGTTTGCTCAACTGTGTGGCCAGGCAGCGCAAATACAATGTGGCATCAGGTTGTTTGGAACCATTATCAACAAGCAAATAAACCGACATAATCATGCAACCTATTGATCAAGATACCGTCATGTTACCAGCTCTGAGCAGCGTGCAAAGCGTTGCCTGTGAAAATTTGACCGGTTCGAAACAGACTACCGAACTCCCTGGATATCCCCGGTTTTTCCCCGGTCTTACCTGCTAAACTGGTGTATGCAACGGTTTCATACCCGATAGAAAACTCGTAATCTGTGCATGTATTACAGGATAATGGAGAAGCTTCCGGCATGACCCTTGAATCGGCAATCGCTACTTACGGCTATCTGGCCGTTATGCTTGGCATTTTTGTCGAGGGCGAGGCCATCGTCCTGACAGCCGGTTTCCTCGCCTACCAGGAAATACTGAAATTACACTGGGTCATGATCGCTTCCGTGTTCGGCTCGATTCTGACCTATCAGTTCTTTTTCCTGCTTGGTCGGCTGAAGGGTCGCCAGGTATTGAACCATCGCCCGGGCTGGCAATCACGGGTAAACCGTATTCGCTCACTGCTTGAGCGTCACGACACGCTTATTATTCTGGGCTATCGAGGGCTGTTTGGCTTGCGTGCCATCACCCCCTTTGCGCTGGGCATGACCAGTATCAGTTATCTGCGTTTTACCCTGCTGGATCTGATTCCCGCAACGATCTGGGGGATAGGTGTGTCCTGGGTCGGCTACGTACTGGGTAAAGGGGCAGATCAACTGCTGGTCAACCTGGAGGACTATCAGCTGTGGCTGGCCGGCGCGATGGTACTTGTTGGTATGCTGGTCGTTGGGCTCTATGCACGCCACCGGATGCGGTCCCCATAACATCTTACAATGTATCAATAATCATGTTGGACCAGGTTACGGCCTCGATATTGGCAATCAGGATATCCTCGGTTGACAGCCGGGCAAATTGCACATTTGACCAGTCTGCCACTTCATAGGCCATGACACAGCTCAGGGCCTCGCCCAGTTGCCCCTTGTGGTAAAGCAAGGCACTGGTAATTTCATCACTAAGCGGCAAAGGTTCCAGTAGTTTAGGAAGTGGCCGCTGCATCAACAGATCCAGGGCGGAAAACATACCGACTGTAAAATAACTGTCCGCAGGTTTGATACCGGCGGCATCGGCAAGCAGCTCGCACATTTTGGCCCGGGTCAGGGCAGTACGCAGTATCTCTGCAGGACGATCGTCAAGCTGGCTCAGCGCCAGCATCGATGCCCAGCCTGACAACTTGCGCCGACCTAGCAGCATAACCCCCTGTTGAACTGACTCGATTTTGCGCGGCAGGTTAAAAGCCGCCGAGTTGATCATTCTCAACAGCTTGTAACTGGTAGTCACATCCGTATTGATTGCCTCCGCCAGATCCTCATTTTCCGAGTCGGGATCATGTAATACCGCAAGCAAATTCATGATCGTCAACCGGTTGGTCGGCAGACTTTCGGAAGAAATTATCTGGGGGCGGCTGAGAAAATAACCCTGGAAATATTCAAAACCGAGGTTCGAGCAGAACAGAAACTCTTTGGGGGTTTCTATTTTCTCGGCCAGCAGGCTGGCCTGGTATTCTTTCAGATGAGTGACATGTTCCTGCACTTCGTCACGGGATAGTGCCTGAATATCGATCTTGATAATGTCCGCCAGGTGCAGAAGTGGAGCATGCGATGGTTTGTACAAGTAATCATCCAGCGCAATGGTATAGCCTGCTTTGGAAAGCCGGGTGACTGCGGCAACAAGTTGTGGCGTCACCTCGACATCTTCAAGTATTTCAAGAATCACGCTACCCGGTTGAAAGGGGATGCGACTCTCATCAAGCAGAAATTTTTCCGTCAAATTAATCGCTGCCAATTTGTTCAATACCAGGCGGTCCAGGCCGATCTCCATAAAGGTATTGATGATCGTGGTGGTGGTTGCCTTCTCGCCATCGAACTTTTCACCTGCACTATTCGTCTGACCCTGAGCCCTGTATAGCAGCTCATAAGCATAGACATTCAGTTTTCTGTCAAAAATTGGCTGGCGACCGACATAGACATTCGAGGGTGCTGCAACAGCGGAATCTTCTGCATTGTTACCTGGCATGCTCTGGGGGACCTGTAATATGGTTACTTGTATATCGGCATGCCCTGTCACTGCTTGAGCATCATCATTGTGATGCTAGCATAAATCCGCCAGACGAGGCCCATGGCCAGCCGGGTTGGCCGGCTGCAGTGACACATACGCAACCCAAACAACTCATGGACACTCTGGAGCAAGGTAGGGGTTTTCACTTACTATTACAGACAGGGACAGTAACAACTTGCCCCTAAAACCTGACAATGTCACTAAGGTAAAACAGTGAGCAATACACAGGCCGTAATGGCAAATACAAAACGACAGGTTTCTCTGGGCCTGTTACTACTGCTCTGTCTTGCCGGCGTTACCGACCTGCAGGCGCAAACAAATCAGATCAGCCGTTTCATAGACAAGCCACTGGAAGAACCGGTTTCAGTTCCCGACTGGTTCAAGCTCAGCTTTCTTGATCTTTACGATGATATTGATGAGGCAGTAGCCGATGGCAAGGACGGCCTGATTATTTACTTTGGCCAGAAATACTGCCCCTATTGCAAGGCACACATGCAGATAAACTGGGGAAATCCGGATATTGTCAAATACACACGAGAAAGATTTGACGTGATCGCTATTGATGTCAAAGGCTCTCGCAATATCACCACGGTCGATGGGCACGTCTACGAGGAAAAGGAATTTTCCGTACTACATAAAACCAACTTCACTCCTTCTCTGCTATTTTATAATGACAATAAAGAAATCGTTCTCAAACTGCAGGGTTATCACCCGCCCTACAGATTTCGCGCTGCGCTCGAATTTGTCAGTGACAGGCATTATGAAAAAGAAACATTTCGTGAATATCTTTCACGAGCCGAAATGGCCGATAGTTTCGGCAAGAACAAACTCAACAAGCACACGGCATTTATGCCTTCTCCCTATATACTTGATCGAAGCAAAATCCCTGCCGGCAGACCATTGGCTGTATTTTTCGAGCAGCCACGCTGTCACGCCTGTGATGTTCTGCACGCAGGACCATTGAGTAAAGACCTTATTACGGATGACCTAAAAAAAATGGATGTCGTCCAGCTGGATATGCAGTCTGAAACCCGACTCATTACCCCGGGGGGACGCAAGATAACCGCAGCTCAATGGGCACGCGAACTGGATCTGTATTATGCCCCTACCATCATATTCTTTGATGGACAGGGAAAAGAAATTTTGCGTATCAACTCGGTAGTCTGGTTGTATCGGCTTAAAAATATACTTGAATATATTTTATCAGACGCCCATAAAAAATTTGAAACATACCAGCTCTGGAGACAATACATAGGTCGCAAAAAATCGAGTATTGAGTAAAGCCGGTTTCTCCTGAGCATATACTGACAATAAAATCAGTAATGCACCTATATTGGTATCACCTGCGAGGAATATCGAGGCACGGCAGAACTCTCTGCCGTAAATACCATCGAACCCATTCCTCTAACAAGGGTTTGTGGGTGGAGTGTTTTTGTACAATATACCCTCCCTGTGCGACGGTCTTGCCTGCCATTCAAAGCGTCCGTTAGACTGTCAACAGGTTCAAAAAGCCTCTGTCTGAAGCGAGGAAACTCAAAAGCCCTTGCGCC
>NZ_JAVLAZ010000105.1:0-6900 GCF_031581315.1 Thiohalophilus sp.
CTGTGACCGGTATCGATATGGGGGAAGCGCCGTTGAGCGTGGCGCGGCTGCACAAGCATGAGTCCGGCGTGGAGGTCGATTATCAGCAGATCACCGCCGAGGAACTGGCCGATCGGGAGGCCGGCGAATACGACGTGGTCACCTGCCTGGAAATGCTGGAGCATGTGCCCGATCCCGCCTCGATCGTTCGCGCCTGCGCGCAACTGGTCAAACCCGGCGGCCATGTGTTTCTCTCCACCATCAACCGCAATCCCAAGTCGTACCTGTTTGCCATCATCGGCGCCGAGTATGTCCTCAAGCTGCTGCCCAAGGGCACCCACGACTATGCCAAATTCATCCGGCCCGCCGAGCTGGAAAGCTGGGTGCGCGCCGCGGATCTCGATACCCGGGAGCTGACCGGCATGAGTTACAACCCGCTGACCAGAACCTATTCCCTGGGGCACGACGTCAGCGTTAATTATCTGTTACATACCCAGAAGTCGTGATCAACACCATTCTGTTTGACCTGGACGGCACGCTGGCCGACACCGCGCCGGATCTGGCCCATGCGCTGAATGCCGTGCGCCTGAGCCACGATCTGCCCGCCCTGCCCTTCGACATGATTCGCCCAGTAGTCTCGCACGGGGGCAAGGCATTAATCGAACTGGGTTTTGCCGAAACCCATATCGACGCCGACTTCGAGACATTACGCCAGCAACTGCTGCAGCATTATCACAGCAATCTGGCCACACACACCGTGCTGTTCCCCGGCATGGCGGCACTGCTCGACACCCTGGAAAGCCGCGGCCATAACTGGGGCGTGGTCACCAACAAGCCCGGCTGGCTGACCGATCCCTTGCTGGAGACGCTGAATCTCGACCGGCGCGCCAGCTGTGTGGTCAGCGGCGACACGCTGCCGCAACGCAAACCCGATCCCGCGCCACTCATCCATGCCTGCCAGCAATGCCACAGCGAGGCCCATCAGTGCCTGTATGTCGGCGATGCCCAGCGGGATATCGAAGCCGGCCGCCGCGCCGGCATGCAGACACTGGTTGCCCTGTTCGGCTATATTGGCGAGTATGAACAACCGGATACCTGGGGCGCCGACGGCATGGTGGAATCCCCCGAAGCAATCCTGCAATGGCTGGATGATTGAAAATCCAACCACGAAGACACCAAGACACGAAGTAACCAACGATTTCTGCGTTTCGCATCCTCAGAAGAAATGAATAGAATAGAAAAATCTCATTATTACAATCCGCAAATGCACGCTAATGAACGCCAAGTCTATTTGGCTTTTAACCCAAATCAGCAGATTCGAAGCAGGAATACTCAATGGTGAAAAACATAAACATTACAGGTATACATTCGCGTATATTTGCGTTTATTGGCGGACTGATTGATTCGTCCCTCATACAAATCAACGATTCTGTGAAATATTGTAATAAATGAGTGAAGAACTGATATACGCTGCGATTGCTGCTGGTTCCCTGCTGGTCGGGGCGCTGGGGGTATATCTGTGGTTACAGAAACGCATCCATGCACTGCAACGGGAAAACAGTGAGCTGAGCACGACGCTGGAGCTGGAGCGCCGGCATGCCGAGGAGAAACTGGAAACGCTGACCCAGGCCCGCGAGCAGCTCAAGGAAACCTTCTCCTCCATTTCCAGCCAGGCGCTGAAACATAACTCCGAGGAGTTCCTGCGCCTGGCGCAACAGAACCTGGAAAAGTTCCAGAACGAGGCCAAGGGTGATCTGGCACAGAAGGAAAAAGCCTTCGAACAGTTGATCAAGCCTATCCGGGACTCGCTGGAGAAAACCGAACAGCAGATCCACAGCATCGAAAAAGAGCGCAAGGAAGCCTATGGCGCACTGCACAAGCACATCGAAACCATGAATCTGACCCAGCAGGAGTTGCGCAACCAGACCCACAACCTGGTTCAGGCCCTGCGCCGCCCGGAAGTGCGCGGCCAGTGGGGCGAGCTGACCCTCAAGCGGCTTGCCGAGCTGGCCGGCATGGTCGAACACTGCGATTTTTATCAGCAGGAAAACGTCAAAACCGACGAAGGTCGTCAACGTCCGGATATGATCGTGCGCATGCCAGACGGGCGCGAGATCGTGGTGGATGTCAAAACGCCGCTGGATGCCTATTTAAGTGCCATTGAAAGCAGCGATGAGGAACAGCGCAAGCAGCACATGCAGCGTCATGCCAAAAACGTTCGCCAGCGCATAAACGAACTGCACAGCAAGGCGTACTGGAGCCAGTTCAGTCAGTCACCGGAGTTTGTGGTGTTGTTTATTCCCGGCGATCAGTTCCTCAGCGCGGCACTGGAAACCGATTATCAATTGATGGAAGATGCGCTGAGTAAAAATGTGATACTGGCTACCCCCACCAGCTTTGTGGCCCTGCTGCGCGCGGTGGCTTACGGCTGGCGTCAGGAACAACTGGCCAAAAATGCCGAGCAGATCAAAAAGATCGGCGAAGAGCTGTATCAGCGGCTGGCGACCTTTACCGGCCATTTACAAAAGATGGGGCGTAGCCTGGATACGACCGTCAAACACTTCAACAGCACGGTGGGATCGTTTGACAGCCGCATCCTGCCCAGTGTGCAGAAATTTCGCGAGATGGGTATCAGTTCCAGCAAGGAGATCGAGGCGCAGGAACAGGTCGAAAGCGGCGTGCGTCAGATCGAAACCGACAGCGACCAGTAGCCGGTTATTCGTCGATTTTACCCTTGATGTCCGAACCGAGCTTCTCAACTTTCTTGCCGGCCCGCTCCATGGCCTCGCCGGTACTCTCTTTCAGGCGCTGCTTCAGAGTCGGCTCATCGAAGGGATTGCTCAGCAACGGCTTGCCCTTGCCGATGTTAACCCCCGTCCACAGACCGACAGCGAGGCCGATGATGACACCAAACAGGATCAGTTTAAGTTTTTTCATTGTCTGATACCTTATTATTAATGATGTACTTACAATACCACAGACGACTCTCATGACAAGCAACAAACTGGCTGACGCCTACGCCCACTGCGTGGCAATGGCGCGCGATCATTACGAGAATTTCCCCGTTGCCAGTCGTCTGCTACCGGCACGGATTCGACCGGCGGTGACCGTCATTTATGCGTTTGCCCGCAGCGCCGATGATATCGCCGATGAAGGCGATTTGAGCCGCGAACAGCGCCTCGCCCGGCTCGATGCGTATCGCTGTCGTTTACAACAATTGCTGGCGGATGGCACTCCGGATGACCCGATCTTCATCGCCCTGCAGGATGTCATCGCGCGCCACCACCTGCCGCTGGAACCCTTCCAGCGCTTGTTGCAGGCTTTTCATCAGGACGTGGAGAAGACCCGCTACGCCGATTTCGGCGAGCTGATGGACTATTGTCGCTGTTCCGCCAATCCGATCGGTGAGCTGTTGCTGCATCTCAACGATGCCGCCACCGAACGCAACATCGGCTATTCCAATGCTATCTGTACTGCCCTGCAGTTAATCAATTTTCTGCAGGACACGAACCAGGACTACCGGGAAAACAACCGTATCTATTTGCCACAGGACGAGATGCAGCGCTTTGGTGTGACCGAACAACATATCGCCAACCGTACGACCGATTTTGCCATGCAGGGACTGATGCGCCATCAGATCGAACGGGCCCGCCGACTACTCGAATCCGGCGCCCCGCTAGGCCTGATCCTTGGCGGACGCTTTGGCTTCGAATTACGGCTGATCATCGCCGGCGGGGGTCGTATTCTCAAACATTTGCACGAAAACAGCCGCGATGCGTTCGCCCGCCCCAGATTAACGCCACGTGACAAGCTGGCCATGGTGGCGCAGGCGGCTCTGCCCCGCGTCACCGGTCGCAAGCGCCCGGGTAAATCGGGCTGTGGAATCTGATACACTTGGCTGCATCATGACCCCCGATCAATATTGTCAGGACAAGGCCGCCTCCAGCGGTTCGAGTTTCTATTACAGTTTTCTGTTTCTCCCCCGTCCCCGGCGCCGGGCGATTACCGCCCTGTATGCTTTCTGCCGGGAAGTTGACGACGTGGTGGACGATAACAAGACACCGGAAGTGAGCCGGGCCAAGCTGCAATGGTGGAAGACGGAAGTCGATCGCCTGTTCGACGGTCAGCCACAGCATCCCGTGACACAGGCATTACAGTCGGCGATTGCCGAATTTGATCTGCCCCGTGAGTATTTTGTCGAAATTATCGACGGTATGGAGATGGATCTCGAACAACACCGTTATACCACCTTCAAGGAATTGTCCCTGTATTGTTACCGCGTCGCGAGTGTGGTCGGGTTGTTATCGGCGGAAATTTTCGGTTACCGGGATCGCCGCACGCTCAAATACGCCCGGGATCTCGGGCTGGCTTTTCAACTGACCAATATCCTGCGTGATGTCGGGGAAGATGCCCGCCGCGGGCGCATCTATCTCCCCCGGGAAGATCTGCAGCGCTTCGGTGTAGAGGAAACGGATCTGTTACAGGGCAAGGAAAGCCCCGGGTTTTATCAACTGATGGCCTTCGAGGCGCAACGGGCCCGCGAATTTTATCAACGCGCCCATGCCCATTTGCCCGAAATCGATCGTCGTGCCCAGCGTGCCGGCCTGATCATGAGCCGCATCTATCAACGCCTGCTGGATGAGCTGGAAAAAGACGGATTTCATGTCCTGACCCGGCGCATCAACCTGACGGCGCTGGCCAAGTTGTGGCTGGCCGGTACCACCGTCTGGCGTGAACGATGGCGGAGACACCCCCAGCCGGACAGGAAACATTCCCAATGAAACAGGCGCCGGTGGTCATCGTCGGTGGCGGCTGGGCCGGCCTGGCTGCCGCGGCGGACCTGGCCGCTCGCGGCCATCAGCCTCTGCTGCTGGAAGCGGGCAAACAACCCGGTGGCCGGGCGCGCAAGGTCGCTTTCGCCGGCCAGGCCGTGGACAACGGGCAGCATCTGTTTATCGGCGCCTATCAGCATACCCTCCGCCTGCTGAAGCAGTTTGATTTACCGGTCGATGAGCTGTTCGAACGCCAGCCACTGCAGCTGACCCTGCAATACCCGCAGGGACAAAAATTATCACTGCGTGCCCCTCGCCTGCCCGCCCCGTTTCATCTGTTATGGGCCCTGCTTGGTGCCGGGGGACTGTCGACCCGCAGTCGCTGGCAGGCTTTGAAGTTTGGCTGGCGCCTGTCGCGTCACAAGGCGCTGGAGCAAACCGATCAGTCCGTACTGGCCCTGCTGGAGCAGTGGCAGCAGCCAAGGGAACTGATCGAGGCCTTCTGGACCCCCTTGTGTCTGGCCATTATGAACACGCCGATCGAGGAAAGCTCCGCCGAGCTGTTTCTCAAAGTATTGCGTGATGCTTTTTTGCACCAACGGGAAGATTCAGATCTGTTGTATGCCCGCCGCGATCTCGGCAAGCTGTTCAGCGAGCCCGCCATGCAATATATCGAACGCCAGGGCGGCGAAGTGCGGCTGGGACGGCGGGTTTTGCAGTTACATGTCGAACAACAGCAGATCCGGGGGGTGGTCACAGGCGACGGGGCAATTCAGACCGGGCAGGTGATCCTGGCGGTGCCACCGCGTACGACCGCCGCACTGTGTGAGTCCCATCCCGAACTGACCGGGTTACAACAACAGTGCAACGCCTTTGAATACGAACCGATCTGCACCATTTACCTGCAATACCCCAAACAGGTGCAATTACCGCAACCCATGCTGGGTCTGCTCGGTGGCCTGGGCCAATGGGTATTCGATCGCCGCCTGTATGGCCAGGCCGGCCTGCTGGCGGTGGTGATCAGCACCAGAGGCAAACACATGCGCCTGACCAACGTCGAGTTGATCGCCCGTATTGCCAGGGAGTTGCAAAGCCACTTTCCCGACTGGCCCGAACACGAGCAGGCCATGGTGATCCGGGAAAAACGGGCCACCTTTGCCAGCCGGGTCGGGATTAACTCGCAGCGCCCCGAACACCGCACCGCCATCGACGGATTGTGGCTGGCCGGAGATTATACCCGAACCGATTACCCCGCCACGCTCGAAGGCGCAGTGAAAAGTGGGTTACAATGCGCCACCCTGGCCAACCGGGCACTTCATCCCCCAAGACAAGACGGTTTTTCATGACAACATCACTCATTGATTATCAGCCCGCAGCGGATCTGTTGCAGGACCGGATTATTCTTGTCACCGGTGCCGGCGACGGTATCGGTGCCGCCCTGGCCACCTCGCTCGCGGCCCACGGCGCAACAGTAATCCTGCTGGGACGAACGATTAAAAAACTGGAAAAGGTCTACGATGCGATCGTCGCCGCCGGCTATCCGCAGCCGGCCATCGTACCGCTGGATCTGGAAGGCGCCACGGCCGAACACTACCAGGAACTCGCCAGCTCCCTGCAACAGGAGTTCGGTCGCCTGGACGGCCTGGTGCATAACGCCACGTACCTTGGCGCATTAATGCCGGTGGAGCATTATGATCTGCAATTGTGGGCCCGGGTCCTGCAGATCAACCTGACCGCGCCGTTTCTGCTGACCCGCGCCCTGTTACCGCTATTAAAACAATCGAAAGCCGCGTCGGTGATCTTCACCTCCGCCAGTGAAATCCAGGGCGGTCGCGCCTACTGGGGCGCCTACAGTGTGAGCAAAGCCGGCGCCGATAACCTGATGCAACTTTTGGCCAGCGAACTGGAAACCAACACCCCCATCCGCGTCAACAGCCTCATCCCCGGAGCGGTGCAAAGCCAGACCCGCCGCACTGCCTTCCCCGGCGAGGATCCCAACCAGCACCCCGAGATCGAAACCCTCCTGCCCGCCTACCTCTACCTGCTCGGCCCCGACAGCGAAAACGTCAATGGCCAGATCCTGTGCGCGCAAGAAGATGCCATTTCTTGAGGTTGAGGATTTAAACGCGGAGTTCGCGGAGGCGCGGAG
>NZ_JAVLAZ010000106.1:0-3319 GCF_031581315.1 Thiohalophilus sp.
AGCGCCTGGTGGTCGGCGGGTTCGAGCGGGTATTCGAGATCAACCGCAACTTCCGTAACGAAGGTCTCTCCACCCGGCATAACCCCGAGTTCACCATGCTCGAGTTCTATGAGGCCTATGCCGACTACCGCGATCTGATGGATCTCACCGAGGCCATGCTGCGCGATACCGCCCAGTCCGTACTGGGCAACACGCTGGTGACCTATCAGGGCGAGACCTACGATTTCGGCAAGCCGTTTGCGCGCATGAGCGTGAAAGAATCGATCCTGCATTTCAATCCGGATATTCAGTCAGACGATCTGGACGATCTCGACAAGGCCCGCGAACACGCCAAACGACTGGGTGTTGAACTCAAAGCGAGCTACGGCCTGGGCAAGGTGCAGATCGAGATCTTCGAGAAGACCGTCGAGCATCGCCTCAAGGATCCGACCTTTATCACCGCCTATCCCACCGAAGTCTCCCCCCTGGCACGGCGTAACGACAGCGACCCCTTCGTCACCGACCGTTTCGAATTCTTCGTCGGCGGGCGCGAGATCGCCAACGGCTTTTCCGAGCTCAACGACGCCGAGGACCAGGCCGAACGTTTTCGTCAGCAGGTGGAGGAGAAAGAAGCCGGCGACGAGGAGGCGATGTACTTCGACGAAGACTACGTCACCGCCCTGGAACACGGCATGCCCCCGACCGCGGGCGAGGGCATCGGCATCGACCGCCTGGTCATGCTCTTCACCGACTCGCCCTCGATCCGCGACGTGCTGCTGTTCCCGCACATGCGGCCGGATGCCGGATGAGTTTTACCCCTTTTGGGCTCAAGTTGAAAAAATGCGGAGGTCGCAGAGACGCAAAGGCGCGGAGGGTGAAAAGATAATTTTAAATGTTGAATTATGAATTTTGAATTACACCGATACCTTTTAATTCAAAATTCAACATTTAGAATGTAACATTGTTATTTCTCTGCGTCTCCGCGCCTCTGCGACCTCTGCGTTTTGTAAAGTAAATCTGAATCAATGGAACAAAAAAGCCGGCTGACGCCGGCTTTTTGTTGTGGTGTTGTTGGTTTGTTCAGCCGCCGGTGCTGAGCGCGGCCTTGACCGCCTCGACGTTCTGGCCGACTTCGATGTCGACGATGCTGACATCGGGCTCCAGGCCGAGTTTGCCGAAGGCGGGGACTTTGTTCCAGTCCAGTTTGGTGTGAGGATGATCGGTGCCCAGCAGGCTTTGCAGGTTGGCAACGATAATCAGGTCGGTGTAATCAGCCGGACCGTCATGATCCCGTTCCAGATTCTCGTGGTCGGCAGCGACAGCGACGATATCGTCAGGGAAGTTCCAGGCTCTGAGAATGGCTTCGCCCAGTTTCGGGTGGGCGGTGGCGATGATGGTATCCAGGGTTGGCTCGTCTTCCAGCAGTTCGGGATAGTCCTCGACCCGGCTGAGGATGGGCAGGGCCCCGATGTCGTGTACCAGGCCGGCCAGCAGGGCGTGATCGGGCTGCAGCCCAGACTGGGTGTGCGCCAGGGCACTGCTGATAGCCGCGACTTCGGTGCTGTGTTCCCACAGGTTGCGCAGCCGTTTATCGGTGATGTCGGAGGTGGCCTGGAACATCTGCTCCATGGCGATACTGGTGACCAGATTACGCACCATATTGCTGCCCATACGGGTCACGGCGGCTTCGACGGTTTCGATCTGGCGATTGGCCCGCAGCAGGGGGCTGTTGGCCACCTGGATCAGGCGGGCGGAGAGCGCGGTGTCGGAAGTGACCACTCTGGCAACATCAATCAGCGAGGCATTGTCGTCTTCCAGGGTATCTCGAACCTTGAGGGCCACTTCGGGCAGCGTCGGCAGAACCAGTTTGTCGTTCTTTAAATCCGACAGCAGCTCATTAATGAATTCTTGTTGTAAGGACACGCAATGCTCCTTCGTCAAACGGGGTGTCTGCTGAAATTATCGGCAGATGGGTCAGGGACTTAAGTTTAATCGGACCGTTCAGTGGGGCCCCTCAGGCCTCGTTGGCAACCTCGTAGGGTAAATCGAGCAGGCTCAGGGCGGGACCGTCGGGTTGACCGAGATGAAGCGGACCGGCCTCGACGCTGCTGATTTGCAATACTGCCAGCAAATCCACCCCGCCCCGGGGGGCGGGCTGCGCCAGAACCACTTTGCCGGCACTGTTGTCAGTGCCCGCGCCGGCATTGTAGATCGGTTCGCCGGGGGCCGGGGGCGTGTCGATGTCGACATGGGCCCGGTACATGCGCCGTTTGAGCTTGCCCAGATAGTGCATGCGGGCCACGACTTCCTGACCGGTGTAACAGCCCTTGGTAAAGCTGATACCGCCCAGGCTGTGCAGGTTGGCCATTTGTGGCACAAAGGTCTCGACTGTTTCGGGCACCACGGTGGGAACCCCGGCCACGGTGTCCAGCCAGCTCCAGGCGGGATAACCGACCGGTGAGGCGCCGGTTTGTAATGCCTGCCACAAGCTTGTCAGCGCGCCGGACGGGCCGTGGATTTCAAATCGGGCCTGCTGCTGGCCGGGTATCCGGATTATGGTCAGATCCGCGTGTTGCACGACCTCATCGACGGCTTCGGGCAGGACCGGCAGTTGTGACCCGAGCAGTTTTTCGGCGTCGGGGCCGGCCAGACCGAAGCGGGCCAGTTCGTCGCTGGCGTCGCTCAGGCTCACGTCACTGCGCAGGACGAACATACGCAGGCGTTTGAGAGTCGGTTCCAGGACGCTTCGCGGCAGGCTGAGAAAATAGCGATCCGCACGGCGAAACAGGCGCATGCTGGCGAGCATGCGGCCCTTGGGATTGCAATAGGCGGTCAACTGACTCTGTTGCAGCGTCACCTGCTGGACATCATTGGTGAACTGTCCCTGCAGGAAAGTTTCGGTGTCGCTCCCGCCAGCGGCGATCAGGCCCAGGTGGGAGAGATCGGCAAGCACGGTGTCGGACTCGACCGTCTGGCGCTCCTGTGCCGCGTCACCGAAATCGATGACGTGATCGCCCTCGATTGTCGCCTGTTGTTGTTGTAAAAACGTGTGCCATTCATTGTTCATAACTTGACCATTCGCCGCTTGATATGTGTCAGCAGATGGTTGATAGTAACATTGATTGCGCGCTTCTCGTAAGTTGTTAGCACCTGATGCCTCCGGTTGGACGCCGGCGCTGAAACCGCTAGACTGGTAAACAATGACAACAAAAAACGTGCGGCCAAAATTTCTTAATCTGTTCCGGATTCATCTGCCCGTCACCGGGGTTGTCTCCTTCGCCCATCGCGTCAGCGGCGCCTTACTGGTGATCTCCCTGCCGCTGGTCGTGTTTCTTTTCGC
>NZ_JAVLAZ010000106.1:3419-6890 GCF_031581315.1 Thiohalophilus sp.
GCCTGGCTGTGGCAGCGCCTGACTTCAATCTATATCGCGCTGTTTGTCATCGTGGCACTGATCGCCTATCTGCTGGGCGGCCCGCTGGACTATGCGCAGTGGCGATCGTTGCTGGCCTTTGCACCGGTGAATATCGCAACGGCGTTGTTCGTGGTGGCTGTGTTGTTTCATGCCGGTGTCGGTGTGCGCGATATTCTGGTCGATTATATACATTCACTGGTATTGCGATTTGCGATTCTGGTGGTTCTTCTATTAATGCTCCTGGTGCTGGGTATCTGGTCGATGTGGATTCTGATTTCAGTGGTGGCAGTATGACGATTGCTAAACGACAATTCGATACCCTGGTCATCGGCGCCGGTGGCGGTGGCTTGCGGGCGGCGCTGCAATTGTCCCGGGCCGAAGCCAGTGTAGCCGTGGTCTCCAAAGTGTTTCCCACCCGTTCGCATACGGTGGCGGCCCAGGGCGGCATGAATGCGGCACTGGCCAATGTATTGCCCGACAGCTGGCACTGGCACATGTACGACACAGTCAAGGGTAGTGATTATCTTGGCGATCAGGATGCCATCGAATATATGTGCCGTTCGGCCTCGAACCTCGTGGTCGAGCTGGAACATGCCGGCGTGCCCTTCAGCCGGCTGGATAATGGCAAGATTTATCAGCGGCCCTTCGGCGGCCAGAGCCAGAATTTCGGCGGCGATCAGGCCGCACGTACCTGCGCGGCGGCGGATCGCACGGGTCATGCCATTTTGCATACGCTCTATCAGCAGAACATTCGTGCCAAGACTCATTTCTTTGACGAATACTTTGCGATCGATCTGATCAAGGACGAAGAGGGATTTATTCTCGGTGCCCTGGTGCTGGAGATTGAAACCGGTGAGCCGTTACTGATCGAGGCCAAGACCACGCTACTGGCCACCGGCGGCGCCGGCCAGCTGTTTCGCACCAACACCAATGCCCATATCAATACCGGCGACGGATTGGCGATGGCGCTGCGTGCCGGCATTCCGTTACAGGACATGGAGTTCTTCCAGTTCCATCCCACCGGCATCGCCGGACGGGGTATGTTGATTACCGAAGGCGCACGTGGCGAGGGCGGTTACCTGACGAACAGGGATGGGGAGCGGTTTATGGAACGTTATGCGCCGCATGCCCGGGATTTGGCCAGTCGCGACGTGGTAAGCCGGGCGATTGCCACCGAAGTGCGCGAGGGCCGGGGTTGTGGCGATAATGGCGATCACGTCATGCTCAAGCTCGATCACCTGGGCCGCGAAGTGCTGTACAAACGCCTGCCGGGGATTTGCGATACGGTGAAAACCTTCCTGCATATCGATCCGGCCGAGGAATCGATTCCGGTCTTTCCTACCGCCCATTACACAATGGGGGGTATCCCGACTGATCGTCATGGCCGGGTGGTGGTGCCGGTGGAACAGGGCCAGGAATCGATCCCGGGATTGTATGCAGCGGGCGAATGCGCCTGTGTCTCGGTGCACGGTGCCAACCGGCTGGGCGGCAACTCCCTGCTGGATATCGTCGTCTTCGGCCGTGCCGCCGGCAATGACATCATCGAATACCTGAACGATAACCGGTATCACCGGCCTCTGCCGGAGCAGAGTGTGGAGCAGGCTATGGCGCACCTGCAGCGCTGGGATCAAAAAGGTGAGGGGGAATCCGTTCCGGCTTTGAAAAAGGAATTGCAGAGCACCATGGAAAACTACTGTGGCGTATTTCGCAGCGAAGAGATATTGCAACAAGGGTTCGACAAGGTGCTGGAACTGGAGCGGCGCATGCAGAACGTGCGTTTGAAGGATCACAGCAAGATTTTCAATACCGCCCGGATCGAGGCGCTGGAACTGGAAAACCTGATGGATATTGCCATTGCCACGGTAAGCTCGGCCTTGGGTCGACAGGAAAGCCGCGGCGCCCATTCGCGCATGGATTATCCCGATCGCGACGATCAACGCTGGTTGAAACACTCACTATACTATAAGGAACAGCATCGGCTGGATTACAAGCCGGTGACATTAAAGCCAATGACCGTGGATTCGTTTCCGCCGAAGGAACGGGTCTACTAAATCAGGTACTAGTTACCAGGGGCTAGTATCTAGCATCTAGCACCTAGAACCTGCCCAAAGGGCTGGAGCTGAGACGATGCGATTTCAAATTTATCGATATGATCCGGAAAGTGGCGAGAAGCCCTGGATGCAGGAGTTCGAGCTGGAGACGCGTCCGGGGATGATGTTACGCGATGCATTGCTCAAGCTTAAAGAGCAGGATGAGACGCTGGTGTTTCGCCATTCCTGCGGGGAAGGGGTATGTGGTTCGGATGCGCTGAATATCAACGGGACCAATGCCCTGGGGTGTCTGACGCCGGTGGCGGAATTGAAAGAGCCTGTGGTGGTGCGGCCGGTGCCGGGGATGCCGGTGATTCGGGATCTGGTGGTCGATATGGATCAGTTTTTTGAACACTATCGCGCGGTCAAGCCCTATCTCATCGTCGAAGATCCCGAACCGGAAGTCGAATATCATCAAACACCGCAGGAGCGGGAGAAACTCGACGGTCTGTACGAATGCATCCTGTGCGGTTGCTGTACCACGCAATGTCCCTCGTTCTGGTGGAACCCGGACAAGTTCCGGGGCCCGGCAGCCCTGTTACAGGCCTATCGCTTTATGGCGGACAGTCGGGATCAGGCCCTGGCACAACGACTTGAGGAACTGGATGGGCCGTACCGGTTGTTTCGTTGCCATACCATCATGAATTGCGTCAATGTTTGTCCCAAGGGACTCAACCCGACCGAGGCGATCAACAACATTAAAAAACTGATGGTCAAGGAGATGTTCTGAGCATGACGGCGGCTGATGCCGGTCAGGTTGATCAGGCGCGCGTGCTCTGGCAATGCCGACGCGGCATGCTGGAGCTGGATTTGCTGTTATTGCCGTTTGTCGAACAACACTACAACCGGCTGAGCGACAGGGAAAAGGATGCCCTGATAACCTTGCTGGCCTATCCGGATCAGCAATTACTGGACTTTTTGATGGGACACGGTGTCCCGCACGACAAGGATGTGGCCAATGTGGCAGAACAAATTCGAAATGCGGCTGGAACTTGAGCCGACGCCCTCCCGCTATTTACTCATCTACCTGATCCTGTTACACGCGTTGGCCGGCGCGGCGTTGTTACAGCCCTTGAGTTTGCCGACGGGCGTGCCTTTTGCGTTGCTCGCGGCGGTGGTGGTCAGTCTGTTATGGCATATGTGGCGCCATTACCGGGACAGCCGACGCACAACGCGCCTGATCTGGCGAACCGATGACGCATGGGATTATCAGGTGGGCAATGAGCACTGGCCGGATCTATCCCTGTTGCCGTCCACCTACATTACCCGCGGATTGATTATCCTGCACCTGCAGCCTCTGAATGGAAGACGATTTTACCGGGTGTTATTACCCGACAGTCTGCCCAAAGAACAGTGGCAC
>NZ_JAVLAZ010000024.1:0-25580 GCF_031581315.1 Thiohalophilus sp.
TCTCCGCGCCTTTGCGCCTCTGCGTCCTCCGCGTTTATTCCCAGCAATATATCTATGGATGCGTCACGGCGTGCCGGGTTGGCAGTTCTGGGGGCACTGGTAGGTGATGTGTCGGGTGGCAGGCTGGCCGATCTGGTAGGCGGTGAGCTGGCCGCCCCAGACGCAGCCGGTGTCGATGGCGTGGACGTTGTCCTGGACGTGCAGGCCCAGGGCGGCCCAGTGGCCGAACAGGATGGTGGTGTCGATATTGACCCGTTGCGGCAGGTCGTACCAGGGATAGCAGTCGCCTGGCGGCTGACCGGGTCCGCCCTTGGCACTCAAATCCAGTGAACCGTCACTTCGACAAAAGCGCATGCGGGTAAAAGCGTTGCAGATAAAGCGTAATCTATCCCAGCCTTCGTGTTGTTCCGACCAGTCTGCCGGTTGATCGCCGTACATATTCTGAAAAAACGCGGGATAGTCGTTGCCGCGCAATACGGTCTCGAGTTCACTCGCATACTGTTGTGCCTGGGCCAGGTTCCAGAGCGGATAGATGCCGGCATGCACCAGGCAATAATCGAGTTCGGCGTCGTAGTGCAGTAACGGCCGTTGTCGCAACCAGTCGAGCAGTTCCGAAGCATCCGGTGCATCCAGTATGGCCTGCATGCTCGCATCATTGGTGCTGCCCACGCCTTCGGCCAGGGCCAGCAGATGCAGGTCGTGATTGCCAAGAACGGCGGTGACCGCGGGGTCAATCGATTTGACGTAACGCAGGCATTCCAGTGATTTGGGGCCGCGGTTGACCAGGTCGCCTACCAGCCAGAGTTGATCGCGTTCGGGATCGAAACCCAGCTTGTCGAGCAGGGTGCGAAACTCGTCATGGCAGCCCTGCAGGTCACCGATTGCATAGATAGCCATAAACTACTCTGTTTTTCTCAGTTCGATTTGATGAAACCAGCCGCCGGGCGCCAGCCGGATTTCCTCGATGAGTTGTAATTGCGGACATTGTGCCAGTAACGGTTCCAGTACGACATCGGTGCGAGTGGCAATATGGCGGATCACACTGTTCAATGCCCGTCGTACCGGGGCGCGCTCACCGTGACGCAGAAACTTGTCCAGGATCAGGATGCGCCCGCCAGGACGCACTACCCGGGTTGCCTCCTGCAGGGCGCGCTCCGGCACGGGCACGACGGCCAGGATCAGATGCATCAAAATACTATCGAATTGCTCATCGGCATAGGGCAGGTGCATGACATCGCCGCAGTGCAGCTGGATGTCATTGCGGTGTCCGACGCGTCGTTGCGCGCGGCGTAACATCGCCGTGGTCAGATCCAGCCCGATATAGGCGGGACCGGCGGGCAGTTCGGGAATGTCCAGCCCGGTACCGATACCGCTGACCAGTATGGTTTGATCCGTCGTTTCGGCAAGCCGCCTGAGACTGTTGCGCCGCATGCCAGCGGTCGGGCCGTTAACGATCAGATCATAGAGGGGCGCGAGCAGTGTATAACTGTGCTTGAGCGACATGCCATTAATGCAGGGTGCGGGGTATCGCCAGGGTGAAAGGAGCAATCTGTGCGTCGAACTCAACACCATCGTCGGCAATCATGTGGTAGGTACCCTGCATACTGCCGACCGGCGTTTCCAGGACCGTGCCGCTGGTATAACGAAACCGTTCCCCGGGTTCAAGATGGGGTTGTTCACCCACCACGCCTTCACCTTCCACTTCCTGCACCTTGCCATCGGCATCGGTAATGACCCAGTGACGGGTCAGCAGTTTGGCGGCGACCGAACCGTCATTGCGAATGGTAATGGTATAGGAGAAGACATACCGGTTTTCTTCCGGATCGGATTGCTCCTCGATATAGGCGGTTTCGACTTCTACCTGCGTATTATATTCGGGACTGGATTCATCCATTGTGATAACTGCCATCGGCTGTGGTTAATTTATTGCGGTTGGTGATCATCGCGATGTTTGTTGACATAGTCAATCGCCTTTTTTACGGCCTTGTCGACCTCCTGGTCTATCGCCTGGCGTTCTTCCTGTGTCATGTAAAAGGCCGTATCAACATTGTGGCGAACATAACGTGGCGGTAACTGATTGAGCGCAACGCAGGCAATGTCGGAGAGAAAATCGTCACTTTCACCTTGTAACTCGGTGTCAGTCAGTGTCAGTAGCTGGTCCAGGACCAGTTGTTCGTAATAGTTATGAATCGATTCAAACGCCATGTCGTCTCCAGTGATATCAGGGCTATGATTCCTGTATCGGTGTGTCGAGTTTTAACTTGACTGTATCAGGAATTCTGGCGCAGCTGGCCAGTGGGTTGCTCTCGGGCATCGATGAGATTCTGTTCTTCAAGCCACTGCCGGACTTCTTGGGCATCTTGCTCAAACCAGCGCCGGGCACTGCCGAGGCGGAAGCTGTAGCCCCAGCGATCCATGTCCTGCCACATGCGCTCCCGGCCCACGTGTGGCAGCTGCGCCGCCAGCAGAACCTGCAGATAACAGACGGCGTTTTCCTCGTCATAGCCGCCGCCGGCATCGGTGTGCAGCCGGGCCCGGCGGTGAGGATCCATGCAGATATAGTGACAGGCTTCATGCAGGGCGGACTGGATGGGTGTCTGCGAGCGAATGAACAGTCGATCGCCGATCAGCCCCGCCTCGGGATCGCCCCAGAAACTGCCCGGCAGCGGTTCGTGATCCGCAACCAGAACGATCTCCAGGGCGTAGGGCCGCAGCAGTTGGCGCAGGGCCGGCAGACCGACCGCGGCGCAGCTCATCACCTGATCGAGCGGGGAAGTGGGTATGGACATGCGGCAATTTTATCACGGCCGCCGGCCGCGATAGATAATGATCCGGACCCTGTCGCCGGGGTAGATCAGATCCGGGTCGTGAATATCGCTGTTTTCGGCCAGTTCGGGGTAGCGCCAGGGATTGTCCACATAGCGTTTGGCAATATCCCACAGGGTATCCCCGCGGGCCACCACGTGGACGATCTCTTCCCGGCTGGGCGGAGGCGCGGGCGGACTCTCCGACGTCGGGGGCCCGGCCTGCTCGTCGGCCGGCCGGGTTGCCGGGCTGCCGCCATCCGGCTGCCCGGTGTCGTTCTGCGCTTCTTCCGGCGGTGCGGCCACAGCCGGAACGGCGGGCGCCGGCGCCTCGAAAATCAGGGTAATCCCCTCGCTGTCCTGCTCGATACTGGCCCGGTAGGGTGGTGCCGTGCGCACCAGGCCGCCGAGGACGTGCGGGGTGGCGGTTTCCGTCGCTGACGCCGGTGTTGATTCCCCCTCCGGTTTTGATTCTGGCTCGGGTTCGGGTTCGTGCTCAGACCCGGGCTTCGGTCCGGAACCGGGTCCCTGTTGCGGTGCGGCGGGGGCCGGCTGGCGCGTCGCCGGCCGGGGGGCTGCTTCGCTCACGCTTGCTGGCGGCGGGGTTGGCAGGGCGACAGGCGGAGCCGGAGCCGGAGGTTCTTCGAGGGTCGCCTGCCGCATCGGGTCCGGGATGTCGCCAGCGGGATACCACAGATACACGCCGGTAGCGCCCCCGCCCAGCAGAAGCAGCAGAACGAGCAGGACGCCGAGCCCGCCGCCGGTCTCCTCTTCGGCCGGGCGGGGGTGAGCGGGGTTCGATGTGGCTGGCACCGGCGCGGCTCTGGCAGTTTGGGTAACGGGGGCTGTCGACGGGGCCGGGGCAGGTTTCGGTTGGCCTTGCGGCGCGGGCCGGTCGCTGCTGACGGGGGCGGCCGTCGGTCGTGTCTGTGCAGGCGGGGCAGTGGGTTTTGTTGGGTCGGAGTCCGGTGTGGTTCGCGCTGGGGTCGCGGTTGCTGCCGGCTGACGAGGTTCGCCCGGCACCGCCGCCGGGGATGTCTTTGCCCTGGCGGGCTTAACGTCCGGCCGACTTTCGGACGGTTCGACAGCAGACGACGGCGGTGTCGGTGCAGATGACGCCGGGGTCGGTTCTGGGGGCGATCCGGGATCGGATGTCGGGGGCCGGGTTGTCTGCAGCCCGGTCGCGTCGTCAGGTTGTGACGCGCGGGGTTGGTGCTTACTGACCACCTGAGCTTTCGGGGACGCGGGTTCATCGGCCGGCGCCAGTTGGGCCAGGTACTGACGCAAAAAGCCCGCCGGGTGCAGGTGAGGCAGTTGCTCGAACTCGGTATACAGGTGAATCTGATCCCGGTAGAGCAGGGTGCGGCTGAAGGTGTCGCGCGGCAGATGGGGCGGCAGCCCGCCCCAGCCCTCGGCGGGATAGCGAATCACATCCACGATCCGATCCACCCAGAAGCCGGTGTAGCCCTGCCCCAGCCGGGTGATGACCAGCCGCCCGGGTTCCCAGCGATCCGGCTCGATACCGAAGCGCTGGCGCAGGTCGATGACACTGACAATATGCTGGCCATGGCGGAAAATCCCCGGGCGCGCGGCGTCACTGCCCGGCGGATGGGTCAGATCCGGCGGCAGCACAATCTGCTCAATAGGCCCGGTCGGCGCGCAACAGCGCACCGGCCCCACCTGATAGATCAGCAGGGCATCGGCGTCGTGCAAAGAAGCCATAATCCGTGTCAGCTCGGGATGGTTGTTCTTCTATAGCGGCCCGCCGCGGCGGTTATTAATAGCGTTGTGGGGAAACCGGGAAGGCGGTCGCGCTTTTACGGCGTAGGCTGGGAATCTACGCGGAGGACGCAGAGGCGCGGAGGCGCAGAGAAAACAATTATTTCGCTTTCTTTTGATAGAAATATCGGGTTGCTAATCGATTGTTCAGTCAATTGGCATGTTAAAGATACAAAAACTCTCCGCGCCTCTGCGTCTCCGCGCCCTCCGCGTTTACATTGGGAGAGGAAAAGGTCGCATTGCATGGGAGGCCAGCGACTTTTATCGTTGTTAGTTTTTTGTGGTCAGCGCGTTGGCGAGGGTGGCGAAGGCGGCCAGGTCGAGTTGTTCGGGGCGTTCGGTGGGATCGATGCCCAGTTCCTGCAGGCGGGCCTCGCTGAGATAGCCCTTGAGGGAGTGACGCAGCATCTTGCGGCGCTGGCTGAACAGGCGATTGACCAGCCAGGCGAGCTGCTGGACGTCGTTGACCGCCACCGGCGGTCTGGGGTGCGGGATGAGGCGGACGATGGCCGATTCGACTTTAGGCGCCGGGTGGAACGCCCCCGGCGGGACAATGAACAGTCGTTCGGCCCGGCAGTAATAGTGCAGCATCACGCCGAGCCGGCCATAGGCCTTGGTGCCCGGGACGGCGGTGAGGCGATCCACGACTTCCTTTTGCAGCATGAAGTGCATATCCGCGATGCACTCCAGCTGTTCCATCAGATGGAATAGCAGCGGGGTGGAGATGTTATAGGGCAGGTTGCCGATCAGGCGCAGTTTTGCCTCGCCCGTGCGCAGCTGGCAAAAATCAAAGCGCAGGGCATCGGCGTTATGCACGCTGAGTTTTCCGTTCACATCGAGTGCCTCCAGCTGCGCGAGCAGATCCCGATCCAGCTCGACCACATCCAGATGTTTTACCGTTTCCAGCAGCGGCCGGGTCAGGGCGCCCTGACCGGGGCCGATCTCCACCAGCGGGTCGTCCGGACGGGGAGCGATGGCGTCGATGATGCGCCGGATGACGCCCGGGTCGTGCAGAAAGTTCTGGCCGAAGCGTTTGCGCGGGCGGTGCGAGGAGCGGGTCATGGCGGTCAGTCGGTTTCGGCCGCGCGAATCATCTCGCCGGCCACTTCGATGGCATAGCCAAGGCTGCCCGGATCGGCGCGGCCGCTGCCGGCCAGCTCCAGCGCCGTGCCGTGGTCCACCGAGGTGCGCACGAACGGCAGGCCCAGGGTGATGTTCACCGCCTGTCCGAAGCCCATGTGCTTGAGCACCGGCAGGCCCTGGTCGTGGTACATCGCCAGCACCGCATCGATCCCTTCCAGCCCGGCCGGCGTGAACAGGGTGTCGGCCGGCAGCGGCCCGATCAAATCCAGTCCTTCGCGGCGCAGGGCGTCCAGCGCCGGTTCGATGACCTCGATCTCCTCACGCCCCAGGTGGCCGCCTTCGCCGGCATGGGGATTGAGACCGCAGACCTTGATCCGCGGCGTGGCACAGGCGAAGTGGCGACGCAGCTCGCGATCCAGGATACGGATGACGGTGGTCAGATTCTCGCGGGTGATGGCATCGGGCACCTCGCGCAGGGCCAGGTGGGTGGTGGCCAGTGCGACCCGCAGCCCGGGGGTGGCGAGCATCATGACCACGCGCGCGGTGGCGGTGGCGTCGGCCAGGTACTCGGTGTGGCCGGTGAAGCCGATGCCGGCGTCGTTGATCACCCCTTTGTGAACCGGGCCGGTGACCAGTGCATCGAAATGGCCCGCCTGGCAACCGGCCACGGCCCCGTCCAGGCAGGCCAGGACATAGGCGGCGTTGGTCGGATCGAGCTGGCCGGCTGTGACGGGGACGTTCGTCGGGACCCTCTGGCAGGCCAGCTGCCCGGCGCCGGTAACTGGTGCGTCGCCGGGGTGCCAGGGCAGCAGGCTCAGCGGCAGGTTCAGCTGGCGGGCCCGTTGCTCCAGAAGCTCGGGGTCGGCCAGCGCGACCAGGCTGGTCTCGCGGGGCTGCTGGGCGGCCTGAATGAGTAAATCGGGGCCGATGCCGGCCGGCTCGCCGGGGGTTAGGGCAAGGGTAGGCGGCCGGGGTGTCACTGGTTCAACCGGATATCCACATACGCTTCGGCGCGCAGCTGACGCAGCCATTGTTCGATGGCCTCATCGCTTTTGCGCTTGTGGATGGACTGGCGGGCCTGGATCCGCTGGTACTGTTCGGTGTCGTCGTGCTTGCGCCGCGAGAGGACCTCGACAATGTGCCAGCCAAAACGGCTCTGGAAGGGCTCGCTGATCTGGCCCGGTTCGAGCTGTTTCGCGACTTCCTCGAAGCGGGGCACCATGCTGCCGGGACTGAACCAGCCCAGGCTGCCGCCTTCGGCGGCGGAACCGGTGTCATCCGAGTGGGCGCGGGCCAGATCGGCGAAGCTCTCACCCCGTTGAATCCGCTCGCGCAGGCGCGCCAGTCGCTGGCGGGCGTCGGCATTGGAGACCAGCTGATTGGGCCGGATCAGGATATGCCGGGCCAGGGTCTGTTCGACGATCCGCCGCTGTTCGCTGGTGCGCCGGTCGACCAACTTGAGGATATGAAACCCGCTGGAACTGCGCTGGGGTTCGCTGATATCGCCCGGTTCCATGTCGACAATAATATCCGCCAGCGCGCTGGGCAGTTGCCCGCCCTTGCGCCAGCCCAGGTCGCCGCCCTGCAGGGCATTCTGGCCGCTGGAGACGGCCACGGCGGTCTGGTGAAAGTCGGCCCCCAGACGCAGGCGGTTATAGACCTGCCGGGCTTTGGCTTCTGCTTCCTGGATTTGCCGGGGGGTGGCGCCATCGGGTACGCCGATCAGGATGTGACCGAGACGGAATTCGTCATTCAGTCCCTGGCGGTTTTCCATGTTGCTCAGGTAATTGTTCACTTCCTGTTCGGTGACGTTGACGCTGTCCTCGACCCGGCGCTTGCGCAGCTGGTTGACGATAATTTCGTTGCGGATATTTTCGCGAAAGGCCGAGAAGCTCATGCCGTCACGGCGCAGGACCTCCTGAAACCGGGGCAGTGTCAGGTTGTTTTCGCGGGCGATATTGTTAATCACCTGGTTGACCGTCTCGTCATCCACCCGGATGCCGGCTTTTTCGGCCAGTTGCAGCTGTAATTCCTCGATGATCAGGTT
Source organism: Thiohalophilus sp. (assembly GCF_031581315.1). Classification (GTDB taxonomy): domain Bacteria; phylum Pseudomonadota; class Gammaproteobacteria; order UBA6429; family Thiohalophilaceae; genus Thiohalophilus. The sequence continues at coordinate 7,714 of NZ_JAVLAZ010000024.1, forward strand.
TTCCAGCACCTGGCGTTCCAGGGTCTGTTCATCGGGCAGGCTCTGCTGTTGTTGCCGGGCCTGGCTTTTGATGCGTTCGAGCCGTTCATCCAGCTCGACCCGGGTGATGACATCGTCGTTGACGATGGCGACCACGTGATCGAGCTCCTGGATCGGAGCGGCAAAGAGGGGGGCGGTGCCCGGCACGACAAGGCCGAACAGCAGGCCAAAAATAAGGTGTTTCATGATACGAGACAAGCGGTTAACAACAGGCCGACAAGCATAACACAGGCGGGCCCGCCTGATGCCAGGATTCCGATGCCGGGATTTGCGCGACCAGGATCCAGCGCGACAGTTACTCCCCGAAGCTGGCCAGCCCCTTGAGCTCCAGAACCAGCAACAGGGTGTTCTCCTCGGGCCGGTCGCTGCTGACAAAGCGTTTGCCGGCTTCCAGGCTCAACCCCCAGCAGCAGCTGTCGTAACGCAGGCCCAGGACCGATTCCAGTTCCCGCTGGTTTTCCATGTCATAGAGTCGCCGGCCATGGAAACCCCAGCGAGGATTGAGCCGCCAGTTAAAACCGGCCTCGCTGGTCTCCAGCCGGTCCCGCTGAAAACGGTAGGCTGCGGCCAGCGACAGGGTATCCCAGGGCGAGTAACGCAGCCGGGCGTTGCCGATGGTGACCTCATCGTCCTGTGGTGACCAGGTGACATCGCTGTCGAAGGCCCAGCGGTTATTGGGCCGCAGATCAAACTCGCCGATGATATTCGAGCGTTGGCGCGGATTGGTCACATCGCCGGCCAGCGTGACCCGTCGATCCTCGAAGTAGAAAACCTGCGCCAGTCGGGCCATCAGCAGCTCCTGGCCCGTTTGCTGATTCAACAGGCGGGTGGTGAGCGCCGCGGTCAGGTGGTTGGTGTCGCCGATGCGATCGACCCCGTCGAAACGGTCGGCGCGAAACAGGTCATTAATATTGAAACTGCGAAAGGCGCTGTCGAACACCGGAATATCGCTTTGATCCCGATAGGGGATGTAGGCATAAAACAGTTGCGGCTCGAGCGTGTGCAGCAGATCGGTCCCGCCGATGCGGGTATCGCGTTCGAAAAACAGCCCGCTGTTGAGACTGAAAATCGGCACCGTGCGGGTCAGTTCGGGCTCGCTGCTGATCGTCTGGGGATCCAGATCGTAGCGGGTGTAATGCAGGGATAACTTCGGTTCGGCAAAGCCGTAGACGCTGCGCAGCGGCAGGCTGATCGACGGCTCCACGGCCAGCCGGCTGCCTTCGGGCACGGTCGGGGCATCGCGATGGGCGAATTCCACCCACTGGGCATCGAAGTGGTAATTGAGCGCGTTGTCCCGCTGCGGCAGACGGGAGGTCAGTCCCAGTTGCGGCAGGCGTTGATAGGTTTCGTTGCCGTTGATGACCTGATGACTCTGGGCCAGGGAGGTGAACTGCCAGCGGTCGGCGTTGTAAACCAGCTGACCGCGACGTTGCAGATGGGTGGTGCTGGTGGCACTGAGATCGTTACCGAAATCGAACAGATGATCGGTATCGGCGACTGAATTGTAATCCACCTGTCCGCTCCAGCCGGCATCGGCCCGCCCTTCGTGCTGCCAGCGGATGCGTTCGCGATCCTCCCCGTACAGCTCGTCGTCGGGCAGATAATGCCAGTCCAGCTGGCCATTGTTGTTGGCCGACAGATAACGGAACTCGGTTTGTAACATGGTCCCGCGGCGGCTCATGTGGTCGAGCGTGAGCGTCGCATCCATTTGCGGGGCGATATTCCAGTAATAGGGCACCACGACCCGGGTACCGTGTTGATCCGAATCGCCAATTGAGGGATAGAGCAGACCGCTTAACCGTTCGTCGCCGATGGGAAAACGCATGTAAGGCAAATACAGAAACGGGACGCCCTTGAAGCGAACCACCACGTTGCTGGCCGAGCCCTGACGGTTTTCATTATTGAGCATGATATGGCCGGCGCTCAGCAACCAGTCGGGATCGCCGATATCACAGGTGGTATAGGTGGCGTTATCCAGTTCGGTACGGTACTTGTCCAGAACCCGGAGGGTGTCGGCCCGCCCCTGTTTATTGCCGGCGGTCCGATAGGTGGCGGTGCGGACTTCGCCGGTGCCGGCGGCCATGTTCATATCCGCCTCGGCCCCGGTAATCAGCAGGTCGTTTTGCAGGAGTCGCACATTGCCCTCGGCGTGCGCGGTATCCTGCTGGCGATCGTAGTCGACCCGATCCGCCATTAACTGGCGGAGCCCCCGGCGCACCACTACCGCACCGCGAAACACACTGACAGCCTCGAGACTGATGTCGGCATTATCGGCTTCGATGTGAGTACGTGGGTCATCCGGATCGCCCTCCACGCGGGGCAGGGGAGCGTGGCTGGCGGGCGGGCAGAGTCCGCCGCCTGTTTCGCTCCCTGTCCCGCCCGTTACCTCATCCGAGGTCACCACGGTCTGCGCCCCGGCCGACGCACTGGCACATAGTATGATCGCCAGTAACCCGGCGCGCAGGCGTCGCGGCGGACAGAAACGGGAATGACAGACGGATTGACGCAAGATGGCCTCGAGGTTGCGGGTCGGTTGTAATGCCGCGCCGGGTGGTCGGGTTATGGTATGTTGGCATTATACATGGTCACAGGTTGAACACCCCAGGCCCGGTTAACACTAAATGCGGTTGCCGTGCGGCCCGGGCTCCCGACAATCGGTATAATTTGCCCTGACAGAGGTAAAAGGCAAACTGTTTTGGATACACGCTTGCAGCAACTCGAACAGTGGCTGGCCACGCAGGGCTATCACCACTACACCCTGGAACCGGCTTCCGCCGACGCCAGTTTCCGGCGCTATTTTCGCATTCAGCATGACCGGGCGAGTTTTATTGTCATGGATGCGCCACCGGAAAAAGAGGACACCGCGCCGTTTATCCGGGTCGCCGATCTGATGATGGCGGCGGGACTGCATGTCCCGCAGATTATGGCGCGGGATACCGCACAGGGTTTTTTGCAACTGAGCGATCTGGGTACACAGCTGTACCTGCCGGCATTGAACGAGAACAGTGTCGACGCCCTGTATGGCGATGCCCTCAGCGCCCTGTTACAACTGCAACAACATCCGGTCCCCGACTGGTTGCCCGAATACGATCGCGCCCGATTATTGCAGGAGATGCAGCTGTTTGCCGACTGGTATCTGCAACGCCATCTGGGGCTGGAGCTGGATGCGCAACAGCAGACGGTTTTACAGGAGAGCTTTGAACATCTGGCCGGTGTCGCACTGGAACAGCCCGAAGTGATCGTGCATCGCGATTATCATTCGCGCAATCTGTTGTTGAGCGATCCCAACCCCGGGGTGATCGATTTTCAGGATGCGGTCCATGGTCCGGTCACTTATGATCTGGTTTCCCTGTTGCGCGACTGTTATATCGCCTGGCCACGCGAGCAGGTCGAGCAGTGGGTAGTGGATTATCTGCAGGGGGCGCAAGAGGCCGCAATTGTTGACTCCCAGGTGACGGTCGACCAGTTTTTACGCTGGTTCGATCTGATGGGTATACAGCGCCATCTCAAGGCCAGCGGGATTTTCGCGCGCCTGAACTATCGTGACACCAAGCCCGGTTATCTGGCCGACATTCCGCGTACCCTCGGGTATGTTCTGCAGATCGTAGAGGACTACGACGAGCTGGCCGGGTTTGCCGAACTATTGCAAAGCCTGGAGGTGCCCCGGCGACTGGAGCAGGTTACGCCGCGGAGTGTGTCGGCATGAAAGCGATGATCCTGGCCGCCGGTCGTGGCGAGCGTATGCGGCCGTTGACCGATACCTGTCCCAAACCTTTATTAAAGGCCGGCGGCAAGGCGTTGATCGAATATCATATCGAGGCACTGGCCGCGGCGGGGATCGAGGAGATCATGATCAACCATGCCTGGCTGGGCGATCAGATCGAACAAACCCTGGGCGGCGGTGAGCATTACGGCGTGGCGTTGCATTATTCCCACGAAACGACCGCGCTGGAGACCGCCGGTGGCATCATCCAGGCCCTGCCGTGGCTGGGCGAGGTATTTATCGCGCTCAACGCCGATATCTGGACCGACTATCCCATGACACAGTTGCCCGCCGATCCCGAAGGGCTGGCGCATCTGGTGATGGTGGATAATCCGGCCCATCACCCGCAGGGTGATTTTGGCCTGCGGGATCACCGTCTGGATGAACACCATCAACCGCGTCTGACCTTCAGCGGCATCGGGGTTTACCGGGCCGGGCTGTTTGCCAGTCTGGCGCCGGGGGTGCGACCGCTGGGGCCGTTGTTGCGCGAGGCCATGCAACAGGGCAAGGTGAGCGGGGAATATTATTCAGGTCAATGGCGGGATATCGGCACACCGCAGAGACTGGCTGAACTGGATGCGCAACTGGGCGGTGAATAAGAGCCATGGGTGAAGAGATACACAACAGCCAGTTCGATTCGGAGGATTACGCCCGCTTCGAACAACGTCTGCAACAGGAAACCGCCCTGCTTAAAAGCTGGTTGCAGGAAGGGGCGCTGTCTACGAGCGAACCGCAGGGCGGCTTCGAGCTGGAAGCCTGGCTGGTGGATGATGAGTTGCAGCCGGCGCCGATTAACGAAGCGTTCCTCAAACGTCTGGATACCCCGCTGGCCTCGCCGGAGCTGGCCAGTTTCAACTTTGAGGTCAACAGTACCCCGCGTTATCTGGTCGGTGAAGTCTTCACCGCCATGCATAACGAGTTGATCGAAACCTGGCGCCATTGTACCGACACTGCCGAGGCGCTGGACGCCCGGGCGGTGATGATCGGTATTTTGCCGACCGTGGAGAATGAATCGCTGACCCTGGCCAACATGTCAAGCATGCAACGTTATCGGGCCCTGAATCGGGAAGTGGTGCGCATGCGCCACGGTAAACCGCTGGTCTTCGATATCAATGGCGAGGAGCATTTGCGGGTGACGCATCGCGATGTGATGCTCGAATCGGCCGCCACTTCTTTCCAGATTCATCTGAAGCTCACGCCGCAAAACGCGGTGCCGCTGTTCAATGCCAGTATCATTCTGGCCGGGCCGATGGTCGCCCTGAGTGCCAACTCGCCGTTTCTTTTCGGTAAAAGCCTGTGGGATGAAACCCGCATTCCGGTCTTCGAGCAGGCGGTCGCCGTGGGCGGGTATGATGCGGCCCGCTTTGGACCAATTCGCCGGGTGACCTTCGGCAACGGCTATGTCAAACAGTCGCTGATGGAATGCTTCGAGGATAATCTGGCCCATTATCCGGTCATGCTGCCGGTGGATCTGGGCGAGGCACCCGAACAACTGGCCCACCTGCGTATGCATAACGGCACCATCTGGCGCTGGAATCGTCCGCTGATCGGGTTTGATGAAGATGGAATGCCACATCTTCGGGTGGAACACCGGGTAGTGCCGGCGGGGCCTACCCTGATCGATACCATTGCCAATGCCGCTTTTTACTACGGGGCAGTCACCGCGCTGGCGAGTATGCAGATTCCTCCGCGCCGGCAACTGGCTTTCGATCGGGCGCGAGACAATTTCTATACCGCGGCTCGCTTCGGCCTGCGTGCCCGGCAACAATGGTTCGAGGACAAACAGTTGTCCGCCAGCGAACTGATTCAAAAAGTATTATTGCCCCTGGCCCGGGACGGGCTTGCGCAACTGGGCGTGGCCGAATCGGACAGCCGCCATTATCTGGCGATTATCGAGCAACGGGTGGCGAGCGGCCGTAACGGTGCTCGCTGGCAACGCGATTATGTCAAACAACACGGCAAGGATATGCATGCCCTCACAGCCGCCTATCTCGAACGCCAGCAACAGGGAGATCCGGTCCATGAATGGTCCCTCTGAAAACGGACTGACATTTCTCGATGCGTTGCCGTCGGGCTTGCTGGATCTGCCCGCCCGGCGTCTGCATGAACAGTTAAGTGGTCCGACACTGATCCGCTTGTCGGGTGAGGATCCCCGCCCGTTGTTTATTTCGGTGCTGCTGCACGGCAATGAGACCACCGGCTGGGATGCCATGCGGGCGATCCTGAAAAAATATGCGCACCTGCCGCGCAGTGTGTATCTGTTCATCGGCAATGTCGCAGCCGCGGCGCAGGGTCAACGCCATCTGCCACAGCAGGCAGACTATAACCGGATCTGGCAGGGCGACGGCGAAACTGCCGAGTATGCCATGGCGCGTGAGTTGCTGGCCTGGTTACAACAACAATCGTTGTTTGCCGCCATCGATATCCACAACAACACCGGCACCAACCCCCATTACGCCTGCGTTAATCGTCTGCAGGATGATTATCTGCATCTGGCGACGCTGTTCAGTCGCACCGTGGTCTATTTTCTCAAGCCGGACACGGTGCTCTCGATGGCAATGTCCAATCTGTGCCCGGCGGTCACCATCGAATGTGGCAAGCCCGATGATGCGCGCGGCGTGGCGCACGTGATCGAATTTATCGAGGCGGCCCTGCATCTGTCGGCGTTTCCCGATCATGCGATGGCCCCGCAGGATGTGGATCTGTTTCATACGGTGGCGGTGGTCAATGTGCCCGAACAGTGTTCGGTCGCGGTGGGCGATGAGCGGGCCGACATCGATCTCAGTCCGACCATCGATCATTACAATTTCAGCGAGTTGCCGCCCGGCACCAGTTTCGGACGCTTCCGGGCGGATTGCGAGCTGGCCCTGCATGCCCGCGATGAACAGGGCAATGAAGTCAGCGGCCGCTATTTCGAATTGCGCGACGGCGGGATTTATACCCGTGTGCCGGTCATGCCCTCGATGTTGACCCTGGATGCCGAGATTATCCGCCAGGATTGTCTTTGCTATCTGATGGAGCGCCTGCCGCTACCCGGCGCTGACTGAATACACGGCGCTGCCTGTGCTTGCCGCGGCATGGTAAATTGTTATAATCATTAAAGTTTTTATACAAGGTTATTGATGACGATGAAGCTCAGGGTGGCGATCGGTGCGCTGTTGTGGTTCCTTTCGGCGGGCCTGTCGGCCAGCACGCTGGATGAGGCACAGTCGCTGTTGCAGGCGGGACAGGCCGAACAGGCATTGACCCTGATCGACAGGCAGCTGGAAGCGACACCCGATCATGGCGACGGGCTGTTTCTTCGGGCCCGCGCCCTGACGGCCCTGGCGCGGCCCGGGCCGGCGGAACGCACCTATCGGCAATTGATCGAACACCACCCGCAACGCATCGAGGCCTATAACAATCTGGCGGCGTTACTGGTGGAGCAGAATCGGCTGGCGCAGGCCAGTCAGATACTGGAGCAGGCCCTGACCGATATCGATCCGGCCTATGCCGCGGTTTACCGTAATCTGCAGACAGTGAATGTGGAAATTGCCCGGGCTTCCTATGGCAAGGCGTTGCGGGTGGATGTGCCCGAGCAGAGCGTCAGCCTCGCGACTCTGAACCTGGTCGACTCGCCGCGCCCGGCCCAGGCCCCGCCGGAGAAGGTCAATACGGAGCAGGCCGAAGTTGTCGAGGCTTCGCCGGCCATCCCGCTGGAGGCGGGCGAACCGACGGCCATCGAACAGACCGTCCGCGACTGGGCCCGGGCCTGGGCCGCGCAGGACGTGGGACGTTATTTGTCGTTTTACGCCGGGGATTTTCGCCCGGACGACGGGCTTACCCGCGAGGGCTGGGAACAACAACGCCAGGTGCGATTGCGGCGTCCCGAATGGATCCGGGTTGAACTGGAGAAACTGCGGATTGCGGAACAATCCGCGCAACAGGTTGTGGTGGAATTTATCCAGAAATACCGTTCCGATACCTACGGGGATGTCACCCATAAACAATTGATCCTCAGCCGTGAGAATAATGGCTGGCGTATCAGCCAGGAAAAGACACTTTGACTATTTACCGCCATGGTTTTTTAACCGGATTACTGCTCGGTAGCAGCCTGCTGCTGCCGGGTGCCCTGCAGGCGGAACCAACCCTGCTGGCGAATCTGGCCACGCGCGAGAACCCGGGCGCGCCCCTGAGCCTGGAACGGCAGCTCGGCGAGGCCCTGTCACATCTTGACAAACGCCTGGCCGTCCATCCCGCCGATCATGAAGCCAGTCTGTTAAAAGGATTGATCTATTTTCGCAGCGGCAATCTGGAGGCGGCACTGCGTGAGCTCGATGCGTTGCGCCAGCGGGCCCCCAATTTCCAGCTGGCACACATGGTCTACGCCGACCTGCGCATGATGAAATGGCGTCCGGTCAACGACATCGGTAATGCGCAACTGTTTGCCAGTCTCAGTCGTGAGGCCCGCGATGTCCTGCAGGGTCTGCAACAGGAAGCTGATTATCGTCTGGGCGTGCATCTCGACAAGGAACTGCACTCCCGTATCCCGCGCCAGATCCTGACTCTGAGTGACAACGTCGGGCATGCCATCGTGGTGGACAAGTCACGCCACCGGTTATTTTTGTTCGAACGACAGGGTAAGGCTCAACCGCCGCGTCTGGTCCGGGATTACTATGTCAGTACCGGGCGCAAGCAGGGTAACAAGGTGGTGCGGGGCGATCTGCGTACGCCCGAAGGGGTTTACTTTGTCACCAACTGGATACCCGATGAAGAGTTGCCCGAGCGCTATGGCATCGGGGCGTTTCCGGTCAATTATCCCAACGAACTGGATCGCAAACAGGGCAAGACCGGTTACGGTATCTGGCTGCACGGCACCGAACGCGAATTCTACAGCCGCCCGCCGCTGGACAGTGAAGGCTGCGTGGTACTCTCCAACTACGATCTCGACGCGATCAAACATGAGATCAAACCCGGCGTCACGCCGGTGATCATCACCTCGCGCATTGACTGGATTGACGAGCAGACCTGGCGCAACGAACGTCACGAAATCCTGCAGGCCCTGCAACAGTGGGAACAGGACTGGGAAAGCCTGGATACCGAACGTTACCTGTCACATTATGCCGACAGCTTCTGGACCCGCTCGCACGATATTCAAAGCTGGAAACGCTACAAACGCCAGGTCGCGCAATCCAAGACCTTCCAGGATGTCAAACTCGAGGACATCTCCCTGTTCAGCTATCCCCGGGTCGAAAACCAGCAGGGCGATCTGGTCGTGGCCCGCATGCACCAGACCTACCGCTCCAACAACTTCAACAGCGAAATACAAAAACGCCTCTACCTCACCCGCCGCGACGGCCAGTGGCGCATCGTCTACGAAGGCCGCTGATCTTTGCGTCATTGTATAGAGTCCTGTAAATAACGCAGAGGACGCGGAGGCGCAGAGTCGCGGAGAAAAAAGAATTATTACTACTTATTTCTCACCATCTTCTCTCTAACCGATTACCGTACATTGAATTATCGAACCATGATTAAGGCATAAGGTTCATTCTAATTAATTCTCTGCGTCTTTGCGCCTCCGCGTCCTCCGCGTTTTCTTTCCCGCTTTATCTGGTTGTACTGATTAGTAGCGCACGCTATACCAGAGGCGGCCGAGGAGTTCGTGCAGGGCTTTGCGGCTGTCTTCGAGGGCACCGGCGTCGGGGACGAATTGCAGCAGCAGGGGCCGGGCGCGGGTGCTGTAGGCGGTGGGGGCGGGGGTGACGTCGAAGCCCTGTTGTTCAAAGGCGCTGACGGAGCGAGGCATGTGCCAGGCATGGGTGACCAGAGCAATGCGGTTGATGCCGGCGCGCTTGAGATGAATCTGGCTGTAGCGGGCGTTTTCCCAGGTATTGCTCGAGGCGCTTTCCACCCATTTCACCGGAATGTTGAATGCCTGCTCCAGAGTCTGGCGCATCAGCTCGGCTTCGGCGACCGGGCGAGCATAGGGATTGCCGCCGGTAACCAGTACCGGTAACCGGCTCTGGCGCTGCAGGCGGGCGCCATAACGCAACCGTTCCAGGGTATGTTTTGACACGGTGTCCTGGCCATTGAATTCCGGTGCATCGGCATAACGGCCGCCGCCGAGAATCACAATGGCCTGAACACGTTGTTCCTTGAGTTTTGTCGCGTTAAGTGGCGGGGTCTGTTCCAGCAGGGCCAGCAGATTGTTGGAAACAATCGGCAGACTGGCGGCGATCAGAAGAACAAAGCCGCCGACGACCAGTATTTTGCCCGTCACAAAGAAACGCCCGATCAATAAAGAACCGAGCAGCATCATCAGGATCATCAATCCCGGTGGCATCAGCAGGGATTCAACAAGTCTTATCAGCAGTATTTCCAAAACCGTGCCCCGTCGTTGTTATATGGATTATGGGGTACAACCGTTATTTTACTGGATCAGGTGATCGCTTCTCCGGCGGCCTGTTTATCCGCATGGTAGGACGAGCGCACCATGGGTCCACTGGCAACATTACTGAAGCCCATCTCATAGCCGAGGGTTTCCAGTTGCTTGAATTCCTCCGGGGTGACATAACGACTGACCGGCAGATGATGCGGTCCCGGTTGCAGGTATTGTCCCAGGGTCAGCATGTCACAGTCATGTTCGCGCAGATCCTGCATCACCTGTTGCACTTCCTCAAGATTTTCGCCCAGCCCCAGCATTAACCCCGATTTGGTTGGCACCCCGGGATGTTGTTGTTTGAATTGCTGGAGCAGTTTCAGCGACCAGGCGTAATCGGCTCCCGGACGGGCCTGTTTGTACAGGCGGGGCACAGTCTCGAGGTTATGATTGAACACATCGGGCAGCGCCACGGCCAGCTCGTTCAGTGCCCTGTCCATGCGACCGCGAAAATCGGGTACCAGGATCTCGATGCGGGTGCCGGGACTTTGTTGTCGCACGGCCTCGATGCAGCGCGCGAAATGGGCACCGCCGCCGTCGCGCAGATCGTCGCGATCCACGGAAGTGATCACCACATAACGCAATTGCATGGCGCCGATGGTGACGGCCAGGTTATGCGGTTCCTGTTCGTCGAGGGGATCGGGGCGGCCATGGGCCACATCGCAAAACGGGCAGCGCCGGGTACAGACCTCGCCCATGATCATAAAGGTCGCGGTACCGTGTGCAAAACATTCGCCCAGATTGGGACAGGCCGCCTCTTCGCAAACCGTATACAGATTGTGTTCGCGCAGCAGTTGTTTCAGCCGACCCACTTCCGGCGAATTGGGTGAGCGGGCGCGAATCCAGCGCGGTTTGGGTAACGGTTTGTCCGCCGGGACCACCTTGATCGGAATGCGATCGGTCTTGGATTTGCCCTTGAGCGGATTGGCGGGGCGCGGTGGTGTGTCCTGCGAATTGGTATCGGACGGCTGGCTCATGGGATTATTCCGACGGTATTTCCCGAGCATTGTAGCCCAGATTGGTGAGTAAATGGGCAACGAATCGATCGCTGATCGTTTCCAGGCTGTCGCTGACACCCAGATCGCGCATCCGGGTCACGGCCATGCCCGCGTATCCGCAGGGGTTGATACGGCTAAACGGCGCCAGATCCATATCGATGTTCAGGGCCAGGCCGTGATACGTGCAACCCTGTTTGACGCGCAGACCGAGCGCCGCGATCTTGGCGTCTTCGACATAGACACCGGGGGCATCGCGCCGTCCGTGCGCCTGGATATGATAATCGGCGAGCAGATCGATAACCGTCTGTTCCAGCGCGGTGACAAACTCGCGAATCCCCATCCCCAGTCGTTTCAGATCCGCCAGGGTATACACCATCAGCTGACCCGGTCCGTGGTAAGTGACCTGGCCGCCGCGATCGATGGGGATCACCGGAATATCGCCGGGGTCGATCAGGTGTTCGGGTTTGGCGTTGCGCCCCAGGGTAAAGACCGGCGGATGTTGCAACAGCCACAGTTCGTCCGGCGTGTCGGGCTGGCGCTGCTGCGTGAACGCCTGCATTTCGTGCCAGATCGGCTCATACTCGCACAGGCCTCGCTGGCGAATCCGCAGGCGTTTTTCGGGTAACGGATGATTCACGGCTAGAGGGTCATCAGGACGGCATCGCTGGCATTGAGGTCCAGATAAATGCGGTCCAGCTGGGCCTTGCTGGTGGCGGTCACCGTGACAGTCAGGGAGACATAGTTACCCTGGCGGCTGTCGCGGCGGGTGATGTCCTTTTCGCTCAGCTCCGGGGCATGTTTGCTCACCAGTTCCATGACCAGCGATTGCATATCCACGTCACTGCGGCCCATGACTTTGATGGGAAACTCGCAGGGAAATTCCAGAAACGTTTCTTCCTCACTCATAGGTAATTCCGAAATGATTTAAATTCTTTGATATAGGCAAATTTTCTGTATTGCAAGAGATGGAAAGGACCAGGTTTGGTTGCAATAAAAGGGTATACCTGATTCTGTATGAATTTAGGTGTTGTCCGCAAATAAACGCGAATGAACGCAAATTTTCATGATCATTTGCGTTGATTCGCGTGCATTTGCGGATTTTATTGCGGTGCCCAGGTTCATCATGTTGCCTGGCGCAACTCGTCCTTGTAGTCCTGGTAGATGGCGTACATCTTCTGCCACAGGGAGCCGGGACGGCCGTCGCCGACCGGGTGGCCATCGAGGCGGGTGACCGGCAGAATCTCCCGGGTGGAGCTGGTAATCCAGAGCTCCCCGGCTCGCGACAGCTCCTCGCGGCTGATATCCCGTTGCTCGCAGGGGACGCCGTGTTTATCCGCCAGCTCGACTACCAGATCGCGGGTAATCCCCGGCAGCAGACACTCGCCCTTGGGCGGTGTCAACAGAACCCCGTCCAGTACAATAAATACATTACTGGCGGCACCTTCTGTCACCTTATCGTCCTTGAGCAGAATCGCCTCGGCGGCGTCGGCGTCCAGGGCCTGCTGACGCAACAAAATATTGGGTAGCAGGGCAATGCTCTTGATATGGCAGTATTGCCAGCGGATATCGTCCAGGGTAATGGCGGCCACGCCTTCTTCCAGCAGCTCGGCGTCCACCGGTTTGAACGGATTGCTCATGACAAACACAGTGGGTTGCGCCGTGGCGGGAAAACCGTGATCGCGTTTGGCCACGCCGCGGGTGACCTGCAGATATAAAGACTGATCACCGCCGCCATTGTGCTCGATGATCTGTTGCAGGATCTGCGTCCAGTCCTCATTACTTAGCGGATTGGACAGGTACACGCCGTTGAGACTGTCATTGAGCCGTTGCAGGTGATGGTCCAGGCGAAACGGTTTGCCGGCATAGACGGGAATGACTTCATAAACACCGTCGCCGAAAATGAAACCGCGGTCCAGTACCGGAACGCAGGCTTCATCCAGCGGCAGATAGTTGCCGTTCAGATAGCAGATGGATTCGGACATGTTCGTTTGTCGCCTGCTTATTTGAACATGAGCTTGATGTTATCCACCAGCTTGCGCCAGATGCTGCCTTCTTTGACATCCCGCAGTGCCACCAGCGGTTCGCTCGCCAGCACTTCCTCGCCAAGCATGACATTGACGGTGCCGTATTCCTGGCCTTTCTTTGCCGGCGCCATGATCATTGAGTCCACTTTCATATTGGCTTTGACATCATCACGTTGGCCTCGCGGGATGGTGACATGCAGTGGTGCCTCCAGTCCCAGCGGTACCACATCCTGATCGCCTTTCCAGATACGCATTTCGGTCAGCGGTTCGTCGACATCATGTAACTGGAAAGTTTCGTAGAAACGAAAACCGTAGTTAAGCAGTTTACGACTGGCATTGTCACGCTGGCTGTCACTATCGGCACCCATGACCACGGCAATCAGGCGCATTTCATCATTGACGGCCGAGGAGACCAGGCAATACCCGGCCGATTCGGTATGGCCGGTCTTGATCCCATCAACCCGGTCGTCCAGCCATAACAGCCGGTTGCGGTTGGACTGCTTGATCCCGTTATGCGTAAAACGCCGTTCGGCAAACATGGCGTATTCCTTCGGGAAATCATTTATCATTGCGCGGGAAAGTGTGGCCAGATCCTCGGCGGTCGTGTAATGATTCTCATCCGGCCAGCCGGTGCTGTTGGCGAAGTGGGTATCGTTCATACCCAGTGCCTGTGCATGACGGTTCATCAGGGTCACAAAGCTCTCTTCACTACCGGCGATATGTTCCGCGAGGGCGATACTGGCATCATTACCGGACTGGACAATGATGCCGCGCAGCAGATCTTCCACGCTGACCTGCGAGTTGTACTCGACGAACATGCGCGAGCCGTCGGTATGCTTGTAGCGGGCGTTTTTGCTGATGCGGACTTCGTCATCCAGGTTGATGCTGCCATTGCGCAGGGCATGAAACGCCACATAGCTGGTCATGATTTTGGTGATACTGGCCGGCTCGACCCGGGCAGCGGATTCATGATCGACCAGCACCCGGCCACTGTCATGATCCATCAGCAGCCAGGAGGTCGCTGGCAACTGCGGCGGTGCGGGAACCAGATCCGGAGCGGCGTTCAGAGCGGGGCTGAGCACAGCGGCCAGCAGGGCGATGACGGGCATTACAAAGCGCATTTTGTTCCTCGATAGCGGGAATGGATTTTGTCCATTTTACCGGCTGACGCGCGGGAAACCCAGCCATCTGTCGCAAAATGGCCGGTTTATCTCTGCATACAGGAAAACGTCAGTCGATGATCAGGCGGGGCTGGCCCAGACCGTTGAGGATGATCCGCTCGATCAACCGGTCAGCCTGTTCGCGGCTGGCCAGGGGGCCGATACGTACCCGATAGAGCCGGGTGTCATCGTGAAAGGCAGCAGCCACATTCAGATTGTTGAATTGCCGATCCAGCCGGGTACGCAGTTGCTCGGCGTTATCGCGGCTGGAGAAGGCGCCGACCTGGATAAAGATCTCGCTGTTAGTGTACGAACTGGCGGGGGCGGGCTGGGCTGTGTCGGCGGATTTTTCCGGTACCTGGCGGCCCATGCGGGCGGCGATATACCGCGAGGAAGTGCCCTGCTGTTTGACCTGCATCGGGCGTGCCGGTTGTCGGGGATCAATGGCTCTTACCTGTACCGGGGCAGTGCCCTTGCCGGTCATTCCCAGCTTCTTGGCCGCGGCATAGGAGAGATCGATGATACGTCCGGGATGAAACGGGCCGCGATCGTTAACTTTCACGATAATCTTTTTGCCGTTCTCCAGGTTGGTGACCTCGGCGTAGGTCGGCAGCGGCAGAGATTTGTGGGCTGCCGTCATGGCGTACATGTCGTAGGTTTCGCCACTGGAGGTGCGATGGCCGTGGAATTTTTTGCCATACCAGGACGCGTGGCCGCGCTCCACATAACCCTGGCTGCTGCTCTTGACGTAATAACGGCGGCCGTTGACCACGTAGGAGTCAGGATTGCCGTAACGGCTGCGGGGTTCAACCCGCGGGACGGCATCGGGAATGCGCGAGGCATCGAAATCATCGTCCGGCGCGCTGTCATGCTGCATGGCATAACGCGAGTTGCCGCCGCCGGCACAGGCCGCCAGCAGGCCGGCGGCACAGACAATGAGAAGGGCGTGTTTCACTGACGCTCCCCCCTGAATCAGACTAGTTATTACGGGCGGCGGCGATCAACTCGCTCAGCTGGTACACCGCCATGGAATACAGCGCACTATGATTATAGCGGCTGATGACATAAAAGTTATGCCAGGTGACCCAGTATTCCGGCCCGGTATCGGTTTCCAGTTCGATCAGGTTGCCCTTCAGATCGCGCGGAATATCCCGGGGCAGAATCACGCCGTTATCCAGCATTTCCTGCTGGGTGTAGCGCGCTCGCAAGTCATTGTCGAGCAGCTGGCGATATTTTTTGCCATGTACCTTGACCTTGTGAGCCACCGGTTGACCGGGTTTCCAGCGATGCTTGTGAAAATAATTGGCGACACTGCCGATGACATCGTCCGGATTGCCCCACAGATCCCGCTTGCCGTCACCGTCAAAGTCGATGGCGTAGCTGCGGAAGCTGCTGGAGATAAACTGCGGCATACCCATGGCGCCGGCATAGGAACCTTTTTGTTTCAGCGGGTTCAGATCTTCCTCGCGGGTCATCAACAGGTATTGTTCAAGCTCCTTGCGGAAAAAACTGCTGCGCGGCGGATAGGCGAAGGCCAGCGTGGCCAGCGCGTCAAGCACGGGATAACGCCCGGCATGCCGGCCATAACGGGTTTCGACACCGATGATAGCCGTGATGATTTGCGGCGGCACACCGAATTTTTCTTCCGCCCGCTGCAGGGCGTCACGATGTTCGCGCCAGAAGCGTACCCCGCCGCTGGTGCGATCGCGGGTGACGAAAATAGGACGGTAATCATGCCACGGCTTGCTTTCCGCCGGGCGGGAGATGGCATCGAGGATACTTTGATGCAGACGTGTATCATCAAACATCCGGCGCAGCCGGTCGGTGTCGAAATTGTGCTTCTGATTCATCTCCTGGATGAACGTCTGCAGCTGCTCATTGTTGGAAAAATCCTGCGCGGGGGAAGCGATACTCAGGAATAGGCCCAGTGATAACAGGGTAAAACGAACGATTTTCATTACAGCTACTGCACTCTGTCAGGTTGATATAAGGCGCCGATGTGTGTGGATGGACATAAGAATACCGAAACCGGCCATCAGGGTCACTATCGATGTGCCGCCATAGCTAATCAGTGGCAGGGGAACGCCGACCACCGGCATCAGCCCGGAGACCATGCCGATATTGACCAGGACATAGATAAAGAATGTCAGGGTAACACTCCCGGCCAGCAAGCGATTGTAGGTGTCCTGCGCCTGGGCGGTGATCAGCAGACCACGGGCAATCACCACGCCATAGAAGAACAGCAGCAACAGAACGCCCAGCAGGCCGAATTCCTCGCTGTAGACCGCGAAAATAAAGTCGGTAGAGCGCTCCGGCAGAAAATCCAGGTGCGCCTGCGTGCCATTGAGCCAGCCCTTGCCATGGATGCCGCCCGAGCCGATGGCGATGGTGGACTGAATGATATGGTAGCCGGAGCCCAGCGGCTCGATCTCCGGGTTCAGGAAGGTCAGCACCCGTTGACGTTGATAATCGTGCAGCAGGTAATTCCAGACCAGCGGTGTGCTGGCGGTCAGGGCGACCAGGGCGCCGAGGATGAAACTCCAGCGCAACCCGGCAAGAAACAGCACGAAAAAACCGGCACTGGCAATCAACAGGGCCGTGCCCAGATCAGGCTGGCGGGCGATCAGCAGCGTGGGCACGATCAATAACAATAACGCCATCAGCAAACGCTTCGGTGAGGGCGGGATTGCCGCAATGCACAAATACCAGGCGAGCATCATCGGTACCGCGAGTTTCATGATCTCCGAGGGCTGAAAGCGGAACAGACCGAAGTCCAGCCAGCGCTGGGCACCACCACCGCTCTGGCCAAAGGCGAGCACGGCCAGCAGCAATATCAGCCCGAGGGCGTATAACCAGGGCGACCAGTGGCGAATGGTGTCCGGTTGCAGCTGGGCGATGCCTAGCATGACGATAAATCCGATCAGCAGCCGCAATGCGTGGCGTATCAGCAGTTCGGTGTCGCGATCCGAGGCGCTGTAAAGGACGAACCCGCCGATAATCGCCAGCACCAGCAAGGCAAGCAATAACGGCAGATCCAGATGCAGTCGCTGCAACGACTGGCGGCCGGCACTGATCCGGTTTTCGTTGGCGAACTGATGGCTGTCAGTCAGGCTCATGAGGCGGATCCTGGTTGAGTAGATAGTGATCCATAATCCGGCGGGCAATCGGCGCGGCCGAGGAGCTGCCACTGCCGCCGTTTTCCACAATTACCGCGACCACGATACGGGGATCGTCCACGGGAGCAAAGCTGATAAACAGTCCGTGGTCACGCAGGTGTTTGACGACATCTTCCTCGACATACTCTTCATCCTGGGCGATACCGAAGACCTGGGCGGTGCCGGTCTTGCCGGCGGCTTCGTATTGCATACCGTAGCCGGTCCCCCTGGCGGTACCGGTGCGACCGTGGATGACATCGCGCATGGCTTTGATCACGGTCTGCCAGTGATCTTCCTCGATATCCTGGAT
>NZ_JAVLAZ010000024.1:25680-34915 GCF_031581315.1 Thiohalophilus sp.
CCGGGCATCTCGCCCCGAATATCGACCCCGGTCCGTTTGCCCAGGCCAAAACGTGACAGGTACTTGTGTATGTTGTCGATGCCCAGCTCAAAAGACAATTCGTAAAAATAAACATCACAGGATTCGGTAATGGCCTTGGACAGGTCGGTTTTGCCGTGACCTTCTTCTTTCCAGTCACGATAACGCCGTTCATCGTTTTTCAGTGTGTACCAGCCACGACAATTTATTTCATGTTCGGGTCGCAGTGCCTCGGTTTCCAGGCTGGCCAGTCCCAGAAACGGTTTGAGTGTTGATCCGGGGGGATACTGACCTCGTAACGCGCGATTGAACAGCGGACGTTCCTTGGAGGAAGTCAGGGCTTTATAGGAGGCCGAATCGATACCGTTCACAAACAGATTAGGATCGTAGGTTGGCAGGCTGGCCAGAGCCAGTACCGCGCCGTTGTTCGGGTCCATCGCGATCAGGGCGCCGTTTTCTTCCTCGAAGCTTTGCTCGGCGATTTCCTGCAAGCGGGCATCCAGATTCAGGTAAAGGTTCTTGCCAGGTTTGGGCAGGGTGCGCTCCAGTACGCGCAGAATACGCCCCTGGGCATTGGTTTCCACGCGCTGATAGCCCACCTCGCCATGTAACTGTTCTTCATAATAACGCTCCACGCCCACCTTGCCGATGTGCGTGGTGGCACTGTAATTGGCGGTGTTGATGTCATCCAGCTCATTTTCACTGATACGTCCGACATAACCGATGGCATGCGAGGCCAGTTTGCCCAGTGGATAATGGCGTGCCAGCTCGGCCTTGATCTCGACACCCGGCAGACGGTACTGATCGACCGAGATACGGGCGACTTCTTCATCTGTCAGGCGAAAACGTAACGGAATACCCTCGAAACGACGTTTTTGCCGCCGGTAACGATGAAAGCGTTCGATGTCGGCATCGGTTAACTGAATCAGGTTTTGCAAGCGTGCCAGGGTCGCATCCAGATCGGGAATATGTTCCGGTACCAGCGTCAGGGTAAAACTGGGCTGGTTCTGGGCCAGCACGATGCCGTTGCGATCGTAGATCAGGCCGCGCGTGGGAGGAATGGGCAGCAGGTTGACCCGGTTGTTTTCCGATAGCGTTGAAAAGTGGGTCTGGTTGATAACCTGCAGAAAAAACATCCGGCTGATCAGAATCACCGTCAATACCGCGACCCCGATACTGGCAACCAGCAGGCGCCGATTGAACAGGGCGGTCTCACGCAGATTATCCTTCAGAGCGGGACGGGTGTTACGCGGCATTGGTTCGCTCAGCTGATTTGATAACGGCGCCGAATCTGTCGCATGAGCAGAAAGATCGGCGGCCAGAAGATCACGGTGCTGATGGCCGGCAACAGCATTTTCCAGAACGAGGGCTGCTCGCCGGTCAGTCCCTTGATCCAGAACACCAGAATATATTGCAGGATCACCAGCATGCCGACCACCAGGGCCTGCTGCCATACCGGAAAGACCCGCAGGCGTTGATGCATGTAGATGACGATAAAGGCGATCAGCGCGAGGGTAATGGCATACTGGCCCAGCAGGGCGTCACGCACCACGTCGAGCAACAGGCCCATGATCCAGGCAATGCCGACGCCGATGCGTGCGGGCAGGGCCATGACCCAGTACACCACAACCATAATCATCCACTCCGGCCGGGCCAGTTCCAGTGCGTCGGGTAACGGCATAATCGTCAGCGCCAGCGCCACGATAAAGCTGGCCAGAATCATGCCGCCACCGCCCTGGCTGTCCCGTCTCATTGTTCGTCCCTCCGTTTATGGACTTCGCAGGGATTTTCCATCGGCGGCAGGTTGGCCAGTGCCGGCCAGACCAGCAACACCTCGCGACTGCGTTGCAGGCGGGCAACCGGTTCGGCAACGATTTCGGCAAACGGCAGGCTGGGATTGGTGGTCACTTCGGTGACCGTGGCAACCGGGTAACCGGCCGGATACACGCAACCCAGGCCGGAACTGACCAGCAGATCGCCCTGTTGTATATCGGCATTGTTGGGCAGGTGTAACAGTTCCACGGTGCCTTCGCCGCTGCCGACGGCCACAGCGCGCAACCCGTTGCGATTGACCTGCACCGGTACCGCGTGGTTGGGATCGGTGATCAACAGGGCGGTGCTGGAGAAGGGGGTAACATGCGTCAGTTTCCCCATCACCCCGTGCGCATCGACGATCGGCTGGCCAATGTACAGTTCGTCATGAGTACTGCCCTTGTTGATGACCACCTGTTTTCTGTAGGGATCGAGATCCACCGCGAGCAGTTCGGCGATCAGGATACGTTCACCGGCACGCTTGGAGGACTGCAGCAGTTCGCGCAGATGCACATTCTCGGACTCGATAAAGGTGAGCTTTTGCAGTTGCGCCTTGAGCAGCCGGTTCTGGGTGCGCAGCTCTTCGTTTTCTTTTTGCAGCGTATCGCGGGTGACAAAGGTTTGTGATGCCCAGCCCATGAAATCGGCCGGCAGATTGACGGCGTATTGCAGGGGATAGACTACCACGGCCAGTCCGGAGCGCAGGGTATTGATATAACTGGTGCGATGATCCACGGTCATCAGGGCCACTGAGATCAGGATCAGCAACAGCAACCGGATCGTGGTTGACGGACCTTGTACGAATAAAAGTTTAACGGTCAGGCTCCCCGACGGAATGCAGAACAGGAACAGGTTACCGGATTTAGCCCGACTGAGTGAATCGGCCGGGCGGCCTGACCGGCGCTAACCGGTCGCGGGCCGGAATAATTATTCGACCGTGAACAGATCGCCGCCGTGCTCGTCGATCATCTCCAGCGCCCGGCCACCACCACGTGCCACACAGGTCAGCGGGTCCTCGGCGATGATCACCGGCAGGCCGGTTTCTTCCATCAGCAGTCGATCCAGATCGTTGAGCAGGGCGCCACCACCGGTCAGTACCATACCGCGTTCGGCAATGTCCGAGGCCAGTTCCGGTGGCGTCTGTTCCAGCGCGGTCTTGACCGCACTGACGATCCCTGACAACGGTTCCTGCAGGGATTCGAGAATTTCATTGCTGTTGAGGGTAAAGCTGCGCGGTACCCCTTCGGCCAGGTTACGGCCGCGTACTTCCAGTTCCCGGACTTCGTGGCCGGGGTAGGCGGTGCCGATATCCTGCTTGATGCGCTCGGCGGTGGAGTCGCCGATCAGGCTGCCGTAGTTGCGGCGCACGTAGTTAATAATCGCTTCATCGAAACGATCGCCGCCGATACGGACCGAGGCGGAATAGACGATCCCGCTCAGGGAAATCACGGCCACTTCGGTGGTGCCGCCGCCGATATCCACGACCATCGAGCCGCTGGCATCGGAGATGGGCATGCCGGCACCGATGGCGGCGGCCATCGGTTCTTCAATCAGATAGACATCGCGGGCCCCGGCGCCGGCGGCCGATTCGCGAATCGCGCGACGTTCCACCTGGGTGGAACCGCAGGGCACACAAATCAGTACCCGCGGGCTGGGGCGGAAAAAGCGCGCTTCGTGCACCTTGCGAATAAAATGCTGGAGCATTTTCTCGGTGACGGTGAAATCGGCGATGACGCCGTCTTTCATCGGACGTACCGCAACGATATTGCCCGGCGTTCGGCCCAGCATGCGCTTGGCTTCGGTCCCGACGGCGGCAATCGACTTGGGCCCGCCCGGTCCACGCTCCTGGCGAATCGCCACAACCGAGGGTTCATTGAGTACAATACCCTGACCGCGGACGTAAATCAGGGTGTTGGCGGTACCCAGATCGATGGAAATATCGTTGGAGAAAAGACCCCGTAAACTGTCAAACATGTTTGTAATCTTTATAGGTGAAAGGACACGTCAGTATAAACGGGTAATGTAATCAAATAGAAGGGCTTTGGGCAAGGAATCATCTGTGGTAACGTTGCCAATTTGCCTAGCCCATCACAACCGGCCCCGGCGCCGGGATATTCTTGTATTTTCTGGATTATTGCGGGATTACCGAGGGAACCATGTCACTGGATAAATCTGACGTCGAGAAGATTGCGCATCTGGCCCGGCTGGCCATCGATGAGGCCGATATTCCCGGCTACGCCGACAACCTCTCGAACATTCTGGAAATGGTCGAGCAGATGAACGCGGTGGACACCACCGAAGTCACGCCCATGGCGCATCCCCTTGATGCCGTCCAGCCCCTGCGCGAGGACCGGGTCACCGAAACGGATCAGCGCGAACGGTTTCAGGCCCAGGCGCCCAGCGTCGAGGATGGACTTTACCTGGTTCCGCGGGTCGTCGAGTAACCGGCCTATCCGGTTTCTCCCTGAATTATCAAAGACTGACTCACACGAGAAGACAGCATGCACGACAAAACGCTTGCGGAACAGGCCCGGGATCTGGAACAGGGCGCCTACTCCAGTGAAGAACTGACCCGCCATTATCTGGAGCGCATCAGCGCGCTGGATCCGCAACTCAACAGCTACATTACCGCTGCGGCCGATTCGGCGCTGGCCGGTGCCCGGGCGGCGGACACGCTGCGCGCCGCCGGCGAGGCAGGGCCGTTGACCGGTATCCCGTTGGCGCACAAGGATATTTTCTGTACGGACGGCATCAAAACCAGCTGCGGCTCGAAAATGCTGGACAACTTCATCGCCCCCTACGATGCCACCGTGGTCACGCGTCTGAAGGAGGCGGGGATGCTCACCCTGGGCAAGACCAACATGGATGAGTTCGCCATGGGCTCCTCCAACGAGACCAGCTTCTACGGCCCGGTCAAAAACCCCTGGAACACGACCACCGTGCCTGGTGGCTCCTCCGGCGGATCGGCGGCGGCCGTGGCCGCCCGGCTGGCCCCGGCGGCCACCGGCACCGATACCGGCGGCTCGATTCGCCAGCCGGCGGCGTTGTGCGGGATCACCGGGCTCAAACCCACCTACGGGCGGGTCTCCCGCTACGGCATGATTGCCTTCGCCTCCAGCCTGGATCAGGCCGGCCCGCTGACGCAAACAGCTGAGGATGCGGCGCTACTGCTCAACGCCATGGCCGGTTTCGACCTGCACGATTCGACCAGTCTGGAGCGGCCGGTGCCCGATTACACGGCCGATCTGGGCGCCGATCTCAAAGGTCTGAAAATCGGCCTGATCAAGGAGCATTTCGATCCCGGCCTGGATGCAGGCGTGGCCGACGCGGTCGACGCGGCGCTGGCCGAATACAAAAAACTGGGTGCCGAGGTGGTGGAGATCAGTCTGCCCAACACCCACCTGTCGGTGCCGGCCTATTACGTGGTGGCCCCGGCCGAATGCTCCTCCAACCTGTCGCGGTTCGACGGGGTGCGTTTCGGTTATCGCTGCGAGAATCCGACAGATTTGGCAGATCTCTACAAGCGCAGTCGCGGTGAGGCCTTTGGCCCCGAGGTCAAGCGGCGCATCATGGTCGGCACCTACGCTCTGTCGGCCGGCTACTACGACGCTTATTATATAAAGGCGCAGCAGGCGCGACGGCTGATCCGCGACGATTTCGTGCAGGCCTTCGAGTCAGTGGATGTGATCATGGGTCCGACCGCCCCGAGCCCCGCCTTCAAGCTGGGCGAGAAAGCCGACGATCCGATCACCATGTATCTGTCGGACATCTATACCATTGCCGCCAACCTGGCCGGCCTGCCGGCCATGTCGGTGCCGGCCGGCTTTGTGAACAATCTGCCGGTCGGCCTGCAGATCATCGGTAACTACTTCGACGAAGCGCGCCTGCTCAACGTCGCGCACCGTTACCAGCAGGTCACCGATTGGCACCAGCGAATCCCGAAGGGATTCGAGTGACGAGTTACGAGGGACGAGTGACGAGGGTTGGTCCCGTTCCCGGACTCGTGAATTCGTTATTAGTGATGATTATGTTGAAATATGTGGACAGTGACAGGTATGGCTTTATTTCCTCGTCCCTCGTCCCTCGTACCTCGGAACTGACATGATGGAATGGGAAACAGTCATCGGGCTTGAGATTCACACCCAGCTGGCGACGCAGAGCAAGATATTCTCCGGCGCCCCGACCGCCTATGGCGCGCCGCCCAACAGCCAGGCGTGCGCGGTGGATCTGGGCCTGCCCGGTGTATTGCCGGTGCTGAACAAAGAAGTGGTCAACATGGCTATCAAGTTCGGTCTGTCGATCGAGGCGCAGATTGCGCCACGTTCGATCTTTGCGCGCAAGAACTACTTCTATCCCGATCTGCCGAAGGGTTATCAGATCAGCCAGTACGAATTGCCTATCGTCGAGCACGGCCAGGTGGCTATTCGTCTGGAGGATGGCAGTGAGAAGACCATTGGCGTGACCCGCGCGCATCTGGAAGAGGATGCCGGCAAGTCCTTGCACGAGGATTATCACGGTATGACCGGGATCGATCTCAATCGTGCCGGGACACCGCTTCTGGAGATCGTCTCCGAGCCGGACATGCGTTCGGCCGAAGAGGCGGTCGCCTATATGAAAAAGATTCACGCCCTGGTGCGCTACCTGGGCATCAGCGACGGCAATATGCAGGAAGGCTCCTTCCGCTGCGACGCCAATGTTTCCGTGCGGCCCAGAGGCCAGGAAGAGTTCGGTACCCGATCGGAGCTCAAGAACATCAACTCGTTCCGGTTTGTGGAGCGGGCGATCAATTTTGAAGTCGAACGCCAGATCGACCTGCTGGAAGCCGGTGGCGAGATCGTCCAGGAAACCCGCCTGTACGACGCCGATAAAGACGAGACCCGTTCCATGCGCTCCAAGGAAGAGGCAATGGACTATCGTTACTTCCCGGATCCCGATCTGCTGCCGGTGGAGATTACCCCAGAACACATCGAGATGATTCGCGCCGACATGCCGGAACTGCCTGAGGCGAAAAAGGACCGCTTTATCAGCGATTACGGTCTCAAGGTCGAAGATGCCGCGATCCTGACCGCCAGCCGCGAGCTGGCCGATTATTATGAAAGTGTGGTCAGTGCCTGCGGTGAAGCCAAATTATCCGCCAACTGGGTGATCGGTGAATTGTCCGGTTATCTGAACCGGGAAGATATGAGCATCACCGACAGTCCGATCAGCGCAGAAATGCTGGCCGGCGTGATCAAGCGCATCAAGGACAATACCATCTCCGGCAAGATTGCCAAGGATGTGTTCGATGCCATGTGGAACGGTCAAGGCGATGCCGATGCCATCATCGAGAAAAAAGGCCTCAAGCAGATCACCGACACGGGCGAACTGGAGGCAATTGTCGAGAAAGTGATCGCCGACAATCCCGAGCAGGTGGAACAGTACCGCGCCGGCAAGGAAAAAGTGCTGGGTTTCTTCGTCGGCCAGTGCATGAAGGCCACCGGCGGCAAGGGCAATCCGGCGC
Organism: Thiohalophilus sp.; assembly: GCF_031581315.1. GTDB lineage: Bacteria > Pseudomonadota > Gammaproteobacteria > UBA6429 > Thiohalophilaceae > Thiohalophilus. The sequence goes on from NZ_JAVLAZ010000024.1 coordinate 33,011, forward strand.
AGCTGAACCAGATGTTGAAAGACAAGCTCAGCCAATGAGCAATCCTGACCACCTGTCACCGGCCGGCATAATGGCCGGAGTTTGATCATGAGCGATACCCTGCAACGTTTCCTGTTCGAAAACCTGGCGATTCGTGGCGACCTGGTGCAGCTGGACGCCACCTGGAAAGCGCTACAGGAAAAACATACCTATCCCGATCCGGTGTTGCATCTTCTGGGCGAAGTCATGACGGCGTCGGTATTGCTTTCCGCCACGCTCAAACATGAAAGTCGCCTGACTATGCAGATACAGGGCAATGGGGCAATTCCATTTATGGTGGTGGAATGCACCCATGATCGTAATGTGCGCGGCATGGCGCATTACGCCGAGGATATCCAGCCCGGTTCCCTGCCTGATCTGGTCGGCGATGGGCGCCTGGCCATTACCCTGGAGCCGGCCAATAGTGCCGAACGCTATCAGAGCATCGTTGAGCTGACGGGCAACAACCTGGCCGAGGCCATCGACGATTATCTGTCCCGCTCCGAGCAGCTCGATACCCGTATCTGGCTGGCCGTCACCAATCAACGCACCGCCGGCCTGCTGATCCAGAAGCTGCCGGCCAACCAGACGGCCGAAGAACAGGAAGGCTGGAACCGGGTCGAACAGCTGTCCGCTACCATTACCGACAAGGAACTGCTGGATCTCACCGCCCCGCAGGTTATCCATCGCCTCTATCATGAGGAAGACGTGCGCGTCTTTGAATCAGAACCGATCTGTTTTCGCTGTCCCTGCAGCAAGGATCGGGTGGCCAATATGTTGCGTCAGCTGGGGAACGATGAAGTCCGGGCGATACTCGAGGACGAAGAGCACATTGATGTGACTTGCGAGTTTTGCAATCAGCGATACCGCTTCGACGCCGTGGATGCCGAACAAATCTTCGCGACTGAAGTGACCTACCGGACACCCGATACCCGTCACTGAACCGGCAAGCTGTCTGTTTTACAGGTTATGAACCTGAAGTAAGGGTTCAGGAATTCCTGTTCAGGCCGTGGCGCCGCACACCGGACATTCGCTGTCCTGCTTCAGAGTCAGGGTGCGCCACTCCATATGCAGGGCATCCAGCAATAACAGTTTGCCATCCAGCGTTGAGCCGATGTTGAGCAGAATCTTGAGTACCTCGGTCGCCTGCACACTGCCGATAATCCCGACCACCGGCGCAAGGACGCCGTTTTCACTGCAGGAAGCGTCCAGCTCGCCCTCGTCGCGATATAAACAGCGATAACAGGGACTGCCAGGTTTGTTTAAAAAGACACTGACTTGGCCTTCCATACGAATCGCCGCGCCGGAAACCAGGGGTGTACCGGTCTCGACGCAGACGCGGTTGAGTGCAAAACGAATCTCGAAGTTGTCCGTCGCATCCACCACCACATCCACATTGCGGGCGGTCTCGAGCAGTTCCTGTTCCGAGAGTTTGTGATCCAGGGTAGTAATTTGCAGTTGCGGGTTGAGCTGCATCAGGGTTTCGGCCGCCGAGGCGATCTTGGGACGGCCGATATCCTCATAGCGATGCAGAATCTGACGCTGCAGATTGGAGAGATCCACATGGTCGTGATCCACCAGCACCAGCTGGCCGACACCGGCGGCGGCAAGATACAGGGCGATCGGCGAACCCAGCCCGCCCAGGCCGATAATCAATACCCGCGAGGCAAGCAGCTTTTCCTGCCCGGCCACATCCACCTGTGGCAACATGATCTGGCGGCTGTAACGCAGCAGTTGTTCGTCGTTCATAATCGGTCAGGTCTATGCGTTATCGAATAGCGAAAGAATACGCCATACAAACAGCGTTGAACAGCTACACGAAAGTTGGCAGATGGCAGATAGCAGTCGGCAGTCAGAAATCGGGAGTTTGAAGTTTTTCTAGCCCCT
>NZ_JAVLAZ010000025.1:0-27083 GCF_031581315.1 Thiohalophilus sp.
TTGGTCTTGCGCCGAACCTCGGTGACGTTGTTGAGCTGGTTGATACGTGCCAGTACGGTGCTCAGGGCATCGATGTCGGGAACTTCGGCGGTGATCGTTAATGTGGCAGTATGGCTTTGCTTGTGTGACTGGGTGCTGACCGCGGTCACATCGACACCGGCATTGGCCAGCAAAGTGGTGATGTCGCGGAGCAATCCCTGACGATCGTAAGCCTGGATTTCGATGTCCACCGGATAGCTGCCGCTGGAGCGTTGTCCCCACTCAACTTCGACGAAGCGTTCGGGGTGCTCGGCGATGGCGCGCAGTACATTGTGACAGTCACGCCGGTGTATGGAGACGCCCTGTCCCTGGGTGATGAAGCCGACAATGGCGTCACCGGGAACCGGTTTGCAGCAGCGTGCGAACTTGGTCAGCAGATCGCCGACACCATGGACTTCGATGTCCGACGTGCCGGGGCGGGCACGGGGTTTGCGCAGCAGCGGTGTCTCGGTTTCGCTTTGTGGAGCCGGTTCGCTGAGGTGATGTGCCGCCGTGGCAATGCGCCCGGGTTTGATATCTCCCCGTCCCAGTGCGGCGAGAAACTCATCCACCTGCCTGTAACCCATCTGGTTGGCCAGCTTCTCATATTTAATATCGCCAAACCCGAGTCGTTTGAGCTCCCGCTCGACAATACTGCGTCCATCGGCAATATTCTGTTCGAGATTCTGCAGCCGAAACCAGCGTTGCACCTGCTGGCGCGCTTTGCTGGTCACCAGGTACCCCAGCTGCGGGTTCATCCAGTCGCGACTGGGTCCGCCTTTTTTGACACTGAGTATTTCCACCTGATCGCCGGTATGCAGCGGCTGTGTCAGGGAAACCATGCGACCGTTGACCTTGGCGCCACGGCAGCGATGACCCACTTCGGTATGTATCCGGTAGGCAAAGTCCAGCGGCGTGGCGCCGGCGGGCAGATCAATGATGTTGCCTTTGGGAGTAAAAACATAGACCCGATCGGCAAACACTTCGGACTTGAACTGATCGACAAATTCGCCGGCCTCGGCGATATCCTCCTTCCATTCCAGCAACTGTCGCAGCCAGGCGATTTTTTCGTCGAATGCCTGGTTACTTCGGATACCTTCCTTGTAGCGCCAGTGCGCCGCAACGCCATATTCCGACTCCTGGTGCATATCCCAGGTGCGGATCTGGACTTCGACGGTTTTCCCTTCCGGGCCGATCACTGCGGTGTGGATCGAACGGTAGTTGTTTTCCTTTGGGGTGGCGATGTAATCGTCAAATTCGCCGGGCAGATAATTCCACAGAGTATGAACAATCCCCAGTGCCGCATAACAGGCGGGAAGCGTCTCCACATAAATACGTACCGCACGTACATCATAAATCTGGTGAAAGGCCTGTTGCTTGCGCTGCATCTTTTTCCAGATGCCGTAGATGTGTTTGACCCGGCCCTTGACCTCGGCCTCAATGCCGGCCTTATCCAGTTCCGTCTGTAACTGATGTACAAACCGGGTCAGGTAGTGTTCCCGTTCATTGCGACGTTCGGCAAGATGTTCGGCGATCTGTTTGTAATCGGCCGGCCGCAGATAACGAAAGGCGAGATCTTCCAGTTCCCACTTGAGCTGCCAGATACCGAGGCGGTTGGCCAGCGGTGCGAAGATATCCATGGTTTCCCGGGCGATGCGACGCTGTTTTTCGTCAGGCAGGGCGGAGAGCGTACGCATGTTATGCAGGCGATCGGCCAGCTTGATCAACACCACGCGAACGTCCTCGGCCATGGCCAGCAACATCTTGCGCAGGTTTTCCGCCTGGAGGTGTTCTTTTTGTTCCTGCAGATCGCCGCCGCGCAGGGTGGCGATGATGTCCATCTTGGTAACCCCGTCGACCAGGTGTGCGACATCCTCGCCAAACTGATTCTGAAGGTCTTCCAGGGTAAAGCGAGTGTCTTCCACTACATCGTGCAGCATGGCGGCACTGATGCTGTTGGCATCCAGATTGAGCTCGGTCAGGATCTGCGCCACCGCCAGGCTGTGCATGAAATAGGGCTCACCAGAGGCGCGTTGCTGTCCTTCATGGGCTTCGCGGGACAGTGCTGCGGCGCGGCGAATCAGTGTCAGATCATCGGGACTGTAGTTGGCTTGCAGACTATCCAGCCAGGCATCGATATCCACCGGGCTGTCGGCGGCGATTTCGGGATGTTTGCGACTGACACTGACCATGCTTGACTCATGTTGCGCGGCGCATTTTGCCACTATACTTATATTAAAGGATATATTCCTATAATTATCTATCTGGGTGATTTTTCTGGCAGTTCAAGCCGGGGGAGCATTCTGCTGAATACAACCATTAACAACAGGAGTATCCATGTCGGATATTACCAATCCGGCCCTGGCGGACCAGGGCAGCAAGCGTATCGACTGGGCGCTGGCAGAGATGCCGGTGATGCGGGATCTGATGCAGCGGCTTGCCGAGGAACGGCCGCTGGACGGTTTGCGCCTCAGTGGCTGTCTGCATATTACCACTGAAACTGCCAATCTGGCTCGTACGCTCAAGGCCGCCGGGGCCGATCTGGTGTTGTGTGCCAGCAACCCGCTCAGTACGCAGGATGATGTGGCGGCAGCGCTCGTTGAACGGCACGGGATTCCGGTGTTCGCCCGCCGGGGGGAGTCGACTGAAGTCTATTACCAGCATTTGAGGTCCGCTCTGGATCATCAGCCGCAAATCACGTTGGATGACGGTGCCGATCTGATCAGCGAGCTGCATAAAAATCGGGCGGATCTGTTGCCGCAGATGCTGGGCGGTACCGAAGAGACTACCACCGGCGTGATCCGGCTGCGCGCCATGGCCGCTGACGGTGCCCTGCGGGTACCGGTGCTGGCGGTGAATGACGCCATGACCAAACATCTGTTCGATAACCGTTACGGCACCGGGCAAAGCGCGCTCGACGGTATCATCAGGGCGACCAATATTTTGCTGGCCGGCAAGACTTTCACTGTCATCGGTTATGGCTGGTGCGGGCGAGGCGTGGCCCGCCGGGCGGCCGGCCATGGAGCGAAAATCATCGTCTGTGAAGTCGAGCCGCTGCGGGCCCTGGAGGCGGCCATGGACGGTTACCGGGTGATGCCCCTGCTGGAAGCGGCGCGCCAGTCGGATTTTATGCTCACAGTGACCGGTGACAAGCATGTGATCGATCGGGCCCACCTGGACGTCATGAAAGACGGTTGCGTGATTGCCAATGCCGGTCATTTCAATGTAGAGATCAACCTGGAGGCGTTGCAGGCGATGAGTCGCGACAAACAGCAACCGCGAGAGCATGTGGAAGAGTATGTGTTAGCGGACGGGCGCCGTATTCGACTGCTGGCCGAGGGGCGTCTGGTCAACCTGGCGGCTGCGGAAGGTCACCCCTCGGCGGTGATGGATATGAGTTTTGCCAACCAGGTGCTGGGGGTGATTCACCTGACCCAACAGCACGGGCAGCTATCCCCGGGGGTGCATAGTGTGCCGCCTGAGATAGATCAGGAGATCGCCCGGTTGAAGCTGGCGGCCATGGCGATCGATATCGATACCCTGACCGACGTGCAGCAGGCCTACCTGGCCAGCTGGCAGGAAGGGACCTGAGCGCCATGGCCGATACCCGGCAACAGATGCTCGACACCATCGCGACCGAAGCCCGCTATACGGCCAGCATGACCGGGCGGAGGCAGTTCAGTGAGGCCGTGATGCAAGCGATGTCGGACGTGGATCGGGCCGCGTTTATTCCACCAGCCAATCGGGAGCAGGCCTATGACAACGGACCGTTACCTATTGGCAATGGCCAGACCATTTCCCAGCCCTATATCGTGGCATTGATGACGGACTTGCTCGAGTTGACGCCCGAGAGCGTGGTACTGGAAGTGGGAACCGGCTCGGGGTATCAGGCCGCGATCCTGGCGCAACTGGCCCGGCAAGTCTATAGCCTGGAGCGGATCCCGGAGCTGGCGGAGACTGCCCGTAAACGGTTTGCGGATCTCGGTTATGCCAATATCGAGGTGCGTTGTGCCAATGGGTATGACGGCTGGCAGGACAGGGCGCCGTTTGACGGTATTATTGTCACCGCGGCGGCCAGTGAGATTCCGCCGGCATTGATCGAACAACTCAGGCCGGGCGGCCGGCTGGTGATCCCGGTTGGCCCACCCTACAGCTATCAGGAATTGTTGCTAATCACGCGCGAAGAGGCGGGTAATATCCGCACGCAAAAAATTCTCGGGGTCGCCTTTGTTCCCCTGATCAACGATCAAAATACGAATGATGTTACGCGCCACTGAACCATGATTAAACCCTGCTATACCACCGCTTTTTTCGGAGAGATACAACCCGGTTGTGAATTTTGCAAAGTACAGTGTTGGAAAGTGGTTGTTTTTGAAGTAGAAGGAAAAGCTTATCTCTCGCAGAGACGCCAAGGCGCAGAGAAATCTGATTTTCGCATTCTCAGCGCCTCTGCGTCTTGGCGAGAGTATGATAGCCGGGTAGATGGAGTGCCTCCTTGCACTTTTTGCCTGACATAGCCCCACCGGAGGGGTTTCATCATACGACCCGCTTTGCGGGTAGGGGCTGATTGCTGATTCGTTATTCAGGCAAAACGCTGCTGCAGATAATCGATAATATCGTCCGATTCATACAACCAGCGCACCTGGCCGTCATCCTCGGTAATGCGCAGGCAGGGTACCTTGATTTCACCACCACCTTCGAGCAGTTCCCGGCGGTGCACCGGGTTACCCAGAGCGTCGCGTTTTTCAATATTCAGTGACAGTCGTTTAGCGGCCCGGCGGACCTTGATACAAAACGGGCAGGTGCGGAACTGGTAAAGCGCCAGCTTGCGGGTCTGTTCGTCAACCTGTTGTTGCTCTTGCGCTGAGCGTTTGATGCCACGAGGCGTGCTGAGTTTGTCCACCAGCAGAATAATCGGCCCGAGCAGCGCTCGCAGACCTTTAAAAAAGTAACGTATCAACCACTTCATAATAACGACTTTGTGACAGAAAGAGCACACAGCATAGCAAATTCCGGGCGGATACGGAATCGAGCGGGATAGCCGGTAAAATTACACATCGGATCAACAACAGGAACGAATGCATCGAAACGACGCTGCAACGCTGACTGTTTTATTTTCCGGCACCTTCAGTGGGAGCCGGGGTTTCGGGTTATTTTCGTCAATGGCGGGATCTTCTTACGGCGTAACGGTTTTCCAGTAGCGGTATTGATAGTCACGCTCGTTGTCCCGGGGTGCCAGCCCCTGCATGCCCTGAGCCACGAAAAATTCACCGGCACCGCTCTGGGCACGGACCAGCAAACCATCGAGATGGCGCTCACGCACCTGTTGTTCGGCATGCTGCAACAGCCGACGACCGATCCCCTGGTGCTGATAGTCGGGGTGGACATAGAGACCGTGCAACAGCAGGCCGCATTGGCCGTTGGGCAAGTCCCGCGTGTCGGCCGGCTCGAGCGCAACGACGCCGACGATCGCTGGCGGGATTTGTGCGACCCACAAATCCAGGTGATCGAGATCGTGCTCGTCGTAACGATAGCTGGGCAGGGCCAGGCGTTTGACCCGTTCCGGGAGATCCCAGCCCATGACGGCGGCCTCGATGACGGCATTGAGCTTTGGCAGATCACTGCTGCCGGCCTGGCGTAATTGAGGCTCCAGCCGCGTCACCATGGATGGATCAGACCGTTCGGCCTCAGTTGAGTGCCTGGCGGGGCTGGTAATTGCTGCCGTTGAAGTCACTGAAGAAGTTTTCCAGTGCCGGGTGATGAATCGGGTCGCCACTGTCGTCGGCTTCGAGATGCCGTTCGGCCACGTATGTCATCTGATCGCCATTATCGACCAGCACATGGTACCAGGGCTGGTCCTTGGGCGGCTGACTGCGTGCGACCTGTTCATACCACTCGTCACTGCCCTCAAAGATCGGATCGACGTCGACGATGACACCACGATAGTCGAACTTCTGGTGATGGACGACCTGACCGATAGTAAAGCGCGCCTGGGTGGTCATCGGGTCTGTCATGGGATTCTCCTGTTAGCTGCCGGATACCTGCTGCATCCGTAATGTGTTTGTCATAGTGATGGGGACTTTAACACCGAAGACAAGGGGTTCAGCCGAAAACAGGAGACACGCGTGGAACATCGGCTGTTTGAGCCGGCAATGACCGGGCTTAACCAAAGCCGATGAGCTGGCGAATCAGCCCCAGGGTGGCGGCGATCGGCGGGGCCATAATACGCCACAGCAGGCCGGTCAGCAGCAATACCAGCAGGATGGGGATGCCGAAAGGTTCCACACGGCTCAGTGCCTGTCCCAGCGGGGGCGGCAGCAGACTGGTGGCTATGCGGCCCCCGTCGGTCGGTGGCAGGGGAATCAGGTTTAACACCATCAACAGAATGTTAATGAACATGCCGAACATCCCCATGTACATCAGGGGGATCGCAATGGTTTCCAGGCCTGCCGGCAACAGACTGGCGATTTTGCCAATAATGCCCCAGCCAATGGCCATGAGAAAATTGGCACCGGGGCCGGCGGCCGCCACCCAGGCGCTGTCACGTCGGGGATGATGCAGGTTTTCCCAGTTGATCGGTACCGGCTTTGCCCAGCCAAACGCAAAACCGACAGTCAGGATCAGGATCAGCGGCACCAGGACAGTACCAACCGGATCAATATGCTTCAGAGGGTTGAGCGTCAGCCGGCCCAGCATGGCGGCGGTCGGATCGCCGAGCCGGTTGGCCATCCAGCCGTGTGCCACTTCATGGACCACGATGCCGAACAGGGTCGGCAGAATGGCGATGGCAATGATTTGCGCGGTACTGAGTTCGTGACCAAACATGCGGGAGTACAAACATTAAGCAGGGTGGATTCACACTATACTATATAAAGTGTGTTCGTCGTGACTGGCGCCAGTTTGCAAGCCTGGCAAGGCTCAGCGGGTCGGTTCGGCTTCGCCAGCGGGCTGAGCGTTGGCCTGTTGTTGCAGCTGTTCCCGGTATTTGCGTGTCAGCGCCAGAAAGCGGGGAGTGGGACCCACATCCTCGTAGATCGGGTCGCCATAATCGTCCTCGCTGATGATTTTCTCACCAGGGACATAGGGCAGTGCCGCTTCCAGTTCATCGAGGGCGCTGGTCAGCAGATCCAGCAATAGCTGCTCCCGGGTGCGGCCCGGATACATTTCCTGCAGCGCCAGAAGCCGGGCGGCTTCTTCCAGAGGCAGGTCAAGGGTGGTACGGGTGACCGGTTCATCGTGACGGGCGCTTCCCGCCCATTCATTGAGTAGTTGTTTTATCTGCATGGGCACTCCGGCTGCAATTGTCGTCTCTTGTAACAGCATAGAACATCACTCGCTAAATGGCAGTCCTGCAGTCAGACGAGGAAGGCATGCCGGTGGCATCGTTGCTGGGATCGCTGCCGGGATCGTCTATGGGAGCATGGCGGCGACAGGCCCCCCTTGTTACACTTGAAGTTACCGGTCAGGCCAAACCTGTCCATCTATTTATATTTTGGTACCGATTATGCTCAGGGGCTTCTTCATGGTATTTCAAGCATTCGTCGGGGTGTGGCTGATGACAGGGTTCCTTATCGCCGGGATGGCCTCGACACCCGATGGCCAGTTGGTCAATCCGGCGGCCATCGAAAGCGAATGGGTATTACCCGATAACGTAATCAACACAGACAGATTGCCGCGGTTTTCGCTCAAGGGGAACAATGCCGCCAGCAAACCGTTGCCGCTGTATCGATTGAATGACAACACCTATTTTCTGTTTGGCACTATCTCCACGCTCAATGAAGATAACCGGGGCTGGAACGGCAATGCAGGCTTCATCGTGACCGATGAAGGGGTTGTGGTTATCGATACCCTGGGGACACCCCGCCTGGGTGAGCGGCTTATCAGCAGCGTGCGCCGCGTGACGGACCAACCCATCAAATATCTCATCATCACACATAATCATCCGGACCATGCTTACGGGGCGGCCGCCTTTCAGCAACTCGGGGATGTCACAATCATCGGCCATCCCGGCACACGGCAGTACAACAATTCCTCGACCCTGGAGGAATCGGTGGCATATCGACGTGATCTGCTACGAAAAGATATGCAGGGCTTTGAGCCGCCGCAACCGGATGTGTATATCGAGAAGGAGCGGTTTGCAAAAAAAGTGATCGAGTTGGGCGGCCAGCGTTTTGAAATCTATAATACCGGGCGACATCACTCCTATGGCGACCTGGTGGTTTATCAGCCAAAGCAGGAGATACTCTGGATTTCCGATCTGGCTTTCAATCAACGCACGACCTACATGGGTGACGGTGATAGCAAGCAGATCCTGGAAGGTCATGAATGGTTAATGAACCATTTTTCCGACGTTCAATTGATGGTGCCGGGCCACGGTGGCCCGCAAACCGAACCATTCCCGATGGTCGAAAAGACCGGCGAATATGTTAAACGGCTACGTCAGGAAATGCGCGAGGCCGTGGAGCAGGGCGTGCCCATGCTGGAGGCGGTTGAGTCTAGCCATTTTGAGGATTGGGAAGATACACAATTGTATGAGGAAAACCATCGCGCCAATGCCAATTATCTCTACCGTGAAATGGAAAAAGCTTTTTTCAAATAAAGAGGAGGGAACCGTATGAGTAGTTATATCGATGTCTTCAATGGTGACGCCGACGGCATATGTGCCTTGCACCAGTTACGCCTGGCCGATCCACAGGAAAGCCAGCTGGTCACCGGCATCAAACGAGACATCAGCCTGTTAAAAAACGTGCAGGCCGGTAGCGGGGATAAGGTGACAGTGCTGGACATTTCACTGGATAAAAACCGCGACGATCTGCTCAGGCTGCTGGAAGCCGGTGCACAGGTACGCTATTTCGATCATCATTACGCCGGTGAGATTCCGCAGCATGCGACGCTGGAAACCTATATTGATACCGATGCCAATGTATGCAGCAGTTTGCTGGTAAGCCATTATCTGGATGATGTGTATCTGGCCTGGGCAGTGACCGCGGCATTTGGCGATAACCTGTATACCTCGGCTGAACAGGCAGCTATCCCGCTCGACTTGAACAGCGAGCAACTGGAACAACTCAAGCTGCTGGGTACCTGCCTCAACTATAATGGTTATGGGTCGAATCTTGACGATCTGATCTATCATCCTGATGAATTGTATCGATTGCTCGCGCCATATGCCGATCCGTTTGCCTTTATTCATGAGGAGCCGGGTTATGCACGATTACAGGACGCCTATCACACGGATTTCGAACAGGTGGCGGCGATAACGCCCGACTATGCGGATGACGGGCATGCCCTGTATGTGCTGCCCGATGCCCGCTGGGCACGGCGAGTCAGTGGCGTCTATGCCAACCAGCTGGCACAACAGTATCCGCAGCGGGCCCATGCCATGTTGACCACCCGCCCGGAAGGGGGGTATGTGGTCAGCGTGCGGGCACCTCTTAGCAACAAGAGCGGCGCCGATGAACTCTGCCGACAGTTCGAAACCGGTGGCGGTCGTCAGGCCGCGGCGGGTATCAATCATTTGCCGGTGCAGGACTATGATGCGTTTGTCACGGCATTCAGGGCCGCGTTCTGAATCATCATATTTGTCTGAACAGGCTCTGTTAACGATGCGATCCGGATACGAGGACGCGACATACTGAACACAAAGCGTTCGGATATCCGGAAACTTCTGTTTAAGGCCGGGTGGGAGAAAATTATGGTTGATACGCTGATCACGGTTCACCCGGACCTGGACCCGACAGGTTCGGCGGTGGAAATTGTCGAGCGCAAGGGACTCGGGCACCCCGATACGATCTGTGATGCCCTGGCCGAGAACCTGAGCCTGGCATTGTGTCGCTATTACCGGGATCGGTTCGGGTTGATCCTGCATCACAATGTTGACAAGGCATTGTTGTGGGGTGGTGAATCCAATCCGGCATTCGGTGGTGGCGAGGTTATCGCACCGATGGAGATCTTTCTGGCCGGTCGCGCAACGTCCCGTTATAAAGGCGTTGATGTCCCGATTGGCGAGCTGGTCGAAGAGACAGTGCATCGCTGGTTGCAGGAGAATCTGCATGCCTTGCCGGAAACGGCAACACCGGTGATTCATCACCTGGTTCGCCATGGGTCACAGGATCTGGTGGATCTCTATGAGCGTCAGCAACAGACCGGCATCGCGCTGGCCAATGATACCTCCTGCGGCGTCGGTTATGCGCCGCTGGATGACCTCGAACAAATCGTCTATAGCACCGAACAGCAGCTGAATTCGCCACAGGTGAAGCAGCGTTATCCGGTTATCGGCGAGGATATCAAGGTCATGGGCGTGCGTCGCGCCGGGACGATCGAACTGACCATTGCCTGTGCCATGGTGGATCGGTATGTGCGTGATGCCGATGACTATATGGCTCACAAGCAGCAGATCGCCGATCTGGTGCAAGCGCTGGCGGCGGGCATCACTGACTATCCCCTGCAGATTAACGTGAATACCGCCGATGTCCCCGAACAGGGCAGTTTCTATCTGACAGTGACAGGGACTTCGGCCGAGGCCGGGGATGACGGTGAAGTCGGTCGTGGCAATCGCAGTAACGGACTGATCACACCTTACCGGCCCATGAACATGGAAGCGGCCGCCGGCAAGAACCCGGTCACCCATGTTGGCAAGTTATACAATCTCACCGCGCAACGACTGGCAGCGGACCTGGTCGGTGAATTAACTGAAGTGCTGGCGGCCCAGTGTTTTCTGGTCAGCCGGATTGGCCAGCCGATTCGTGAACCGTGGGTGCTGGAGTTGCGTCTGCAACTGGCCGACGGAACCGAACTGGCATCGATCCGCCCCCGGGTGGAAGCAATCGCCCGCTCCAGGCTGGATAAGATCGATCAACTCCAGGACGAGTTATTAGCAGCCGTGATTCCGGTTTATTAAAACCCCGGGTAAACCTCCTATGTCGACGCGAAATCACAGTGTCTCCCTGAGTCGACGGCGCCTGTTGCAACAGGCGCTGGCACTGGCCCTGAGTCTCAAGCTACCGGGCTTCGCCCGGGCGGACAAATCGCAAAAAATTCTCAGAAAGATTCCTGCCAGTGGTGAAAACCTGCCGGCTATCGGCATGGGAACCTGGCTCACTTTTGGTATCGATCCCGATGATCGCGCCGCAATGCAGACCCGCACGGCCATTCTCAAAACCTTCTTTGAGCAGGGTGGGGAGGTTATCGATTCCTCGCCCATGTACGGCACGGCGGAAAAAGTGCTTGGTGAATGTCTGAAAAACCTGCCGGCGACGCCCGACCTGTTTGCCGCCACCAAGGTGTGGACGTCGGGCTGGCGCGCCGGCGTGCGGCAGATGGAGCGTTCCAGGCTGTTATGGGGCGTGGAACGCTTCGATCTGATGCAGGTGCATAACCTGCTCGACTGGCAGACGCACATGGCGACGCTCAGGGAATGGAAAGCCGCGGGACGCATTCGTTATCTGGGCGTCACCACCTCGCACGGGCGGCGACACGCGGAACTGGCGAGTATCATGGAAACAGAGCCGCTCGATTTTGTGCAGCTGACCTATAACCTGCTGGATCGGGAGGCGGAGCAACGCCTGTTACCGCTGGCGCGGGAGCGCGGAATTGCCGTGCTGGTTAACCGGCCGTTTCAGGGGGGCGGATTGTTTCGCCGTTTCGAATCGAAACCGTTGCCCGCGTGGGCCGCACAAATCGATTGTACGAACTGGGCCCAGTTCTTCCTCAAGTTTATTATTTCGCACCCCGCCGTGACCTGCGCGATTCCGGCCACGTCGCAGGTGGCCCATATGCGCGAGAACATGGGGGCCGGTTACGGGCGCCTGCCGGATGCGAAGCTGCGTCGGCGGATGATCGAGTATGTTCGTGGTCTGTAATCCGTCATATTGACAGCTTCGCCGCTGGCAGCGCGGCGGAACCGATCAGGCCGCGCGCATGAAGGTGTAGTCGCTGCCGTCGCGTTTTACCTTGAGCGGCGCACGCGAGATGGTGATCTCCTCACCGTCCTTGATGTTATGTGGCTCGCCACCGGCGACAACAAAACCCTCATAAGTCACGCCACAATGATACAGGCCCAGCTTGTCATGTTTTCCGGGACGCAGTGTCAGGGTATTGGTTTCTTCTGCCATGGTGCACCTCCTTGCTTGGAACTGTGTATCTCAAGTATCACGGATCTAGATCAGAACCGGGTCACTTTCAAGTCCTGTAGCTTGTGTAGCTAGCGTGTTTGGATAATCAGATCAAGCGGATTTAAAAACCTGTATTTGCGGTGGCTTTGTTAAGATCAGGGTTCTGTTATTAACCGAATTCACAGGTTGTCTGCTGTATGAACATTATCCAACGACTTGCCGAAGAGCTCGGCGTCAGGCCGGCCCAGGTCGAGGCCACGATGCGTTTGCTGGATGACGGGGCGACCGTGCCGTTCATTGCCCGTTATCGCAAGGAGGCCACCGCCGGACTTGATGATACCCAGTTGCGCCGGCTCGACGAGCGGCTGGGCTATTTGCGGGAACTCGAGGACCGCCGGGCCAGCGTGATCGAATCGATTCGCGAGCAGGGCAAATTGACCGATGAGCTGCAGGCGGCACTGGAGGCGGCCGAGACCAAGATCCGACTGGAAGATCTTTACGCCCCGTACAAACCCAAACGCCGGACCCGGGCACAGATCGCGCGCGAAGCCGGACTGGAACCGTTGCTCGATGCGCTGCTCGAGGATCCGACACGGGATCCATTGCCGCTGGCCGACGCGTATCTCAATCCCGAGGCCGGGGTGGAGGAGGCCGAAGGGGCGCTGGAAGGGGCCCGGCAGATCTTCATGGAGCGCGCCGCCGAGCAGGCGGATCTGGTCGGTCAACTACGCGATCGGCTGTGGGACAAGGGGCAGCTGGTAGCCAGTGTCGTGTCCGGCGAGGAACAAAACGGGGCCAAGTTCTCTGACTACTTTGATTACAGTGAAGCGCTGCAGAAGATTCCTTCGCATCGGGCGCTGGCGCTGTTTCGCGGTCGCAGTGAAGGGGTGTTGCGCCTGAAGTTAATGGTTCCCGGCCAGGATGATCTGGAAAATGTCACTGCCATGGGGCTTTGCGATGCCATGGTGGCCAGCCATTTCGGGTTGCGCGATGCCGGCCGGGCCGCCGACAGCTGGCTGCTGGAGTCGGCCCGCTGGGCCTGGCGGGTGAAGCTGGCGTTGCAGATGGAAAGTGAGCTGTTCATGCGCCTGCGCGAGAGCGCCGAGGAAGAGGCGATCCGCGTCTTCGGTGAAAACCTGCGTGATCTGTTGCTGGCCGCGCCGGCCGGTACCCGCACCACCATGGGATTGGATCCGGGCCTGCGCACCGGCGTCAAGGTCGTGGTGGTGGATCAGACCGGCAAACTGCTCGCCTCGACCACGATTTTCCCGCATCCGCCGAAGAAGCAGTGGCAGGCCTCGATCGAGACCCTGGCCGGATTGGTTCAGAAACATCAGGTGGAGTTGATCAGCATTGGTAACGGTACCGCGTCGCGGGAGACCGACAAGCTGGTGCAGGAGCTGGTGCGTCAGTATCCGCAACCCGCCGTCCATTCGCTGATGGTCAGCGAAGCTGGTGCCTCGGTCTATTCCGCCTCGGAACTGGCGGCCAGGGAGTTTCCCGAACTGGATGTCGCCTATCGCGGCGCGGTCTCCATTGCCCGGCGCCTGCAGGATCCGCTGGCAGAGCTGGTCAAAATCGATGCCAAATCGATCGGTGTGGGTCAGTATCAACATGATGTGAACCAGGGCAAGCTGGCCCGCCAGCTCGATGCGGTGGTGGAGGATTGCGTGAACGCCGTGGGTGTGGAGATCAATACCGCCTCGGCGCCGCTGCTGTCACAGGTGGCCGGCTTGAGTGATTCGCTGGCGGCCAATATCGTCGCGCATCGGGAACAGCATGGGGCGTTTGGGGATCGCCAGCAGTTACTCGAGGTGGCCCGACTGGGGCCGCGAGCCTTTGAGCAGGCCGCCGGGTTTCTGCGGATTCGCGATGGCCGCAATCCGCTGGATGCCTCGGCGGTGCACCCCGAAGCCTATCCGGTGGTCGAGCGTATTCTGGAACAGAACGACCGGGATATTCATTCGCTGATCGGCGACAGCCGTTTTCTCAACAGCCTGGCGGCCAATGATTACACCGATGAGCAGTTCGGCGAGCCCACGGTGCGTGACATTATCGCCGAGCTGGACAAGCCGGGGCGGGATCCGCGTCCCGAGTTCAAGACCGCCAACTTCAAGGAGGGGGTGGAAACGCTCAAGGATCTGCAACCGGGGATGCTGCTCGAAGGGGTGATCAGCAATGTGACCAACTTCGGGGCCTTTGTCGATATCGGCGTCCACCAGGATGGTCTGGTTCACATCTCGGCCCTGGCCGATCGGTTCGTGCGCGATCCCCGCGAGGTGGTCAGAGCCGGCCAGGTGGTCAAGGTCAAGGTGATGGAGGTGGACATCGCGCGTAACCGGGTGGGCCTGTCGATGCGCCTGGCCGATGAGCCCGGCAAGCCGGCCGCGCCAAAGCCGCGCCAGAGCAAACCCCGGGGCAACAAGTCTGCGCCGGCCAAAAAACCGGCCAGAGCGGACAGCAAACCGGCCAATACGGCCATGGCGGCGGCGTTTGCCAAAATGAAGGACTCTTCCTGAACCTGCACTCGATAAAACCTTGAGAAGGATAACGAAATTGCTTGAAATATCCTCTTCCGCCCCCTAGTCATAAGAAAGCTGTATTCAACGGGAGTCGAAAGTGGAATATAAGGATTATTACCAGATACTGGGCGTTGAGCGCGACGCCACCCAGGATGAGATCAAACGCGCCTATCGCAAGCTGGCGCGCAAGTACCACCCCGATGTCAGCAAGGAAGCGGACGCCGAGGACCGTTTCAAGGAGATGGCGGAAGCCTATGAAGTGCTCAAGGATCCCGAAAAACGCGCCGCCTACGATCAACTGGGCGCCAACTGGCAGGGTGGCCAGGATTTTCGGCCACCGCCGGACTGGGATGCCGGGTTTGAATTCAGTGGCGGCTTCGGCGGTGGGGGCGCCGGCGCCGCATCCTTCAGTGATTTTTTCGAAACCCTGTTCGGCCAGCGCGGTGGAATGGGGGGAATGGACGGCGCCGGTTTTCGCAGCCGGGGCGAGGATCATCACGCGCGGGTGTTGATCGATGTGGAGGACGCCTTCCACGGTACCCAGCGCAATCTGACCCTGCATGCGCCGGAAGTGGATGAGCAGGGCCATGTGCGCACCCGCGAGCGCAGTTTGAACGTGCGCATCCCCAAGGGCGTGCGTCAGGGGCAGCACATCCGCCTGTCGGGTCAGGGCCATCCCGGCATGGGCGGCGGACAGGCCGGCGATCTGTATCTGGAAGTGGACTTCAAACCGCACCCATTGTATCGCGTCGAGGGCCGGGATCTGTATCTGGACTTGCCCCTGGCGCCCTGGGAAGCGGCGCTCGGGGCCCGGGTCAAGGTGCCGACGCCCGATGGTCAAGTGGATATGCGGATTCCGGCCAATTCCGAAAGCGGTAGCAAATTGCGGCTCAAGGGCCGGGGTATTCCGGGCAAAACACCAGGTGATCTCTTTGTCACCTTGAAAATCATCCAGCCTCCGGCCGACAGTGACAAAGCGAAGGCCTTCTATCAGAAAATGGCCGAGGAGTTCGACTTTAACCCGCGTGCCGGGATGGGAGTGTGAATCATGACGGGGCAACAGGAACCGCTTTCCGGTATCATTCTTGATGAAACAACCACGCTGACGCTGGATGAACTCAGTGGCGCCTGCCGGGTCGAGCGCGATGCCATCGTGGCACTGGTCGAGGAGGGGATTGTTGAACCGTTCGGCCAAGAAACGGCCGAGTGGCAATTTGTGGCCAGTCAATTGCCTCGCGTGCGAGCCGCCATGCATCTGTATCATGATCTGGAGCTCAATCTTGCCGGTGTCGCCCTGGCCCTGGAACTGCTGGACGAGGTCAGCGAATTACGCTCACGCCTGCGCCAGCTTGAATCATCATTTTAATAATCTGACCGGATAGTGTTGTGACTGATCCCAAAGCGGCTCTGAAAGAGAGCATTGTTCGTCAGCGCGAATCGCTGAGAAAATTGTTGCAATCACCGCTGTATGACATCGCGGAAGCCTGCAGTCGTGTCTGGCCGGCTCGCCCGGCACTCAATGATGTATTGCGGGAAAAGCTTGAGCTGGTACCCAACTGCAAATATCTCTACGTGTTGAACACCGAGGCCATTCAGATCAGCGACAATGTCTCCCGCGACGGGGTTATCTCGAATGATTACGGCCGGGACCGTTCCCGGCGCCCGTATATGTGCGAGGTGGTGCCCAGCTCCGGGTTTCTGCTCTCCGATACCTATATCAGCCTGCGCGCCCACCGTCCGTCGCTGACCGCCATTCAGCTGGTACGTGATAGTGATGGCAAAGCACTGGGTTTCATCGGCGCCGATTTTGACCTGCGTGATCTGCCCCTGACCCGTGAACTTTATGAGGAGCCGCGTTACTGGCAGCAAATCAAGGGTGATCCTTCGATTCGTGGCACGGTGTTTCACCAGTCACGGGCGGATAGTGACATGGATAAACATCTGGATACCGTGCTTTCCGTAGTCGAGGAATTGATGACCAAGCACGGGGTGTTTCATGTCATTCTGCATTTCTCCAGCAGTCGTGCGATCATCTGGCAAATGGAAGATCCCTATCGTTATCGCCTGCTGGACATCGACTCCCTGATCGACCCGGATATCTGCCTGGCCTATCCGCACCAGGCCTATTCACGCGAAGCGACGGTCCCGTCCAATCAGATTCATGAAGTGCTCGAGGCCTTCCGCCAGCTGCGTTTTATGGATGAGACCTTTTACCTGCGCTCCGGGACATTGAATATTTTCAACGGTCTGGTGGGGCTGACCTTCTCCTGCGACGGTTCGCACTATATTCCCTATGATGAGTTTCTGGATAAGAAGCACGCTTTCTGGTCCATGCAGGCCGCCAACTGAGCTGGCCGGACCGTGGTTGAATTGCCATACTCGCAGGCCACCAGGGGGTATGATGCAAAATCTGTTGAAACTGAATATTGATGGCGAAGTCGTATTCGAGTTCGACCGTAATACCCGATTGCCGGGCCACCAGCGTGACTTTCTCGACAAGATGGATGAAGACATGGATCGGGGTATCCAGCTGGCCGATCAACATATTATCGAACCGGATAGCTTGCAGCGCGCCCGCTACGTGGCCATGCATTTATTGCAGGCGTTTAATGAAAATAACCAACCCATGATAACCGCCACATGCGCCTATCTGGTGCAGCGGGTTCCGGCCCTCAATACCGTTGAGATTGAACAGGTGGCGAATGAAACACACCTGCGGTTGATACTGGATCAGTAAAGCCCTCGTCAGGCCGTTTATGTCAAATGATTCTATCAATACCCGATACCACCTGCCGGAGAACTTTTACCAGGATATTGAGCAGATATTGAAGCAAACTCCGGAAGGGGTCGGTGAGTACGAGCTTTTGCAGTTATTGAAAGAGAAAGGTTATTTCAGCTTTTCCACGCAACGGCCAGCTCCTCCGCTGGATCTGTTTCAGATGCATTTTCTGCTGTTTCATGCGTTGTACCGGTTGCAACTGGAATGCTTGCAGCAAGAGTCTGCCGTGGTAGAAATATCGCCCCTGAATATTCGCCTGTTACCCTATGTAGCCGGGCAGATCGGCATCACAGCAGCGGACCCACTGCGTGATTATTATCTGGATATAACAAATCTGGAGAACATGTCCGAGAAGGAGGTCGCTGCTTTGATCGAGACGTTCTGGCGTAATTTTGTCCGTTTTGACGGTCGCGCAGAAGCGCTCGCGGAGCTGGGCCTGAGCGATCCGGTGGAAGATGACGTGATCAAACAGGCCTATCGGCGTCTGGCGATGCAGCATCACCCCGACAGAGGGGGAGAGGCCTGGCGTTTGCAAGCCATTAATGCCGCCTATGAGATGCTGTGCAAGCCCAAATCGTGAAAGCCGGATTTCGAGCGCCGCACCGAATAAGGTCAGGATGATCGGGCATTCGAGAAGTCTGTTGCTTGAGAAGGAAAAAGCTTGTCTCTCGCAGAGACGCTACGGCGCAAAGAAATCTGATTTCACTCATTTCTCAGCGTCTTTTGCGCCTCTGCGAGAGTATTATAGTCAGTGCTCAGGTTGCGCGCAGCGCGCAACCTGAGATTCTATTTATTTAGAGTCTGATCCATACTATTTTTTCAGGTTGTTGGTCAGCGTTTCCAGCATATCCATGGGCAGGGGGAAGACGATGGTGTTGGTCTTGTCGCCGGCAATCTCGGTCAGGGTCTGCAGATAACGCAACTGCAGGGCCGAGGGCTGTTTGGCCAGTATCTCGGAGGCGTTGGCCAGTTCATTCGCGGCCTGGCGCTCGCCTTCGGCATGAATGATCTTGGCGCGCCGCACCCGTTCCGCCTCGGCCTGTTTGGCGATAGCGCGGATCATGCTGTCATCCAGGTCGACATGTTTGATCTCCACGTTATTAACTTTGATGCCCCAGGCGTCGGTTTGTTCGTCCAGGATTCTCTGGATATCGGCGTTGAGTTTGTCCCGTTCGGACAACATTTCATCCAGTTCATGCTGTCCCAGAACGGAACGCAGGGTGGTTTGGGCAAGCTGGCTGGTGGCTGAATAGTAGTCTTCTACCTGAATAATGGCCTTCTCCGGATCGATAACCCGGAAATAGACCACGGCATTGACATGCACTGAAACGTTATCCTGGGAAATGACATCCTGGCTGGGGACATCCATGACAATAATCCGCAGGTCCACCCTGACCATCTGCTGGATCAACGGGATGACGATGATGAAGCCGGGGCCCTTGACTTTCCAGAAGCGCCCGAGAGTGAAGATTACGCCACGCTCATACTCGCGCAGAATGCGGATGGCGCTCAATAAAAACGCCACTACCAGAATGATAATAATATATAAGGTGTAATCGGTCATGTTACTTCTCCTTGTTGGCCGGTTCGTCCAGCGGTTCCACCTGCAGAGTCAGTCCATCGGCCGCGATAACCCGGACCCGTTGTCCTGGCTGTAGCGGCTGATCGCAGGTGGCCTGCCAGTGTTCGCTGTGAATCAAAATGGTGGCCCGGTGATCGTCGGCAGTGATCACCGTGCCGGTATCCGTCAGCAGTTGCTCCATGCCGCTTGCTACCGGTCGTCGTCTTGACTTGATAGCCAGGCCGATGACCACGACAAACATCAGTAGACTGCTGAGGGCAAACGCGGCGATGACACCCGGATTAATGCCGTAACCGGGTGCACTGGTATCGATCAGAATGATCGAACCGAAGACAAAGGCGATCAGCCCGCCAATACCAAGCATACCGAAGCTGGGCTGATAGGCTTCGCCAATCATCAGGGCGATGCCGAGTAGCAGTAACGCCATACCGGCATAATTGATCGGTAGCAACTGCATAGCGTAAAGCCCGAGCAACAGACAAATGGCGCCGATGGTACCGGGGACAATCGCCCCGGGATTGGAGAATTCGAAAATCAGACCATAAATCCCGATCAACATCAGAATATAGGCGATGTTGGGATTGGTGATTACACTCAACAAACGGCTGCGCCAGTCGGGATTGGTGGTTTTAACGTTCATTTCCAGCGTATTGAGGGTGACCGTCTGGCCGAGAACTTCCAGCTCGCGTCCGTCGAGTTGTTGCAGCAGATCGGCTGTGCTGCGTGCGACCAGGTCGATGACGTTCTTCTCCAGGGCCTGGCCGGCAGAGAGACTTGCGGCCTGCCGTACTGCCTTCTCGGCCCACTCGGCATTGCGGCCGCGTAATTCTGCCAGGCCCCGGATATAGGCTACCGCGTCATTGATGGCTTTGCGTTCGCTGGCTGATTTGGCGTTTCCGGTCTGGTCCGACTCGCTGTCGGATGGTGGCTGTTTATCCGGTTGGCCGGGGCTGCCGAGTTTGACCGGGGTGGCGGCCCCCAGGTTGGTGCCAGGTGCCATGGCCGCAATATGACTGGCGTAAAGAATGTATGTGCCGGCACTGGCGGCGCGTGAGCCGGTCGGTGCGACATAGGTCACAACCGGAATCGGGGAATTGGTGATAGTTTTGATAATGCCCCGCATGGCGCTGTCGAGCCCGCCGGGCGTGTCCATACGAATGATTATCAGTCCAACCCGTTCACGCGGCGCCTGCTCGATGGCCCGGGTGATATAATCCTCCGTGGCCGGACCGATGACATCCTCGACAGTCAGCTGCAACACGCTTCTGGACGGGGGATTATCAGCTGTCTGGGCCGCTACGGCGAATGTCAAAGTCAAACTGAAGGATAACAACAACAGTCGGGCGAGTTTCAACGTCATGGGTTTCGCTCATCAGGGCTTTTAAGAAGCATAGTCGCTGGAGAGTGGGTTTTCGAGCGTCAATGACGCATCAGGGGATAAGTTATGGGATTGAGTCTTTGTCGTTACAGCTGGCAGTCAGGGCGGGCAGTTGCTCCGGGGCGGCGCGGGTATCTTGCTATCCTGTTTTTGTGTCTGGGCGTGCTGCCGGTCTCCCTGAGCGCTGAAGAGCAGATCAGTCGGGAAGCCTATGTCGCGCAGTCCTATGACGATCTGCTGGGGCCCTGCAAGAGTCCGGCCTTTGTCCGTTGTCTCGGCACCAGTGAAAAGCAGTGTCTGCAGCAGGTCAACCGGCTGGTCGACCAGTGCAGTCGCCGTTTACCTGCCACTATTACCACCCAGAACTTTGATGATTCGGCCGATACATATGCCAGTTGTGTGTTCGATGGGCTCAAGGAAACGTTTGGCATGAGCAGCGAGGAGATCGGCCAGTGTGAAAACCGCGCCGGTCTGCGCTGAACAGGTCCCTGTATTCACGCAGAGACGTTTATGCCCGTTGTGTGGGTGCAGAGCGCGCTGAGAATGCGAGGTATCAGATGTCTTTGCGTCGTGGCGTCTCTGCGAGAGATCCGCTTTTTCCTTGATTAGAGAAAGGCGTAGGCCCGGTAAAGCGAAGCAGTATCGGGCAATACCGCCTTGCAGAACTTGCCGGTCTCAATGCGGCTTATTTCAGGGACAGAACCGGTTTGTGCCTGTGTCGAAATTCCCAGCAGTGATGAATCTTGGGGTTGCGCTCAAAATCACGCGGCAGTGTCTGGCGATGAATATCGGTGATTTCCAGTGTCGCCAGCGCCTCTTCGTCCAGTTTGAAATTGCGCAGGTTGGTGGAAAACAGCAATATCCCGTCCTTGCGTAGCCGTTTCATGCACTGGCGGATGAGCCATACGTGATCACGCTGGATATCCAGATTCGTCTGCATCCGCTTGGAGGTGGAGAAGCTGGGCGGATCGAGAAATATCAGATCGTACTGGGGGGCTGTGACCTCCTGTTGCAGCCATTCCAGACAGTCGCGCTGGATAAAGCGATGCTCACTGCTGTTCATGCTGTTGAGTTCCATATTGCGCCGCGCCCAGTCGAGATAGGTTTTTGACATATCGATCGTGGTGGTGCTGCGGGCACCGCCATGGGCGGCATAGACTGTGGCGGTGCCGGTATAGGCAAACAGGTTAAGAAAATCGCCGCCGCTGGCCAGTTCGCCGAGGCGTGCGCGAACCAGGCGGTGATCCAGAAACAGTCCGGTATCGAGATAATCCTCGAAATTGACCCAGAAACGACAGCCGTTTTCCGTCACCGGATAAAAGTGGCGTTGCTCGGCCAGTTTTTCGTACTGGGCCGTGCCTTTCTGGCGCTGGCGGACCTTGAAAAAGAGCTGCTGCTCGTCGATCTGCAGGGTATCGAGAATCACGCCGAGCGCTTCACGCAGCCGTTGCCGGGCTCTGGCGCTATCCACGCTGCGTGGCGGGGCGTATTCCTGTACATGAACCCGGCGTTGTTCCTCATCATAGACATCGATAGCCAGCGCGTATTCGGGCATGTCCGCGTCGTACAGTCGATAACAGTGAATATTCTCACGTGCCAGCCAGCGTGACAGCTGTTTGAGGTTTTTCTGCAGCCGGTTGGCCAGCATCCGGGCATTGTCGGTGAACTCGGCCGGCGTTAGCGGTCGGGGATAGCCACGCGGGGTGATGTCATGTTTGTTATCCACCTTGTAGTGGAACAGCTTGCATTCGATGGGGCCGTTATACAGGCTGTGGCGGCGCAGACTGCGCAGTTGTAACTGGCCGGTGAGTTCCGGGTTGCCGGTGAACAGGGCGACCTGCCAGCCGCTGAACTGCTGTTTGAGCGTTTGGCCGAGTTGTTGGTACACCAGTGGCAGATCCGAGTCACTGCCCAGCCGCTCGCCGTAGGGGGGGTTGACGATGACCAGACCGGGTTTCAGTTCCGGGTCGGGCTGCAGTTGCTGCAGCGACTGGCAATGCAGGTCGATAGCATTGTCCAGTCCGGCGGCCTGGACATTTTGCCGGGCGCCGTCGATAGCCCGCTCATCGATATCATAGCCCACCAGTTGCGGCAGTCGGGCCAGGCCCTGCTCGCGGCGCTGTTGCGCCTCGTCATACAGTTTTTGCCACAGTGCCGGCTGATGCTGGCGCCAGCCACTGAAACCCCAGTAACCCCGCAGCAACCCCGGGGCGATATCCCCGGCGATCCAGGCGCCTTCGATCAGCAGGGTTCCCGAGCCGCACATGGGGTCCAGCAGGGTCCCCTGTTCCTGTGCAACTGCCGGCCAGCCGGCGCGCAGCAGGATGGCGGCGGCCAGATTTTCTTTCAGGGGGGCAG
Source organism: Thiohalophilus sp. (assembly GCF_031581315.1). GTDB lineage: Bacteria > Pseudomonadota > Gammaproteobacteria > UBA6429 > Thiohalophilaceae > Thiohalophilus. The sequence continues at coordinate 22,751 of NZ_JAVLAZ010000025.1, forward strand.
CGCCCCCGGCCCGTCGATAGCCCCGCCGGTGCAGGGAATCGCCGGAAAGATCCAGGCTGACGCTGGCCTGGTTGCGATGCACATAGACATTGATCCGTACATCGGGCCAGCCGGTGTCGATCGACGGTCGCTCGCCGTCCCGATCGCGGAATTGATCGACCACGGCATCCTTGGCCTTGAGCGCACCATACTGACTGTGTGTGATCGTGGACTGGCTGCTTTGAAACTGGACAGCAAAAGTATTGGCCACGCCGAAATGATCGCGCCAGTCGATCTGTTGTACACCCCGGTAAAGGGCTTCGGGTGAATCGGCCGTGAAGCTGGCCAGTTCGAGCAAGACACGATTGGCCACCCGGCTCCAGAGACAGACCCGGTAGGCCTCTTCGAGTGTGCCGCTGAAACTGACCCCGCCCCGGGTTTCCTGCGCCTGGTCGATGCCCAGCGCGTGCAGCTCTTCGGCCAGGAGCGATTCCAGGTGCAGTGGGGCGGTGACAAACAGGGCGTAATCAGACATGATGGGTTAAACCGCTGAAAAAACGGATAGTTTACCCTTTAATGCCCGCTTGCGGGCAGTCCCCGAGCGTTTGTGCGGGATTTATTTCACCGCGAATTCTCGTCCGGGGCCCCCGGCGAGGCTGGTATTCGGGAGCGGCTTTGTTATGATGAAGACGGTCGCCTCCTGGAGCGGATAACAAGAACGATATTTCGATTATTCAGACACGGTATTATGGAATTTTACGCTACTGCCCGCCTGCCGTTTACCCCGAACGAACTGCAACGTTATTTGCGTATCGATAACCTGCCATTATGGTGTGCCTCGATCGAAACAGTATTGTCCCATCAGGGGGAGCGGGGACGCATTTATTGCCTCTGGGGCGAGTTTGCCATTCACCAGGAAATCCTCCGGGACGGCGTGCGTTTTACCCTGCCGGGCTGTCCCAATGCTTTGCAATGGACCGTGACTGCCGAGGCGGACCGAGGTGCGGGGCAGGTTGTGGTCCATTGCACGATCAACCGGCAGCAGCACGAGCCCGAATTTGTCGAATCGCTGGAACAGTTTGTCGCCGACTGGAAAGCTGGCCTGGAAGACTGGCAGGCCCGCCTGCAGGAGCTGGCTGTTGAGCGGGCGCCGGCCGAATGTTCCCCCTGGTACGGCTAGGCTTTGAAACTACCTGCTGTGGGAATACCGCTTTGGCGAATGAACCGTCCGGCGTTCCCAGCCAGGCCCGCAATTATTCAAATCCCTGTCACTCGTGTTCCGTGACTTTCGCAAGATGCTAGAATCATTCACGCTATATCCGACAAAGGAACCTGTTATGAATCGAATCCTACCGCTAATCGTGCTGCTTTTGAGCAGTGGGGGTGTTCTTGCCGCCGAACAGGCGCCATGGGGCAGGGCCGAGGCACAGGCCTATGATTATCAACCCCAAAAGGTGGTCTATGATGTGGCGGTATCGAGTCGCAAGCAGTTCGAGCAGGTGCTGGATCGGGCGAGTTATCTTAGCCAGGTTTATCATGCCGATCCGTTTGCCGCCTCGATCGTGCTGGTACTGCATGGCGATGAAATTTCCTTTTTTGGTATCAAGAACTATCTCAAGTACAAGGAGCTGGTTACCCGTGCCCAGAGCCTGACAGTGGGTGATGTGATCGAGATCCGTATGTGCCGGATTGCCGCGCGGGGACATGGTTATGACCCGGAAGATATTCACGGGTTCGTCCAGATGGTACCGATGGCCGATGCGGAAATTATCCGTCTACAGCGCGAGGAAGACTACGCCTACATGCAATAACCCGGTTTGTCCGGATAAACATAGAGCGATTTGAATGAATTTTATATTAACCTGCCGGTACTTTTTGACCGGTTTTGACAGGCACTGACCCCATGGCAAAAAAGAGCGGCTCAACCCCGTTTAAAAATCCGCGCAGTCATCTGACAGTCCGTAATGCCACCAACCAGGATGTCCCGGCTATTGCCGCATTGACGGACCGGGCATATCGAAACAGCAGCGGACAGTCGGGGTATTCGGAAGGTTCGATTCGCGGTCAGATCAACAATTATCCGGCCGGTCAATTCGTGGTGCTGGTGGACGACAATGTAGTCGGCTACTGCGCCACCTTCCGTATTTCCGGTAAGGTTGCACTGCGTCCCCATACCTGGGCGGAAATCACCGGTAATGGTTATGCTTCCCGGCATGATCCCGAAGGCGAATGGCTGTACGGCATGGAAGTGGTGGTCGATCCCGAGTATCGCGGTTACCGGATCGGAAACCGGTTGTACAACGAACGCAAGAAATTGTGCGAATCACTCGGGCTCAAGGGGATTGTGTTTGCCGGGCGTCTGCCAACCCTGGCCAAACGTATTAAACGCTTCAGCTCGGTTGAGGAGTACATCGAGCAGGTCAAACAGAAAAAGCTGCGCGATCCGGTGCTTTCTTTCCAGTTGCGCAATGGTTTCGAGATTATCGGCATCATCGAAAATTACCTGGATTCCGATCGGGAGTCGCTGGGTTATGCCGTGCACCTGGTCTGGCACAACCCCAAGGTGCCGCAGGAAGAGGAGCAGGAACGCAGCAAGCGCTATGGCGAGCGATTGCCGGATACGGTACGCATCGGCACGGTGCAATACATGCAACGCCGGGTGCGATCCTTCGATGAGTTCCTTGGCATTGTCGAATATTTTGTTGATGTGGTGGCCGACTATCAGGGTGACTTTGTGGTTTTCCCGGAGATGTTCACCCTCCAGTTGCTGTCTATCGAGGATCAGCAGCTGCGTCCGTCCGAGTCGATTGAAGCGTTAACCAAGTACACGCCCCATTTTGTCGAAGCGTTGCGTGAAATGGCGCTGCGCTACAATATCAATATCATCGGCGGCTCTCATCCGACCCGGGTCGAAAGCGGCCGGGTGGAGAATATCTCCTACGTGTTTTTGCGCGACGGACGGGTTCACGAGCAGGCCAAAATCCATCCCACGCCCAACGAGGTTTACTGGTGGAATATCGAGGGCGGCCGCGCGGTCAATGCCATCGAAACCGATTGTGGTCCTATCGGGGTGTTGATTTGCTACGATTCGGAATTTCCCGAACTGGGCCGGCATCTGGTGGATCAGGGGATTCAGATTCTGTTTGTCCCGTTTTGCACGGATGAACGCCAGAGCTATCTGCGGGTACGTTATTGTTGCCAGGCCCGGGCGGTTGAAAATCAGCTTTATGTCGTTATGTCAGGTAATGTCGGAAACCTGCCGAATGTGCATAACATGGATATCCAGTATGCCCAGAGCTGTATCCTGACACCCTGTGATTTTCCCTTCGCGCGTGACGGGATCGCGGCCGATACCACGCCGAATGCGGAAACGGTCGCCATTGCCGATTTGCGTCCCGAAACCCTGCAGGTGGCCCGTAACAGCGGCACGGTCCAGAATCTGCATGATCGTCGTCACGACCTTTATAATGTCCAGTGGCGTGGAAAATAATCCTTTTAGCTTCTATATTTTTAAACGAACACCGAATCTAGCGAGAACATTAATGACGACTTATCTTGAAGGCCTCTGGTCCCTGACCCCCTGGCAACTGGTTGTATGGGCATTGGTTGTGACCCATATCACCATTGCCAGTGTGACCATTTTCCTGCACCGGGCCCAGGCGCACAACAGCGTCAAACTGCACCCGATCATCAGTCATTTCTTCCGTTTCTGGTTGTGGCTGACCACCGGGATGGTGACCCGCCAGTGGGTGGCGATTCATCGCAAGCACCACGCCAAATGCGAAACCGAGGATGATCCCCACAGTCCGCAGGTCAAGGGGATTCGCAAGGTGTTGTTGCAGGGCAGCGAGCTGTATCGCGCCGAGGCGGCCAATCAGCAAACCTTGCAACAGTATGGCAAGGGTACCCCGGATGACTGGCTGGAACGTCATGTTTACACGCCTCATCCGTATGTCGGGATCATGTTTCTGTTGTTGATCAATATCAGCCTGTTCGGACCTATCGGAATTACCATCTTTGCCGTGCAGATGCTCTGGAACCCGATCTGGGCGGCCGGTGTGATTAACGGGATCGGTCATTACTGGGGTTATCGCAACTACGAGACGGGTGATGCTTCGCGCAATATCGTTCCCTGGGGGATTCTGATCGGCGGGGAGGAGCTGCACAACAACCACCATGCGCATGCGGTGTCCGCCAAACTGGCCAATAAGTGGTGGGAACTGGACATGGGCTGGGTCTATATTCGCCTGTTGAGCTTGCTGGGGCTGGCCCGGGTTAGAACCGTTGCACCGCGCCCCCGTCGCTTGTCTGACAAGCGCGTTCTGGATATGGAAACCCTGCGTGCGGTAATGCG
>NZ_JAVLAZ010000025.1:27183-33925 GCF_031581315.1 Thiohalophilus sp.
TGACTTCATTCTCACTGCCGCGACGGCGATCACCAGTTCAGGCAGTGAGGTAGAGATCGCAGTAAATACACCCCCGATCACCCCCTGGGATAAACCGGTTTGCTGACTGATTTGCATGCCGGTCTGGGCCAGGACCCAGCCAGCTGCGGCAACCATTGCAGCGCAAATGGCAAACTGTAACCACAATTTTTCAACTCCGGGGGCACGGCGAGATGGCTTGTTGGTCGATTCATGGCGGGTATCGCGTGTGTTTTTAGGTACCCACATCGGCATCTGGTGTGTTCTGGCAAGGATATGAATACTGAACAGGTAAAAGATGATCAGCAGCGGACTGGCGGGATGAATTGTATAAATACTAATATGGGGTACCGTTGTCGCGAATAACAGGATACTCAATAATATAATGAGAAAGGCCGTCATCATCAGATTTTCGGCTGAAGCGGCGGCATGCTCCAGGTTGGCCTTGCGGTAAAACATGTCGGCAATGGCGAGAAACAACATCTGGGCTGCGATCCCACCCAGCGCATTGCTAACCGACAATTCGGCATAGCCGTAGCTGGCCGTGGTGACGGAAGTCATGATACCCGACAGGGAAGTTGACGCGCCGATAAAGATAGTCCCCATCAGGGCCTCGCCCATACGGGTCCGGATTGCGAGCTGACGGGCTACATGGGTCATCCTGACACCGAATATCGCAATAACAGCGGCGGCAGCCAGGAAAATCAGGATGCTAAATAACAATGAGAATTGAAAGATGCCGGGTGTCATGATTTACTTCATAATTAGCAAAACGGGGTAGCGATTGTTATAACACTTGTTTGATTATGCACGAAATGATTAAAAAAACGAATGCCTGGTATGTCTATATGCTGCAATGCAGTGATAACAGCCTGTATACCGGTATTACCGTCGATCCCGAGCGCCGGGTTCTGGAGCATAACCAGGATAACAAACTGGGCGCCCGCTATACGCGTGCCCGGCGCCCGGTGAGGCTGGTTTACCAGGAATCCTGTGCCAGCCGCTCGGCGGCCGCCAGACGCGAAGCCGAGATCCGCAAGCTGACTCGCCGGCAAAAGCTCGCGCTGACAGAAAGTTTTATCGCCACCAACCAGGAGGCTATCTCTTGAAGGGGATTCACCCGACATTGCTGAACGATTGTTTGCCTGTCGGCAGGATGCGACTGTGTCATGTGTTGTTAATGCTGGATGCCAATTACCCCTGGTTTATCCTGGTGCCGGATCGCGAGGATATCGAGGAGATTTACCAGTTATCACTGGAGGATCAACGGCAGTTGATGAGTGAGTCCTCAAGGATCGGACAGGCGATTATGCACGGATTTAACGGGGATAAACTCAATGTGGCCGCGCTGGGCAACGTGGTGCCGCAGCTGCATATCCACCATATCGTGCGATACCATGATGATCCGGCCTGGCCGGCCCCGGTGTGGGGCAAGGTGGCCACTCTCCCCTATGCAGATGATTCACGCGAGCAGGTGATAACGGTACTCAAACAGGTGCTGGGCGGTGATATGGAATACCGGGTGTAATACCGGCTCTACCGAAAGTTATCAGTGGGAGCGGATTTCCTGCACGATGACCCAGGGGGCGACAACCACGCTCCAGAAATCAGGTTCCTGTTCGGTCCACTTCAAGGCATGCTCGTCATGCGCACGGGCAAGCTGTTCTTGCTGAATCCATTTTTCGATTCGGCGCCTGTCGTCTTCGGCGAATGCCGCGGCAACTTCGATCAGATCCAGTTCTGGGCCGACGACCACAACGACGCCACGGGCAAAGTGGCGTTGCAGTTCGGACCAGGGCAGTTGTCCGGTCTCCAGGTTCAGCTTTTGCCGCAGCTCGGCCGCATTGAGTTCAACAGGTTCGTCTGACATGACAGAGTGTTTGTTCGATTGAAACCAGAATTATACCGAATATAGCCGCTGCCTGGCCACGAGTGGTTCCCCTTTAATGGGGGAGCAGATCGATCAATCCGGGGTCTTCCAGCAGTTTGTAGGAAAAAATCAAAGAAGCCGCCGTCCAGACCTGATGGCTGTTGGAGCGCCGGCCGATCAGACGACCGGAACGGCCGTCATAATATTCCGGCCAGTCATCCAGCGGCAACTTGTTCAGGGCGATCTGGAAGGCGCGTTCGGCCAGATCCCCGCGACCGGTTTTCTGCGCCGCGGCCACGAAAGGCCATAGTAACACCGGCCAGTTGCCGCCATTTTGATACGACCAGGCCGCGTTTTTGGGATCGCTGCCGGTACGTACCTGCCATTCCAGTCCTTCCATGGCCGGATAGATGATTTTCAGGGGCATGGCGCCGACCAGATCCGGCCAGCGGAGCTCATACAGACGAATGATCCGCTCGGATTGTTCATCGGAGGCCAGACCGAACATGATAGCCAGCAGATTGCCGAGGGAAAAATAACGAAAATCGATGCGCCCGACGCCCACATTCCCAACCAGATAACCGCAGTCGTTGGGCATCCACTCAATTACCCAGTCAGGAATCGACTCGGGGTAGACATTGAGGACATTGACGCTGTCGTGGCCAAATTCCTCGGTGGTATAGCGATGAATTTCATTCAATCGCCGCAGATCGAGCCAGTAGAACAGACGCACATAGCTTTGCAGGGCCTGTTCACGGGTCATGGCGGTGTTAACCAGAGAGTGGTCGCTTTCGGGGTCCTTTTCCTCGAGCAGGGAATGGATGATTCGCAATACCCCGTAAAACAAGGCCTGGATCTCCAGGGGATGGCCATAAATTCCCATACGACGATCGATCATGCTGCAGGCATCGGGCACCAGCAGGGCAGGGGTGATCTCAAAGGTGTCCTTGAGACAAAGATGCAGGATCTGTCGCATGGCCTGCTGGAAGTCGGCCCGTTTGGCCAGTGAATCATCACCGGTACTGCGAGTGTAGATGAACAGCAGAATCAGCCACCACATCATGGAATCAACCGGGGCTACCCGGCCAATGGCTTTTTCGCCAAAGTCGGCCTGCAGCCGCTCATTACCGTCAAAATCCGTGGCGACGGTAAAACTGGCCGGCATAACACCTGGCTGGATTTCGTGACCGGCAACCGTGCGTTCGCTGGTTCGCAACTCCAGAACGGCCTCCAGAAAATTGCGCACAATCTCGGGCTTGCCGTCGGCCAGAAATACCAGTGCAGAGGGGACAAAGTCGCGAATAAAGCATTCTTCATAGTTCGCGGCGGCGAGGTTCGTATGTTTCAGTGCGGCAACAGTACCCACCGGTTTGTCACGATAATAGACAATCGACTGATTGAGAATCTCGTAGGCGCGTTCTATGATGTGTTCTACAGACATAATAAATGCTTAACCTGATTGGTCAGGAATGGGGTCGATGCCAATTATAAACACATGTTCAGTTATCATAAATACCCTACAATTTTTATGCCAGAAAAGCCTGGGCTCGGCCTGTACGAACACATACTTGTCTTGTATGCCAGATAATCTGAATTGTGCCCGAGGGAGAGGGTCATGACAGGGTTGTCCATGCCGTTGCGACCGGTTGTTTTTGGCGAAGTATTGTATGACATGTTTCCGGACGGCACCGAGGTGCTCGGTGGTGCGCCGTTCAATGTTGCCTGGCACCTGCAGGGACTTGGCCTGGCGCCGCTGTTCGTCAGCCGGGTCGGCCATGACAGACTGGGAGACCGGATTCTGCACGCTATGGATGAATGGGGAATGGATACCTCGGCGGTGTTTCAGGATCCCGACCACCCTACCGGCCAGGTTCGGGTCAGCCTGGAAAATGGCCAGCCCGATTTCGATATTGTCCCCGATGTTGCCTATGACCACGTTATGCCCGGTATGGTCAAAAACCTGTATGACCATCGCGCTTATGGTCCGCTGTATCACGGTTCATTGATTGGGCGCATGCCGGACTCGGCGCAGACCCTCTCCCTGTTACGCCAGAGCGCGCCCTCTATTTTCATGGACATCAATCTACGTGCACCCTGGTGGAACAAGGCACAACTTGACGAGTTATTACAGGGCATAAACTGGATCAAAATGAACGACAACGAGCTGGCCACCTTGAGCGGTTGCCAGATTGATAATAACGAAAGTGTTGAGCAAACCACCCGTGGCATGCTTGAAAATTACGCCTGGCAGGCGGCCATTGTCACACGCGGCAGCGAGGGGGCGATGCTGCTCACACCAGAGCAAACCCGCCTGATTGCGCCCGTCGAGGTTGGACGCCTGGTCGACACCGTCGGGGCCGGCGATGGCTTCAGTGCCGTCTGGCTGGCGGGACTGCTCAGAGACTGGTCTGATGAAGTTAAACTGCAACGGGCTGTGGAATTCGCATCAGCGATCTGCAGCTTGCGGGGGGCAACCAATCAGGATGTAGAGTTTTATCGTCATTACCGCTATCTCTGGACACTATGAAAAATAATAACGGCAACGACAAGCTTTATATTGTTTTAATCAGTGTACATGGTCTGATCCGGGCCAATAATCTTGAACTTGGACGGGATGCCGATACCGGTGGCCAAAGCCTTTATGTGGTTGAGTTGGCCAGGGCACTGGCAGCGCGGGACGATGTTGCTCGTGTCGATCTGCTGACCCGATTGGTGGAAGATCCCAAGGTTGCTTCTGACTACAGCCGCCCGGAGGAAAAACTTTCTCCCAAAGCCAATTTAATACGACTGCGCTGCGGACCCCGCCGTTATCTGCGCAAGGAAGTCCTGTGGCCCTATCTGGATGAGTTTATCGATCATGCCTTGCAACATACCCGCTCTATCGGTCAGGTGCCGGATTTTATTCACGGTCATTACGCTGACGCCGGCCTGGTAGCGGCCCGCCTGGCCGGTTTGCTGGGAGCACCGATGATCTTTACCGGCCACTCGCTCGGCCGGGAAAAACAACGTCAGTTACTGAACAAAGGCGTTAAGAAAGAAAAGCTCGAGTCCCAGTACAATCTCGGTCAACGTATCGAAGCCGAAGAGATCGCGCTGGGTACCGCCGCGATGATCGTTGCCAGTACGCACCAGGAAGTCGAGGAGCAATACGCTAAATACGACAATTATCATCCTTCGCGCATGGAAGTGATCCCGCCTGGTGTCGATATCAGCCGTTACCGGCCTCCAGAGAAAGACGAAGAGCCGCCGGAAATCGCCAGTGAGCTGGCGCGCTTTCTCCAGGAGCCGGAAAAGCCGATGATACTGGCCTTGTCCCGCGCCGACGAACGCAAAAACATTACCACTCTGGTCAGGGCTTATGGCGAGTCACCCGAGCTGCAAAAAAAAGCCAATCTGGTGATTGTTGCCGGTAATCGCGATGATATCGCCGAAATGGAAAAAGGGGCACGGACAGTTCTCAAGGAACTACTGCTACTGATCGACAAATACGATCTTTACGGTAAAGTCGCTTATCCAAAGCATCACAGTAGTGACGATGTTCCGGCACTTTACCGGCTTGCCGCCCGGACCCATGGGGTATTCGTCAATCCGGCACTGACCGAGCCGTTCGGCCTGACGCTGATTGAGGCGGCGGCCAGTGGCCTGCCCATCGTCGCAACCAACGATGGTGGGCCGAATGAGATCGTTGCCAACTGTCAGAACGGTATTCTGATCGATCCTTATGACAGTCAGGATATTGCCAATGCCCTGTCCAAGGCTCTGGCCGATAAAAAACAATGGCGTCACTGGTCACAACAGGGCTACGAAGGTTCCCATCGACATTACAGCTGGGAAGGTCATGCCATGACCTATCTTGAGAAAATCAGCGGGTTCCGGGAACACCAGTATCGTGCCTATTTTGTTCCGGAAGGCAAGACCCGGCTGGTTTCGCTGGACAGAATTGGCTTTACTGCGATCGATAATGCCCTGTTTGGTGACGAGGCGGCGTTGAAACGCCTGATGGCCTACCTGGAACAAAATGCCAGGCACATCGGTATGGGGCTGGCGACCGGTCGAACGCTTGAATCAACGCTGGATTTTCTCAAGCGCTATAATCTGCCGACCCCGGATATTCTGGTTACCTCGGTCGGTTCCGAAATCCACTATGCCCACCAGGATAAACGCATCGTCGAAGATAATGCCTGGCGGCGGAACCTTGATTATCGCTGGAAGCCCAAAGCACTGCGCAAAGTCATAAACGAATGCCCCGGGATCAAACTGGCGCCGGAGTCCGAACAACGCGAACACAAGATTACGTACACCATTGATCCGGAAAAGGCGCCGAGTGTCCGGGAAATCAAACGCCATTTGCGACGCCATGACCTGCACGCCAAGGCGATCCTGTCGGAAAAAACCAATCTTGATTTGTTGCCAATCCGCTGCTCCAAGGGCCTGGCCATCCGTTATCTGTCGATTAAATGGGGTATACCGCTTGACCAGATCCTGGTCATCGGTGATTCGGGGAACGACGAGGAGATGCTGCAGGGCAGTACCCTCGGTGTGGTCGTGGCCAATCACAGCCCGGAACTGGATAAACTGCGCGACAAACCCCGGATCTATTTCACGGAAAAAAGCTACGCCGACGGTATTGTCGAAGGGATTGAATACTACAACTTCCTCGATAAAATCCGGATTCCGAACGATTAGATAAGTCACTGGAAATAACGCGGAGCTCGCAGAGGCGCGGAGGCGCAGAGTTAAGAATCAATAGCATCGTGCCACTTCTGCGTTATTTATCAGTAGCCCTGGGAATAGCGTGACTCATCCAGGTTAACGTAGCAGGGATATAGTGGTAGGCCGGACATAGCAACGCGG
>NZ_JAVLAZ010000026.1:0-17218 GCF_031581315.1 Thiohalophilus sp.
AACTGGTCGCCTATCGCGGCATCGTCGGCAACCTGCACTGGCTGAACCCCACTTCCCGCCACAGCTTTCTGCATCCGAGGGTCGATCGCATCATTTGTGTTTGCGAGGCGATTCGTCAGGATCTGCTGCAGAATCGTTTCCTTGGCTGGCACCTGCCCGGGGAAAAGGTCGTGACCGTGCACAAGGGCCACGAGACCAACTGGTGGCCCCGCAAGAACATTCCAGACGATTTCAGCGAATTCGGCATTCCGGTCGGAGCACCGGTTATCGGTTCGGTAGCACAGATGCGCAAGCGCAAAGGCATCCCGGTCCTGATCGAAGCCTTTGAAAAACTCGACACCCCGGACGTGCGTCTGCTGCTGGTGGGCAAGGTCAATGATAAACGTATCGCCAAACGTATTGCCCGCAGTCCGGCAGCCGATCGGATTCATCTGGCGGGCTGGCGCGCCGATGCAGCTGCATTGATCGGTGCCCTCGATGTTTTCGTGCTCCCCTCGCTGCGCCGCGAGGGCTTGCCCCGTGTGGTGATCGAGGCGATGAGCCAGCAAGTGCCGGCAGTGGTGACCGACTCGGGCGGTAGCCCGGAACTGATCGAAGATGGCGTCAGCGGTCGCATTGTCGCCTCGGGCGATGCCGATGCGCTGGCCAGTGCCACTGACGAACTGCTCGGTGATCCCGAGCGACGCAGGCAGATGGGGATTGCCGCCGAACAGCGCATCCGGACCTGCTTCAACCCGGACATTACCGTAGAAAAAACCCTGGCAGTCTATTCCCAGTTGTTAGGACGGGATGCCACCGGTGGCAGCGCGTAAGCACACCACCGAAGGAGACCGGGGTCAGCACTGAATAGCCTGCCTGTTACTACCATTGTGAGGCGCCGCGTAATTCCTGCATCACCTCATTGAGGTGACCTTCATTCCCGTCGAACAGGCAGACCACGTTGCCAACGCTGCAGACGGTAAAACGCTCGCCGCGCACGACCCAGCCACCCGGCGGCGTCCAGCCGCGAATGCCGGTAAACATGGAAAGCTGATCGGCGTTGCCCTGGACCAGACGTTTATAATCGTGGGCAAAATGGGCCAGGCTGGCCAGTTCCTCCTGCCCGCCCATGCCGTAGCCTTCGACCAGTTCGCCGTCATCCCGAAAGTGGGCCACGGCCATGACGCCATCAAGGATCATGATCTGTTTAATCATGTCAGCTCCTCAGGCTTCCAGCGCCGCATAGGCCGCTTCGTAATCGACCTTGTCATTGGGCATGACCACTCCCGCCTCTTCGTTGGCGATGACGGTCCAGTCAAAGCCGATTAACGAGAAACCCCTGACCGGATAGAAGCCGCCCGAACCGGTGACATTCTCCCAGCCCCGGGCCTGCATGGTGGCAATCGAGGTATTGGCAACGCAAACATGCGCCACCAGATCCAGAATCGTGTCATTCATTTCACTGTCCGCACTGAGGCGTGACTCCTGCAACTCCCCTTTGCTGCTGAAGTTGAATGCGGCGACCGCACCGTCGAGGTTGATCAATTTGTCCAGATCGGCCATCGGTAACTCCTTACAAGACTGATTGGTTTATTATTTTAATGCAGCCGGTCAGACCAGCATCTCTTCCGGACCCGCCACATGCTCGCGCAGATACGCCATCACTTCATTCAGTGAGCTCGAAGCATTGTCGATGAAGCAGAAGATGTTGGCCATGACGCACACCGTGACCTTGTCACCGCGAACCACCCAGCCGCGGGCCGGCGCACAGCCACAGTCGGTTTTAAGGTGTTTGAGCATGTCCGTTTCCATGTGTACGGCCATGGTGGTGGCGCGGCACATGATCGACGCCATGCGTGCGGTTTCATAATCGAGTTGCCCGTCGTAGGTAAATCGATCGCCCCGGTAGGTATATTCGCCTGCTGCGATGACGCCCGGTGTCGCCACCAGATCAGATATGACGCTCATGCAGTCCCCTCTTTGTGTTTTATCGTTATGTTGCCGCTGGCAAGTTGCGGCTGATTGTCATTGCTTGATATGGATCAATGACAACTGTTTTTTAAGTAATAACAGACAGCGGCAGAGAATGCCATATAGAGTTTTTTTATAGGCCCCTATAAAATCAAACAGTTCTCCGGCGGCTGCCGGACGCGCACCGTTTATCGCTGCTCAGGATTTGACCATGACCGACTCAACACCGTCCCCTGCACCGCTTTACCGGCGCCTGTTTGCCATGTTCTACGACGGCCTGTTGCTTCTGGCGATCCTGTTTATCGCCTCGGCCATTCCGTTGATTTTCACCGGCGGCGAGGCGATCGAGGGGCACGATCTGCTATTGACCGGTTATTTTCTGCTCATCTGTTTTGGTTTTTTTGGCGGGTTCTGGACCCACGGAGGGCAGACGTTGGGGATGCGGGTCTGGCGCCTGCAGCTGGTTCATGACCATGCCGGCGCGCTAAACTGGCTCGCCGCCCTGTTGCGGTTTTTGAGCGGGCTGCCCGCCTGGCTGGTGCTGATTCTGGGCGTGGCCGTGTACTTCAACCCGCAAATCGTATTACCCGGTCTGCTGCGCTGGCTGCAACACCTGCCCCACGGCAGCATTGCCCTGATCGGCCTGCTCTGGCTGGCAATCGACAACTGGCCCAACGGCTGGCGGGAACGCATGACCCACACCCGGGTTGTGCTGTTACCCAAATCCTGACCACTTTGCGTCCGGTCTGATAATTAACGCAGAGTTCGCGGAGACGCAGAGGCGCGGAGAAAATGATTTATCACACCTGCTTCACAAAGCGTTTTCTTTCTCCCCGGTGACATTGCCTCAATGAAGTCACTATCGAAACTCCGCGACTCCGCGGCTCCGCGAACTCCGCGTTAAATTCCCAGAGCTTTAAAGAAAGCGCTTAGTTCAGGGGCTAGCGTAATCGCCGGAACCAGAGCAGCGACGCACCGATCACCAGCGCGGTCGGCAGGGCCGCCGCCAGCGCCGGCGGGAATTCGTAGACCAGCCCCATCTGTCCGGCCAGGCGGTTACCGATATAGAAGACGATCCCGATCAAAAAGCCGATCATAATCTGCTGACCGATACCGGTATGACGTTGCGCGCCGAATACGAAAGGCACTGCCAGCAATACCATCGCGGCCAGGGTAAAGGGCATCACGGCCTTGCCCCACATCGCCAGTTCATACTGCCCCGAATCCAGGCCGTTCTCGCGCAAGTAATCAATATAGTTATACAGCTTCCAGACAGGCAGGGTATCGGGATCCACCGACACCACATTAATCAATGCCGGATCGAGCAAGGTATGCCATAACAATTCATCAACTTTCTGTTTTTGTAATGCCTCATCATCGATATCATAGCGCGTCACATTTTTTAATAACCATTGTTCCCCTTCGTAACGGGCGCTTTTGGCCCGCATCAGGGTCTGCAGACGCTGACCATCGAAGGTATACAGATGTATGCCTCGCAGTTTTGCCTGGCTGTCAACGCGGCGCACATTGATATAGGTCTCCCCGTCCCGGGCCCAGAGACCGTACTGGGTATTCAGACTGATTTTCGCGCCCATCAGTTCCAGACGCTTCTGGTTGCTGTATTCATATACAGGCGGCGCAATGACTTCGCCAATCACCATCGCCAGCAGAATCAACATCGCGGCGGTTTTCATAATAGCCCAGACAATCCGGGTCAGTGACAATCCGGCGGTACGCATCACGACCAGCTCACGATTGTTAGCCAGCATTCCCAGCCCCAGCATGGTTCCCAGCAGGGTCGCCATGGGAAATATCTCGTACATCTGGCGAGGAACGTTTAGCAGGGTATAGAGCAGGGCATGCCAGAGGGTATAGCTGCCGCGACCGATCTGATCGAGCTCATCGACAAAACCAATCAGGGCAAACAGGGCAACCAGTACGGCAAGCACGGAAAACACGCCGATAATAACCGCCTGTCCAATATAACGCTCCAGTAACTTCATTGGGCTGTCCTTCCCCTGTGCCACCAGTGTCGAATACCGTCCTGGCGCAACAACAACACCACGGCAATCAGCAATACCGCGACATGCACCCACCACAAACCGATATAGGGTGATATTTTGTCGTGCAGCAACCAGTTGCGAGACACGGTCAGCAGGTTAGTCAGCACCATATACAGCATGATCGCAATCGCCAGTTTGCCATAGCGATTCTGTCGATGTGAGGTCACGCTTAATGGCACGGCCAGGATCGCCAGCACCAGGCACATCAGGGCGGAGGAAATACGCCATTGCAGTTCGGCGGTATAGCTCCGTTTATCTTTCTGCCACAGTTCAAGCGTGGGGATAGCCTTGTGTTTGCGACTGGTTACCTCCGGTGGCTTTTCCTGGATACGAATGCCATGCTTTTCAAACTCAATGATCGTGTAATTCTCCTGGCCCGGCTCCCCCTCGTAGCGATAGCCGTCTTCCAGGACCATGAAGCGATCACCGTTTTCCTCTTTCACCATCTGGTGACCGGAGCGGGAACGGATAATTGAACTTGTGCCCTCGCGTTGCTGTTGCACGAAGACATTGCGCATCCGGTTCTGCTCGCGCTCCAGCTCCTCGACATAGAGCACCCCGCCCCCCTCACGCATTTCCTGAAAACGGCCGGGGATAATGCCCTGAATATCCCCCCGGGACTGTGCCGCGGCGGTCAGACGCTGAACCTGGTGTTCGGCCCAGGGCGCCAGCTGCAGGCTCAGCAGGCCCTGCAGTACCGCTATAACCAGGGCCAGTCCCAGTATGGCGCGCAGGATATAACCGGTACCTATCCCGCAGGCGGCAATGGCCGTCATCTCACTGTCACGATACAGACGGCTGAGCGCCAGCAAAATGGCCAGATAGAGCGCCAGCGGCAGGATAAACACCAGCAGGCTGAGGACCCGTACCCCAAAGATCTGCAGCACCATATCCACCTGCAGCGAACCCCGGGCCACGTCGTTGAACAGTCCCACCAACTGCGCGCTGAGGGCGATCAGCAACAACACCAGGGCCACCGCCGTGAAGGTGAGAAAAACTTCCTTGACCAGGTAACGGGCAATAATCACGTCAGAATCAGGGGTTGAAAACCGGTTCGTTCTTTATGTACAGAAACAATACTGTATTATATTGCCCACATCGCTGAATTGATACGCAGCAACCCGTGTCCCACAGGCAATCACAGGACCCAGTATGAATATTACGCTCAAATGTGCCCCCGTCGAACAACAATCCAGCCACTGCCTGATCGTCGGCGTGTTTGAAAAACGCCAGCCCGGACCTCACGCCCAGGCACTGGACAAGGCCAGCGGCGGCGTCCTGCAGCGAATTCTCAAACAGGGCGACATGGACGGCAAACCCGGCCAGACCCTGATGTTGCACCAGCTGTCCGGTATCAAGGCCGAACGTGTCCTGCTGGTCGGCTGCGGCAAGGCGTCGGAATTCGATGAGAAACAGTACAGCAAGGCCCTCAGTAACGCGATTACGGCCGTGAATGATTCCGGCGCCCGGGATGCCGCCTGTTACCTGACCGATCTGGAGGTCAAGGATCGCTCTAAAGCCTGGAATGTCCGCCGCGCCGCCGAACTCACTCATCAGGCTCTGTATCGCTATCAGCAAACCTTCAGCAAGAAAGAGAAGCCCGATTACCCGCTGGGCAAATTACAGCTGTGTGTGGATGACAAGGCGCTCAAGAGCGCCCGCATCGGGCTGAAGATTGGCGAAGCCATCGGCAAGGGGGCCAGCTTCACCCGCGAGCTGGGCAATCTGCCCGGCAATGTCTGCACCCCGACCTACCTGGCCAACCAGGCCGGCAAGCAGCTCAAGGGCTATGACAACATGAAAGTGCGGGTCCTGAATCAGAAGTCCATCGAAGAGCTGAAGATGGGCGCCTTTCTCTCGGTCGCCAAGGGCAGCCGCCAGCCGCCCAAACTGATCGTCATCGAGTATCAGGGCACTCAAAAAGAGACCCGGCCCTATGCCCTGATCGGCAAGGGAGTCACTTTCGATGCCGGTGGTATCTCCATCAAGCCAGCTTCCGCGATGGACGAGATGAAATACGACATGGGCGGCGCGGCCGGGGTGCTCGGCACCATGCAGGCCATCGGCGAATTGCAGCCCCCCATCAATGTGGTGGCCATCATTCCCGCCTGCGAAAACCTGCCCGATGGCAATGCCAACAAGCCGGGAGACGTGGTCACCAGCATGTCGGGCCAGACCATCGAGATCCTGAACACCGATGCCGAGGGACGCCTGATCCTGTGCGACGCCCTGACCTACAGCGAGCGCTTCAAGCCCAGGTCGGTTATCGACACCGCGACCCTGACCGGCGCCTGCATTGTTGCCCTGGGGAACCACCCCTGCGGCCTGCTCAGCAATGACCAGCCGCTGGCCGAGGCGCTGCTCGCCGCCGGTCAAACCAGCCAGGACCGCGCCTGGCAATTACCCCTGTGGGACGAATATCAGGATCAGCTCAAGAGCAACTTCGCCGACATGGCCAATATCGGCGGGCGCGAAGCCGGTACCATTACCGCTGCCTGCTTCCTCTCGCGCTTTACCAAAAAGCTCAAATGGGCCCATCTGGACATTGCCGGCACCGCCTGGAAAAGCGGCGCCGATAAGGGTTCCACCGGCCGGCCGGTCCCGATACTCACCCAGTACCTGCTGGATCAATGCGGCAAGAAATACCAGCTCTGATGACCCGGGTCGATTTCTACATTACGGAGGACAACCATGCCCAGGCCCGTCAGCGGCTGGCCTGCCGCCTGGCGGAAAAAGCCTACACCCGGAATCACACTATATACATACACACGGATGATCGGCAGCAGGCCGAACAACTCGACCAGCTGCTGTGGACGTTTCGTGATGGCAGTTTTATTCCTCACTGCCTGCAGGATGATACAGTAGCGACCCGGGCCGCCATCGTCATCGGCCATGACGGCGAGCCGGAACAGCACAACGAAGTTCTGATCAATCTGGGCGAGGCGGTACCGGCCTTCTTCAGCCGCTTCGAACGGGTTGCGGAAGTGATCGCCGGCGATGAGCAGGCCCGCCAGACCGGGCGCGAGCGCTTCAAGTTTTATCGCGATCGCGGCTATGAGCTCAACACGCATAACCTGGATAGCAAGTGAGCATGAGCAAGCAGAACGACAAGCCTGACTCCGACCCGGTGGAAGACAACCTGCTCAATGCGCTGGAGTCTATCAAGGGGCTGCTGGAACAAAGCGAGACCAAACTGACGGCCGCGCGCGACAGCATCAATCGCGCCAATGAACCCGGCAACTTCAAAACATCCCGTTCCAGCTCCAACAACGAACCCGTGGTACCGGTACTGGACGATATCGTTGAACCGGACGCCTACCCGCCTGCCGCCGAACAACTGGAAATCCCGGAAGTCACCGACGAAGCCGAACCGATCAACGCAGCGCCCTCACCCGACAACGAACAAGAGCCGGATACCATGAGCAGCCCGAACCAGAGCGACAGCGACACCATGCTGGAATTTCTCGATCACCTGCAGGCCAGCCTGGAAAAAGAAGTCCGCAACACACTCATGCGCACCGTGGTCAACATCGAAAAAGAAGTCAAAAAAACCATCGCCGAACAGCTGGATACGATTCGAAAACAAATCCGGGATGGAAAATAAAAGAGATTAACGCAGAGGCGTTTATGCCCGTTGTTTGGGTATAAAGGACAGAACTAATTTGTTTAATCCGCTAATGAACGCAAATGTACGCTAATTTAAATCAGTATATTTTGCGTTTATTCGCGTTCATTTGCGGACTCGGTTTTGAATAACCGACACTAATCAATCCTGTGTGGTTCGAAGCCGTAGCGTTCGTACATGTAGCACTGGCCGGTGGGGAGGTAGTCGGGAATTTGGTAATAGCGATCGACCACCTCGCGCAGGATGTCATCCCGGTAGGTCTGGTAATCAAACCCCCTGCCGACGAACAGATAAAAATGGGTATCGTCCACGTCGATGCGGCGAATCTCCGCGTCGCGGAAGTAGGGCCGGTATTTTTCCTGCCGGTGCTCGCTGAAGATTACGATGTCCTTGCCATCGAACTGGCGAAAATCGGTACGCTTGTCGGCTTCGCGCCCGTGATAGGAGCTGACGCTGAACACCGGAACAGGCTGTTTGGTGTAATAGGCGAGCATGGCCGATTTGGCGTAACTTTCGGTCATCATAACCGCCGCATCCGATTCGGACATGGCGTCGATAATCTGTTCGGTACGCATGCCAAATACCGCATCGCGGTAGGCGTCTTTATCGAACTCCTTGGCGATCCCCGGCGCGAGCACCAGCAAGGCCCCGATAAAAACCAGGTGCAGAACAGTAAACGGCAGCATGAAATAGTGACACTTGCGCAACTGCTGGGTACTGAGAATGGGCGCCAGCGCCAGGAACAGGAAGGGATAAAAACTCAGTAACCAGTGCAGGCCGATCTCTTTCCAGAAGGAGAGCAAGAAGAACAGCCCGATGGGAATCAGGAACAGCCCGCCGAAGACGCTCTGACGACTGGTGAGGCTTTCTTTCACGTCCCGCCATTGCTTGAACAGGTAATAAAGAATCGGCGGCGTCACCAGGTAAACCAGCATTACCAAATAAGTCAGCATGGTCCCTGCTGAAAAACCCGAACCAGCGGTGCGGTTAACCAGATTGAACAGGTAGTTGTTCCAGCAGTTATTGTAGTTCCACCACAGGTTGAGCCCGATAAACGGCAGGGTGCCCAGGATGATCAGCAGCAGGCCGAGATAGGGCCGCAGGCCGCGGCGGGTATACAGCACGATATACAGGAAATAGGCAATACCCAGCAGCCCGGCAAAAAACTTGGAGAAAAACGCCAGCCCCAGAAACAGACCGCACAGCAGATACCACCACAGATTGTCGCGGCGCTGGGCAAAATAGAAGCTGACGGCCGACAGGAACGACCAGAAAATCAGCGGCGTGTCGGTGGTCGTCAGGACACCCAGTACATTCACCGGCGCCACGAGATACAACACCGCCACCGCCACCGCCACGGCTTCGTGAGTACGGCGTAACAACAGATATATAGCCAGGCCGATGAACGTGGTCAAAAGCACCTGCGGCAGACGCAACCACAGCGGCGCATCGCTGACCGAGAGCATGGCCGTCAGCAGCCAGCCCACCATTGGCGGGTGATCGTAATAACCGTAATCGGGATAATTGCCCCAGACGATGAAATAGGCTTCATCGCCGGTCATCGGCAGGTAATGGGCGAGCAGCAGCTTGGCTGCCAGGGTCAGCAGCAGATAAATCCAGAGCCGGGTATCGATAGCCAGTGCACTCATGGGAGCGCAGTCTAGCATGGCCGTGGCGCGGATGGCGGAAAAATCAGGCAATTACGCCGTGGAGGATATGGCCCTGCGCCGGGATTCGGTATAATGCCCGGTTTGTGACCTTCAACTCACTGGCAAGCAACCGAATCGGATGTTCCGTGGACAAGACTTATAACCCCCAAGCGATCGAACAGCGCTGGTACGACACCTGGGAACAGAACGACTACTTCGCCCCCTCGGGCAAAGGTGAGCCTTTCTGCATCATGATCCCGCCGCCCAACGTCACCGGCAGTCTGCACATGGGCCACGCCTTCCAGGACACCATCATGGATGCCCTGACCCGCTATCATCGCATGAAAGGCGACAATACCCTGTGGCAGCCCGGCACCGACCATGCCGGGATCGCCACCCAGATGGTGGTCGAACGTATCGTCAATGCCGAAGGCCAGACCCGCCACGACATCGGGCGCGAGAAATTCATCGACAAGATCTGGGAATGGAAGGAAGAATCCGGCGGGACCATCACCCGCCAGCTGCGCCGCATAGGCGCCTCGCCCGACTGGCAGCACGAACGCTTCACCATGGACGCCGGCCTCTCCGACGCGGTCAAGGAAGTCTTCGTGCGGCTGTATGAAGAAGGCCTGATCTATCGCGGCAAGCGCCTGGTCAACTGGGATCCGGTATTGCATACCGCCGTGTCCGATCTCGAGGTGCTTTCCGAAGAAGAAAACGGACACCTGTGGCACATGCGCTATCCGTTGACCAATGGCACCGGCCATCTGATCGTTGCCACCACCCGCCCCGAAACCCTGCTGGGCGACTGTGCCGTGGCGATTCATCCCGGCGACGAACGTTATAAGCATCTGCTCGGCGAGTTTGTCGAGCTGCCGCTGACCGGCCGGCGCATCCCGATCATCGCCGACGAGTATGTGGATCCCGAATTCGGCACCGGTTGCGTCAAGATCACCGCTGCCCACGATTTCAATGACTACCAGGTCTGGCAACGCCATCGCGATGAAACACCGATTGCCGAGCAGCCCCATGGCGGTCTGATCAATATCTTTACCGACAGCGCTGCCGTACGGGAAAACCTGGCCGAAGAAGGCCAGCTGCTGCCCGCCGCCTACATCGGCCTGGATCGCTTCGAGGCGCGCAAACAGATCGTCGCTGATCTCGAGTCACAGGAACTGCTGGAGAAAACCGAGCCGCACAAACTGATGGTGCCGCGCGGCGATCGGTCCGGTGCGGTCATCGAACCGTTTTTGACCGACCAGTGGTACGTCAAGATCAAACCGCTGGCTGAGCCTGCCATCGACGCGGTGGAAGACGGGCGTATCCGCTTCGTGCCGAACAACTGGAAAAATACCTATTTTGAATGGATGCGTAACATCGAGGACTGGTGCATCAGCCGCCAGATCTGGTGGGGACACCGCATTCCGGCCTGGTATGACAAGGATGGCAATATTTATGTCGGTCGCGATGAACAGGAGGTCCGCCGGCAACACAGCCTGCCCGATGATCTCGACCTGCAACAGGACGAGGATGTGCTCGACACCTGGTTCAGTTCCGCGCTGTGGCCCTTCTCCACCCTGGGCTGGCCGCAGCAGACCGAACGCCTGAACACCTTCTACCCCACCAGCGTACTGGTCACCGGCTTTGACATCATTTTCTTCTGGGTCGCGCGCATGATCATGATGGGGCTCAAGTTCATGGACGATGTCCCGTTTCGCGAGATCTATATCCATGGCCTGGTGCGTGACGCCCATGGCCAGAAGATGTCCAAATCGAAGGGC
Organism: Thiohalophilus sp.; assembly: GCF_031581315.1. Taxonomy (GTDB): domain Bacteria; phylum Pseudomonadota; class Gammaproteobacteria; order UBA6429; family Thiohalophilaceae; genus Thiohalophilus. The sequence goes on from NZ_JAVLAZ010000026.1 coordinate 11,069, forward strand.
AACGTCCTCGATCCCATCGATCTCATCGACGGGATCGAGCTTGAGGCGCTGGTGGAAAAACGCACCAAAGGTATGATGCAACCCCATCTGGCCGAAAAGATCGCCAAACAGACGCGCAAGGATTTCCCCGACGGGATTCCCGCTTTCGGTACCGATGCGCTGCGCTTTACCTTCGCCGCGCTCGCCTCGACCGGTCGCGACATCAACTTCGACATGGGCCGTATTGAGGGCTATCGCAACTTCTGCAACAAGCTGTGGAACGCGGCCCGTTATGTGCTGATGAACACCGAGGGCCAGGATTGCGGTCAGGATGGCGGCGAGGTGGAATTATCCGTCGCCGATCACTGGATCATCAGTCGCCTGCAGGAGACCGAACAGCAGATGAACAAGGCCATTGCTGAATACCGCTTCGACCGTGCCGCCAATGCGCTGTACGAATTTACCTGGAACGAATACTGCGACTGGTACCTGGAACTGTCCAAACCGGTATTGATGAGCGACGCCGCTACCGAGACGGCCAAACGCGGTACACGCCGCACCCTGGTGCGTGTGCTGGAAACCGTATTACGCCTGGCGCATCCGATCATGCCCTACATTACCGAAGAGATCTGGCAAAAAGTCGCACCCCTGGCCGCCAGAGAAGGCGACACCATCATGACCCAGCCCTACCCCGAAGCGGACAAAGACAAAATCGACAACACCGCGGTCGAGGAGATGGAATGGGTCAAACAGTTCATCATTGGTATTCGCCAGATCCGCAGCGGCATGGACATCAAACCGGGCAAACCGCTGCCGGTGATCCTGCAGCATTACAACCAGGCGGATAAAGAACGGGTCGAACGACACCGACATTATCTACAGAACCTGGCGAAGATCGAATCCATCGCGTGGCTATCTGAAAATGAAGAAGCCCCGGAATCCGCCACCGCCCTGGTGGATGACATGCAAATTCTCATCCCCATGGCCGGCCTGATCGACAAGGAAGCCGAACTGGCACGCCTGAATAAGGAGATCGACAAGCTGGAAAGCGATGCCAAACGCGTCGAAGGCAAGCTCGGCAACGCGAGCTTCGTCGATAAGGCGCCGGAGGCGGTAGTACAAAAAGAGCGCGACAAACTCGGGGATATCCAGAGTACTTTGCAGCAGCTCAAATCCCAAAAGGAGAAGATCGCCCGGCTGTAACTCACGTTCCCGAAGTTACAGGCCGGTTACCTGCATAAAAAAAGCCCCGCGATTTCTCGCGGGGCTTTTTTGAGACCGCAGATGTTTAAGGCTTAGGCCTGAACATCTGTCGCCTGCGGGCCCTTCTGGCCATTCTCGACATTGAAAGTCACTGACTGACCTTCAGTCAGGGTGCGAAACCCTGAACCGGTGATAGCAGAGAAGTGAACAAACACGTCCTTGCTGCCGTCAGAAGGAGAAATAAAGCCGAAGCCCTTGGATTCGTTAAACCACTTAACGGTTCCTGTTACCATGATAATTTACCTATTCATAAAGTTATTAATAAAATGCGTTACACGTCTTGCGAGGTCTTCAACAGGTATTATCTTGGTAAGAAATACTGACAAGAACCAGAGAGATGTAGCGTGAGTGTATTATATACCGAAGTTGAACCGGAAATACTACACATTTTTAATATATTGGGCCAAATATCGTCATTACAAGGGTTCCCGGCCACAAAATAGCAAAAACACCGGTTTAATCCCTGCTCGAAGGCTTGCCCGGAGATATCAGTACCAGGGCACCCTGCACCGCTCCCTGTAATCACTCAATACCGCTAATGGTTAATCCGGCGCCTCACAAACCGGCAACCTGCCACGGGTTTCTCACAGTGCGAACAGAGAAGCCCGGTGTGACATCCCGAAAAGGCATGCTAGTCTAATAAGACTTCTGATAATGAAGAAAGGAGTCTCGCATGATCACACTTTCCGTCAATGGCGACACCCACTCTCTCGACATTGATGCCGACATGCCGCTGCTCTGGGCGCTGCGCGACATACTGGGTCTGACCGGCACCAAATACGGTTGCGGCATCGCCGTCTGTGGTGCCTGTACCGTGCACGTTGACGGCGCCCCGGTGCCCGCCTGCATCACCCCCGTTGAATCCGTGCAGGGCAAGGCGATTACCACCATCGAAAAAGTCAGTTCCCCCGTCACCGAGGCGGTTCAAAACGCCTGGGAACAGCATGATGTCGTGCAATGCGGTTATTGCCAGTCTGGCCAGATCATGAGCGCCATCGCCTTGCTGGAAAACAACCCGCAACCCGATGATGCGGCGATTAACGACGCCATGCGCGGCAATCTGTGCCGTTGTCACACCTATGTGCGAATTCGCGAGGCCATTCACAGTGCGGCGCGAACCCTCGCTGACAAAGGAGGTGTGGCATGAGCCGCCAGCGCTTTGACATTCACCGGCGTAAATTTCTGATCACCAGCCTGGGGGCCGGCGCCGGTCTCACTCTCGGAGTCTATCTGGGCGGCTGCGATCAAAACGGGAAAAAACCGACCGGGATGGAACCGAAGATGGCCGAGGGAGACGGCGAGATACTGTTTGAACCCAACGCCTTTGTCCGCATCACCGATGACAACAGGGTGATCGTCATTATCAAACATCTGGAGATGGGTCAGGGCACCTATACCGGACTTGCGGCCCTGGTCGCCGAAGAGCTGGACGCCGACTGGTCGCAAATCGTCAGTGAAGGCGCGCCAGCCGATGCCAGTCGCTATAACAACCTGTTCTGGGGCCAGATCCAGGGCACCGGCGGCAGCACCGCCATGCCCAACTCCTTTAACCAGATGCGCCAGGCTGGCGCCACCGCCCGGCACATGCTGGTCGCCGCGGCCGCGGAACAATGGCATGTGGATACCGATGATATCCAGGTGGAAAAAGGCATCATTAAAAATCGCGCGTCCGAGCAACAGGCCAGCTTTGGCGAACTGGCCGATCTGGCCGCGCAACAACCCGTCCCCGATGACGTCTTTCTCAAGGAGCCGGACCAGTTCACCCTGATCGGCACTACCGTCCCGCGCAAGGACAGCAAAGAAAAAGTCCACGGTACAGCCATCTATACCCAGGATATCCAGCTGCCCGAGATGCTGGTGGCGGTGGTGGCGCACCCGCCCCGCTTCGGTGCCCGGGTGAAACAGTTTGACGCCGGCGAAACCCGCAAGGTCCGGGGCGTGCATGATGTGATCGAGATTCCCAACGGCGTGGCCGTGGTGGCCGAACATACCTGGGCCGCGATCAAGGGACGGGATGCCCTGTCGATCGAATGGGATGAAAGCAACGCCTTTAACATGGGCAGCGATCAAATACTCGCCGATTACAAACAACGCGCCCAACGCCCGGGTAACATCGCCCGGCAAAGCGGCAACAGCAGTAAAGCACTGAACGAGGCCGCCGAACGAATCGATCTGGAATTTGAATTCCCCTATCTGGCCCATGCCCCGATGGAACCGCTCAACTGTGTCGTACAGCGGACCGACGCGGGCGTTACGATCTGGAACGGGGTGCAATCACAGACCGCCGATCAACAAGCCGTGGCCAAACTGTTCGGCATCAAACCGGAACAGGTGACCATCAATATGCTCTATGCCGGCGGCTCGTTCGGCCGGCGCGGCAATCCCCATTCCGACTATGTGGTGGAAGCCGCCAGCATCGTCAGGGCACTGGACACACGCAGGCCGATAAAAATGGTCTGGACCCGCGAGGACGACACCCGGGCCGGGTACTTTCGTCCGATGTACTATCACACCCTCTCTGCCGCGCTCAATAGCAACGGCAAACCGGTCGCCTGGCAGCATCGTATCGTCGGCCAGTCGATCATGACCGGCACCGCGTTTGAATCGAGCATGGTCAAGGACGGAGTCGATGCCACCTCGGTAGAAGGCGCAGCCAACCTGCCCTATGCCATTCCCAATCTCCGCGTGGATCTGCACTCCCCCGAATGGCCGGTGCCGGTGCAGTGGTGGCGCTCGGTCGGCTCCACCCATACCGCCTTTGCCGTGGAGACCATGATCGATCAACTGGCCCGACGCGCCAGCCGGGATCCGGTCGAATTCCGACGCGAGCTACTGGACGATAAACCCCGCCATCGGGCGGTACTCGATCTCGTCGCGGAAAAAGCCGGCTGGGGAGGCCCCCTGCCCGAAGGCCGGGCGCGCGGCATCGCGCTGCACAAGTCCTTTAACAGCTATGTTGCCGAAGTGGCTGAAGTCACGCTGCACGCTGACAACCGTTTCAGCGTCGACAAAGTGATCATTGCCATCGATTGCGGTATCGCTGTCACGCCGGATGTGATCCGGGCCCAGATGGAAGGCGGCATGGGCTTTGGCCTCTCGCCCGCCCTGATGAGTGAGATCACGCTGGATAACGGGGCTGTGGTGCAGGGTAACTACCACGACTTTCAGATGCTCACCATCGATCAGATGCCCGAGGTCGAGGTCCACATTGTCAAATCCACCCAGCCACCCACCGGCGTCGGCGAGCCGGCCACGCCGGTCATTGCTCCGGCCGTGGCCAACGCCCTGAGCGCTCTCACCGGCCAGTCATTTCAACGTCTGCCACTGACGTTATCCGCCTGAGGGAGAAGCGACGATGGAAGCCTGGGGAACCGACCGTGAAGTAATCCGCACCGCGCACCAGTGGCTGCAACAGGGCCACTCACTGATGCTGGTGACCGTATTGAAGACCTGGGGCTCCTCCCCCCGTCCACCGGGTTCACTGCTGGTAATGCGCCGGGATGGTGTGCATGCCGGTTCGGTCTCCGGCGGTTGCGTGGAAGAGGATCTGCTGGCCCGCTTTGCCGAGAATGAGCTGAGCGAACAGTTGCCGGCCCGTCTGAATTACGGTGTCGACCGCCAGGAAGCCACCCGTTTCGGGTTGCCCTGCGGCGGGCGACTGGAACTGTTACTGGAAGCATTAACCGATGCCGATCAGTTGCAACCCCTGCTGAGGGCCATGGAAGAGGGAGAACTGGTCAACCGCCAGGTGGATCTCGCCAGCGGTGAGGTCACCCTGGCACCGGCCACGGCCGATCAGGAGTTTGCGTATGGCGAGGAATCGGTCAGCAAGGTCTTCGGACCCCAATGGCAAATGCTGTTGATCGGGGCCGGCCACCTGTCCCGGTATGTCTCGCAACTGGCCCTGATGCTCGACTACCAGGTCATCGTTTGCGATCCACGCGAGGAATACGCCGCCGGTTGGCAACTGCCCGGCACGCAACTGATCGGGATCATGCCGGACGAGGCGGTCGGCGAATACGCCGGTCATGCCCGCAGCATCGTACTGGCGCTCACCCACGATCCCAAGCTGGATGACATGGCTCTGCTCGATGCCCTCACCGCCAACGCCTTCTATGTCGGCGCCATTGGCTCGCAACGCAACTGCGATGCCCGGCGGCGACGCCTGGCAGAACTGGGACTGTCAAAAGATCAAATCCGTCGTCTGCATGCGCCGGTCGGGCTGGATATCGGCAGTCATACCCCGCCGGAGATCGCCGTGGCCATCCTGGCGGAAATCACCGCCCGGCGTAATTCGGCAACCGCCGTTGTGCGCAACACCCAGGCTGTCAACGTGGCATGAGCACCACCGGCATTCTGCTGGCCGCCGGCCTGAGTCAACGATTCGGCGCCAATAAATTATTACACCCCCTGACGGATGAAACCCCGATGGTGGTGCAGTGCGCCCGCAATTTGGCATCCGTGCTGGCCGAAAGCGTCGCCGTGGTCGGCGCCGGGGATCCCGCCACCGCCGAATTGTTAAAGCAGGAAGGTCTGCAGGTGGTGATCAATCCGCGCCCTGAAGACGGCATGGGCAGCAGCCTCGCCTGCGCGATACGCGCCGTCCATGAGGCGTCGAGCTGGCTGATTATGCTGGGCGATATGCCCTGGATCGACAAACAAACGATCCGGGCGGTCGCCACCGCACTGAGACAACCCCGCGATATCGTCGCCCCGCTATACGGCGATCGCCGCGGCCACCCGGTCGGCTTTGGCAGCGCCTATGTCAGACAACTGATCGCCCTGGACGGCGACCAGGGCGCGCGCGCAATCGTGAACGCCAACCCGCAACATCTGACACTCATTTCCGTCAACGATCCCGGCATATTGCGGGATGTGGATTATCCGGAAGATCTATCGAGTACTGAG
>NZ_JAVLAZ010000026.1:17318-21563 GCF_031581315.1 Thiohalophilus sp.
ACTTATTTATACGCCGGCCAGCGACAGCACCAGCCTGACGACCCCGATGATCACGGCAATAAAGATCACCACGCCGATAAGGCCCAGCGTGATGTATTGCCAGGGCTTGCCATGGGTAAAGTCCCGCTCGTAATGCTTGCTTTTCTGCACACCAAGAAACCCCGCCATGACGCTCTTGGCAACATCCCACAAGCTTGGAGCCTGGTTGTTATCGTTATCCACTACAACACCTACCTTCTTTGACTATTCTGGATTCCAGATCTGATTGTATCATCCATCTCATAACTGCCGCGCCATGCGCTCGCCTTCTTTCACATCCACCATCAGCAACAGGATACCGCCGATCAGAAACAACACTGTCACCGAAAGGATCGCCAGCCGCGAACTGTCGGTCAGAACGGCCACCGACCCCATCAGCACCGGCCCGATCACCGCTGCAAACTTGCCCATCATGTTGTAAAAGCCGAAAAACTCGCCCGACTTGTCCGGCGGGATGATGCGTGCGTACAGCGACCGACTCAGAGACTGCACACCCCCCTGTACCAGGCCGATCACCACCGCCAGCAGATAGAACTCGTACACCTCCTGCATGAAATAGGCCCAGGTGGTGACGATAAAATAGACGCCCAATGCGATCAGTATGCCTGCCTTGGCGCCTATCTTGTTACCGAGAATACCGAACAACAGCGCCGCCGGAAACCCGACGAACTGGGTAATTAACAAAGCGACGATCAGATCGTTACTGTCAAAGCCGATCGACATCCCATAATCCACTGCCATGCGCACCACCGTATCGACCCCGTCGATATACAACCAGTAAGCCAGCAAAAACAGGGATACCACCTTCAGTCGGCGAATTTCGGCAAAGGTATGGCGCAACTGCCGAAAGCCACCGCGTATCGCCTTGAAAACCGGCATTCGCAATCCCTCATCGGCCGGCACATTAAACGCCAGTGGCAGGGTAAACACCGCCCACCAGATAGCCACGGTGATAAAGGCGAAGCGGACCGCCTCGCTGGCATCGGCAAAACCAAACCAGGCGGGATAGAGAGTCATCAGCACATCAAGTGAAAATAACAGTCCCCCACCCAGATAACCCAGCGAAAAACCGTAACCGGAGACCAGATCGTAATGTTCCGGCCGGGTTACCTTGACGATCAGGGCATCATAGAAAATAACACTGCCCATAAAACCGATCACGCCAAGCGCATACAACGTGGCTGCGGCCAGCCAGGCGCCCTGAGCCACCCCGTAGAGGCTGGCCGTCATAATCATGCCCAGCGCGGCGAAAGAGAGTAATAGCCGCTTGCGGGCCTGACCGGCATCGGCGATGGCGCCGAGGATTGGCGCGAGCAGGACTATCACGATACCGGCAATCGAGTTGGCCACACCCAGATGAAAGGTACTGGTGGTGGCCGATTGATCCGCACTCCAGTATTGCTTGAAAAAGACCGGAAACAATCCCGCCAGCATCACCGTGGCAAAAGCCGAGTTGGCCCAGTCATACAAAGCCCAGGAAAGTACTTTCTTTTCAGTGAGCAGTTTCCACATGCCGGTCTCGTTTTACGTTTGTTGTTATTCCCGCAAGGCCCGTGCCCTGCCGGTACCGATCATCCCTCTGGCGGTTGACCGTATTGCCGTTGCAATTGCCGATAATCGATCTTGCCACTGCCCAGTTGCGGCAGCTTCGGTACAGAGACCAGCCTGTGCGGCAGGCCGACTTCGGGGATACCCTGCTCACGCGCGGCCTCAAGAAGCTCACGGCGTTGCGGTTGCGCCCGGGTCGTGATCAGTACCAGCTGTTCCCCCTGCCCGGCATCGGGCACATGGATAATCGCATGCATTGCATGCGGCCAGACGCGACTGACGAATTCCTCTATCTGTGCCAGCGAGACCGTCTCGCCATCGACCCGGGCAAAACGCCGGACCCGGCCAATGATGGTCAAAAACCCCCGCTCATTCATACTGACGATATCGCCGGTATCATACCATCCCTGCCCGGCCGCGGTGGCCGGTGGCTGCAGCGTATCCGGTTGTTCGGGTTGCAGGTAACCGAGCATCACGTTGGGGCCTTTCACCCACAGACGTTCGCCGGCTTCCACGCCCGGCTCCGCCACCAGTCGGTAATCCATACCCGGCAGTAACCGACCCACCGTACCGGGGCGATTTTCCATCGCGGTGTTGATGGCGATCAGCGAACTGGTTTCGGTCGCACCATAGCCTTCGAAAATACGTACGCCGAAACGCTCACTCCACATACGGCGGGTCGACGCCTGCAGTTTCTCCGCCCCGGCAAACACATAACGAATGCTGTAAAAATCATAGGGATGGGCAAAGCGCGCATAGCCGGCCAGAAACGTGTCGGTACCAAACAGAATGGTGGCATTGATGTCGTAGGCGATCTCGGGAACGATACGATAGTGCAATGGGTTGGGATAGAAGAAGACCCGTACCCCGGATATCACCGGCAACACCGTGCCACAGGTCAGGCCGAAGGCATGGAACATCGGCATGGTATTGAGGACTACATCCCGCGAGCTGAAATCGGTACGGCTGACCAGTTGCGAACAGTTGGCAAGCAGATTGGCATGTGACAGAACCACACCTTTGGGTTTGGCTTCGGAGCCGGGGGTAAACAGCAGCACTGCCGGATCATCCGGCCCGGCCTCACCGGCACGACCGCGATATCCCAGCCTCGGAAACCAGGCCGCGAACAGGCCGCGCAGTTTATGCAGCCAGCGAAGGCCACTGACCACCTCTTCGAGGTAAATCACCTTCACTTGCCGACCCAGTTCGCCGAGCAGCTCATGCAGGTGGACATAATCGGCAAACTGGCGCGAGGTATAGATCGTGTTGATGCGCCCGATGCGACAGGCCTCGAGCAGGTTTTTGACCCCGTCGGAATAATTGAGCAGTGCAGGCACCCGCTGATAGATCTGCAGTGCAAACAGGGTGATCAATGTTGCAGTGGTATTGGGCAACAGAATACCGACATTCTCTGTGCGCCGGGTTCGCTCAGCAAGCGCGTCCGCCAGGATAAAACTGCGCTGAATCAGCTGGCGATAGTTAATTGGTACCCGCTCAAAATCCTCAGCGATCTTGTGCCGGCCGCCGTGAATCCGTTGCGCATCGAGTAATGCATCGAAAATCGTGCAACGGTAATGGCTGGTGGCGAACATCATCTCGGTCATGATGTCGGTCAGTCGCTCGCCGGCATAGATGCGCCGCGCGCGCCCACGCACCTCGGCTGGCGCCTTGATCTTACGCGGCGGCAGAACGGTCAGGGTAATGCGCGGAAACCAGCGCACCCGGATCCGCTTGCGCAGGCGGGAGAAAGGCGAATACTGGGCACCATCGATGCGCACCGGCAATACATCGGCATCAACCTTGTCCGCCACCAGTCCCGGGCCGTGATAGATCTTCATCAACGCCCCGGTCACGGTGATCCGTCCTTCGGGAAACAGCACCACGCTGTGATCGTCCTGCATATGGCGGATCAGCGATTTGAGGGAAAACGGACTGGTCGGGTCCATCACAAACAATGTTACCAGTGGTTTGAACGGACGTATGAACCACTGATTGACCATGCGGGTATGGATGGCAAAACTCAACTCGCGTGGCAGAAATACCGTCAGCAAAAGAGCGTCGAGGAAGGAGGTATGGTTGGCTATCAGCAAAGTGCGCGGACCGGCCTGCTGCAGGTTTTCCAGCCCCTGCACCTCGACCCGATAGAGCAACCTGAGCAGGGCGCGGAAAACAATCTTGAGTAACGTTCGCATCCGCTATTGATACCGGGTCACTGCCCGGTTTGTAAAGGGCTTTTACCCCGGCGCCGGCAGGTTAATGTTCACGCGTGGCGTGGAACTCGATATCCGGCCAACGCTCGATGGTCAGATCCAGATTGACCCGTGTCGGCGCCAGATACGTCAGACTGCCCGAGGCATCCAGTGCCAGGTTATCCGCGGCTTTTTTACGAAACTCGTTGAGCATCTTCTCATCATTGCAGATGACCCAGCGGGCGGTATTCACATTGACCGCCTCGAAACTGCATTCCACGTTGTACTCTTCTTTCAGGCGAAAGGCCACCACGTCAAACTGCAGCACGCCCACCGCGCCGACGATGATGTCGTTGTTATTGAGCGGGCGAAAAACCTGCGAGGCGCCCTCCTCGCTGAGCTGATCCAGCCCTTTTTGCAGGGCCTTGTTTTTCATGGGATCGCGTAAACGGACCCGGCGGAACAGTTC